>NZ_NSDH01000082.1:0-618 GCF_002289525.1 Bacillus sp. 7705b | reverse complement strand
GTCCTGCTTATCTCCAATCGTGAAAGCAATTACTTCTCCATTGTATACATCCAATATACTGGAAAGGTACAATTGTTTCTGTCCATAAGGCAAATATGTGATGTCCGTTACTAGTTTTTCAAGAGGATGATCAGACTGAAAGTTCCGATCTAATATATTATCAACCACGGCATATGGCTGCCCATTCTTCTTGCGTTTTTTCACCTTAACCCGGCACTGCCACTGATTTTTCTGCATGATACGCTGAACCGTTTTATGGTTAATACGCATTTCCTTTTTTAATATAGCTGTAATTTTTCGATATCCATATCGATACTTGTGCTCTCGGCACAACGTGCCGATTTGTTTTTCCAAATGGCATTTGGGATGATCTTTCATCAGGTTCTTCTTCCAACGATAATAAGACGCTCGTGAGATACCTAAATGAACACAGATATTCTGTACGGTCATTGTGCTGTGCAATACATCTACAAGTTCGACTGACGTTTGGCTATCAACTTCCTTTCCAATTCGTTGTACTTTTTTAAAACTTCATTCTGTTGTCTCAGATAACGGTTCTCTGCCTGCAGTTTCTCTAATTCGGAAGAATACTCTGGACCTTTTCCGTAAGTGTATTGC
>NZ_NSDH01000080.1:0-1360 GCF_002289525.1 Bacillus sp. 7705b | reverse complement strand
GGCTTCCCGCCCTCCGGGCGTGTCCGAAGCGCCAGGGTGTTGACGAACATTCCAAGTATCGGCTCAAGATCTTTGTGAGGACGTCCGGCAATTGGTGACCCGACGATGATGTCTTCCTGTCCGCTTAAGCGCGCCAATAACGCTGTGTAAGCTGCCAGGAGCACCATGTACAGGGTGCTTCCGTTCTCGCGTGCGAGTTTGTGAAGCCCGGCTGTGAGTTCTTGATCGAGCGTAAATGAGACTTGATCACCCGCGAAGCTTCGCACCGGCGGCCGGGCGTAATCAGCCGGCAGGTCCAGTACGGGCAGCTCGCCTTCGAGCTGCTTCAGCCAGTACGCCTCCTGCGTCTTGTACGTGTCTCCTTTTTTAAAGGCCTCCTGCCATACGGCATAGTCTTTATATTGAATGTGAAGCGCAGGTAGCTCCTGATTGGCGTACAGCTCCCCGAATTCCCGAATGAGCGTATTGACTGACACACCGTCTGAAATAATGTGATGCATATCGACCAGTAATAGATGCCGCCCGTCTGATACCTTGACGATTCCCGCCCGGAACAGCGGAGCTTGGCTGAGGTCAAACGGCTGGATAAACGCTGCCGCGGCTTCCTGTTCAGTTTGTCCGCCGAGCACAGAGGTGTGGAATGTAAACGGCACTTCGTCATGGATGCGCTGAACCGGCTCGCCGTCTGTGTCCGTTGTAAAGGACGTGCGCAGTGACTCGTGGCGTTTGATCAGCTTTTTGAATACGGCATCCATTCTTGTAAGATCCAGCTTTCCTTCCAGCTCCAAGACTGCCGGCATATTGTAGCCTGTGCCTCCATCCTCCAGCTGCTGGAGCACATACATCCGCTTTTGGGCGGAGGAAACCGGGTAGGTCTCGCGTTTTTCAGCCGGCTTAATGGCTTCATACGGACTTTCCGTTCCTTCGCTGATGACAGAAGCCAAACCTTCTACCGTCGGATGGGCAAACACATCCTTCAGCGGCACTTGGACGCCGAATTCCTTGGCGATCCGGGAGACAAGCGCGGTGGCTTTTAAGGAATGGCCGCCCCGGTCAAAAAAGTTGTCGTGAATGCCGACAGGTCCGCTTTTCAGCACTTCCTCCCACAGCTGGGAAAGCTTCATCTCTGTCAGGTTTCTCGGCGCTGTGTAGGTTTCCCGATCTGCCGCTCCGTCAGGAGCAGGCAGCGCTTTTCGGTCGAGCTTTCCGCTCGGGGTAACCGGCCATTGTTCCATTTCAATGATATGAGCAGGAATCATATAGCCCGGCAGCAATGCCTCAAGCTGCTTGCGCACTTCATTTCTTCCGAGCCCTTCCGCATACGCACATAATTCCGCCTCGCCGCTTTCTGTACGAACAG
>NZ_NSDH01000079.1:0-692 GCF_002289525.1 Bacillus sp. 7705b | reverse complement strand
AAAACACTGCCTGTGCCGACAGACAAAACGGTTCATCAGCTGTTTGAAGAAACGGCTCAGCGCCACAAAGACCAACCGGCTGTTACGTATAACGGGCAGTCATGGACGTACGGTGAGCTGAATGCGAAGGCAAACCGTCTGGCGCGGATTCTGATCGACTGCGGCATCGGCGCGGATGAGCGCGTCGGCATTCTCACAAAGCCGTCGTTTGAAATGTCCGCTGCGGTGCTCGGTGTCCTGAAGGCAGGAGCGGCATTTGTGCCGATTGACCCTGACTATCCGGATCAGCGGATTGAATATATCCTACAGGACAGCGGCGCGACGCTTCTCTTGAAACAGGAAGGCATCACAGTGCCGGACAGCTACACGGGCGAGGTCATTCTTCTTGACGGCAACCGCACAATCCTGAGTCTGCCGCTTGATGAAAACGATGAGGAAAATCCGCAGACCGACACAACCGCGGATCACCTTGCTTATATGATTTACACGTCAGGAACGACCGGACAGCCGAAGGGTGTTATGATCGAGCACCATGCGCTTGTGAACCTGTGCTTCTGGCACCATGATGCGTTCGGCATGACGGCGGAGGACCGCAGTGCGAAGTACGCGGGCTTCGGGTTCGACGCTTCCATTTGGGAGATGTTCCCGACCTGGACGATCGGCGCCGAGCTTCACGTCATTGATGAAGCGAT
>NZ_NSDH01000078.1:0-875 GCF_002289525.1 Bacillus sp. 7705b | reverse complement strand
GAAAGCCATCAGGTTCAGCCGGAGGGCGTGGCCGGAGAGCTTTGTGTGGCGGGACGCGGACTGGCGCGCGGCTATCTGAACAGGGAAGACGAAACCGCGAAGCGGTTTGTCCCCGATCCGTTCGTGCCGGGTGAACGCATGTACAAAACAGGCGATTTGGTGAAATGGACGGGCGGCGGCATCGAATACATCGGCCGGATCGACCAGCAGGTCAAAGTCCGCGGCTACCGAATCGAGCTGTCAGAAATTGAAGTGCAGCTGGCCCAGCTTTCTGAGGTGCAGGATGCGGCAGTGACAGCTGTAAAAGATAAAGGCGGCAATACAGCGATCGCGGCGTATGTCACACCGGAAACAGCTGACATAGAAGCGCTGAAATCAGCACTGAAGGAAACCCTGCCGGACTACATGATCCCGGCGTTCTGGGTGACATTAAACGAGATTCCGGTTACCGCAAACGGAAAAGTAGACCGCAAAGCACTTCCGGAGCCGGACATCGAAGCAGGAAGCGGAGAATACAAAGCACCGTCCACCGACATGGAAGAGCTGCTTGCCGGCATTTGGCAGGACGTGCTCGGTATTTCTGAAGTCGGTGTCGGCGACAATTTCTTCTCGCTCGGCGGAGATTCTATTAAAGGAATCCAGATGGCGAGCCGCTTGAACCAGCACGGCTGGAAGCTGGAAATGAAGGATCTCTTCCAGCACCCGACGATTGAAGAACTGACACAATACGTGGAGCGTGCCGAAGGCAAACAGGCAAACCAAGGCCCGGTGGAGGGCGAAGTTATCCTGACGCCGATTCAGCGCTGGTTCTTTGAAAAGAATTTCACGAACAAACACCACTGGAATCAGTCGGTCATGCTTCATTCTGCGAAGGG
>NZ_NSDH01000077.1:0-8907 GCF_002289525.1 Bacillus sp. 7705b | reverse complement strand
CTTCGATCCTGAACGGGTTGAAAAGACATTACAGGCACTGATTGAGCATCATGACGCGCTTCGCATGGTCTACCGCGAGGAACAAGGGGAGATCGTTCAATTTAACAAAGGGCTTGATGCTGTCTCTGTTCACTTAGAGATCACCAAACTTGAGGGGCAGGCTATAGATCATGAAGACCGCATAGAGAGAGAAGCGGAGCGTCTGCAAAGCAGCATCGATTTGAATGAAGGCGGCTTGTTAAAAGCAGGCTTGTTCCAAGCAGAAGACGGAGATCACTTGCTGCTTGTGATTCACCACTTAGTGGTTGACGGTATATCGTGGCGGATTTTACTGGAGGATTTCGCCGCGGTTTATACACAGCTGGAGCAAGGGAACGAGCCGGTTCTTCCGCAGAAAACCCATTCGTTTGCGGAGTATGCAGAGAGATTACAAGACTTTGCAAATTCCAAAGCCTTTTTGAAAGAAAAAGAGTATTGGAAACAGCTTGAAGAACAGACTGTCCCGGTGAAGCTTCCGAAGGACCGCGAATCTAGTGATCAGCGAATGAAACATACAAAGACAATCGAATTTTCGCTGACTGCTGAAGAGACAGAACAGCTTACCACCAAGGTGCATGAGGCTTATCACACAGAAATGAATGATATTTTGCTGACGGCATTCGGATTGGCGATGAAGGAGTGGACAGGTCAGGAGCAAGTGAGTGTTCATTTAGAGGGGCATGGACGTGAAGATATAGTAGAAGACCTGACCATTTCCCGGACAGTCGGCTGGTTTACGAGTATGTTCCCGATGGTGCTGGATATGAAGCACGCGGATGAACTGGCTTATCAGCTGAAGCAAATGAAAGAAGACATCAGACATATCCCGAATAAGGGAGTGGGCTACGGCATTTTGCGCTATTTGACGGCGCCGGAGCATAAAGAAGATGTGGCGTTCTCCATTCAGCCGGATGTCAGCTTTAACTATTTAGGTCAGTTCGATGAAATGTCGGATGCAGGTTTATTCACGAGATCAGAGCTGCCGTCAGGACAGTCATTAAGTCCGGAAACGGAAAAACCGAACGCGCTTGATGTTGTCGGATATATTGAAAACGGAAAACTGACGATGTCACTGGCCTATCACTCTCTCGAATTTCATGAAAAAACGATACAGACATTCAGTGACAGCTTTAAGGCCCATCTTCTTAGAATCATTGAACATTGCCTATCTCAAGATGGCACGGAACTGACGCCGAGTGACCTTGGCGACGACGATTTGACGCTGGATGAGCTTGATAAATTAATGGAAATTTTTTAATAGAGGTGGCATATGAGCAAAAAATCGATTCAAAAGGTGTATGCACTTACACCGATGCAGGAAGGAATGCTGTATCATGCGATGCTTGATCCGCATTCTTCCTCTTACTTCACACAATTAGAGCTTGGCATTCAAGGTGTTTTTGATCTAGAAATCTTTGAGAAAAGCGTCAATGAACTGATCCGGTCATACGATATTCTCCGTACGGTATTTGTGCACCAGCAGCTGCAAAAGCCGCGTCAGGTTGTGTTAGCGGAACGCAAGACAAAGGTGCACTATGAAGATATCAGTCATGCAGACGAGGATCGCCAGAAAGACCACATCGAGCGTTACAAACAAGACGTTCAGCACCAAGGCTTTAACCTGGCAAAAGACATTTTGTTCAAAGTGGCAGTTTTCCGCCTTGATGCAGATCAGCTGTATCTTGTCTGGAGCAATCACCATATTATGATGGACGGCTGGAGCATGGGCGTACTGATGAAAAGCCTGTTCCAAAACTACGAAGCGCTCAGAGCAGGCCGCACACCTGCAAACGGGCAGGGAAAGCCATATTCCGACTACATTAAGTGGCTTGGAAAACAGGATAATGAAGAAGCGGAAGGCTACTGGAGCGAACGCTTGGCGGATTTTGAACAGCCAAGCGTGCTCCCGGGCCGCTTGCCGGAGAAAAAAGAAGAGTATGTGAACAGAGAATACTCATTTACATGGGATGAGGAACTGGTTGCACGCATTCAGCAAACGGCGAACCGCCATCAAGTGACGGGGCCTAACCTGTTTCAGGCGATCTGGGGAATCGTCCTCAGCAAATATAACTTTACGAATGATGTTGTCTTCGGCACGGTCGTATCGGGACGGCCGTCTGAAATCAACGGAATTGAAACAATGGCGGGGCTCTTTATCAATACCATTCCGGTGCGTGTAAAGGTTGATCAGCAGTCTACATTCGCTGATATTTTTACAGACGTTCAGCAGCATGCGGTGGAGGCGGAGCGCTACGATTACGTGCCGCTTTACGAGATTCAAAAACGTTCAGCCTTGGACAGCAGTCTTTTGAACCATCTCGTCGCTTTTGAAAATTATCCACTTGATCAAGAGCTTGAAAACGGCAGCATGGAAGACCGGCTCGGGTTCTCTATTAAGGTTGAGAGCGCATTTGAACAAACAAGCTTTGATTTCAACCTCATTGTTTACCCGGGTAAAACCTGGACCGTCAAAATCAAATATAACGGCGCTGCATTTGATTCTGCTTTTATTGAACGGACAGCAGGACATCTCACCCGCATGATGACAGCCGCTGTTGAGCGGCCGGACGCTTTTGTGCGTGAGCACGGGCTTGTGGGAGAAGAAGAGCAGCGGCAAATTGTGGAGACCTTTAACAGCACTTCATCAGAACTCCCTGAAGGAATGGCTGTTCATCAAGTATTTGAAGAACAAGCAAAGCGGACACCGGCAAGTACTGCCCTCGTATATGAAGGAGCCGAGCTGACATACCGCGAGCTGAACGAAGCGGCGAACCGCCTGGCGAGAAAGCTCATCGGGCAAGGTCTTCAAAAGGGTGAAACAGCAGCCATTATGAATGACCGTTCGGCAGACACTGTTGCCGCCATGCTGGCTGTTTTAAAAGCAGGCGCCGCTTATGTGCCGCTTGATCCCGCACTTCCGGAGGATCGGCTCCGTTTCATGGCGGAGGACAGCTCAATTCGGATCGCTTTAGCTGGAGAGGCATATACAAAACAGGCAAATCAGCTGCAAGTACCGGTTCTCCCGCTGGAAGGCGTCTTTGAAGGGAATGAAACGGCAGACAATCTGAATCTGCCCGCCGATCCGTCTGACCTGGCTTACATCATGTACACGTCAGGTTCGACCGGAAAACCGAAAGGCGTCATGATCGAACATAAAAGCATTCTGCGTCTCGTTAAAAATGCAGGATACGTTCCTGTTCATGAAGAAGACCGCATGGCGCAAACGGGAGCTGTCAGCTTTGATGCCGGTACATTTGAGGTCTTTGGCGCGCTGCTGAACGGCGCTGCGCTTTATCCGGTGAAAAAAGAGACACTGCTTGACGCGACACGGTTTTCAGCGTTCCTCCGTGAGCAGAGAATTACGACGATGTGGCTGACCTCGCCATTATTCAACCAGCTTGCTGCAAAGGATGCCGGCATGTTCGGCACACTGCGCCATTTAATCATCGGCGGAGACGCGCTCGTGCCGCATATTGTAAGTAAAGTGAAACAGGCATCGCCGTCGCTTTCTCTGTGGAACGGGTACGGACCGACAGAAAATACGACATTTTCTACAAGCTTTCTGATTGATCGCGAGTACAGCGGTTCAATTCCAATCGGGAAGCCAATCGGAAATTCCACTGCATACATCATGGATGAGCAGCAGCGCCTGCAGCCGATCGGCGCGCCCGGTGAACTGTGTGTCGGCGGAAGCGGCGTGGCACGGGGCTACGTCAACCTCCCAGAGCTGACGAAGAAGCAATTTCTCGAAGATCCATTCAGACCGGGTGAAAAAATGTATCGAACTGGCGACTTGGCGAAATGGCTTCCGGACGGGAATATCGAGTTTTTAGGAAGAATTGATAACCAGGTGAAGGTGCGCGGGTTCCGGATTGAGCTTGGGGAGATCGAAACCAAATTGAACATGGCCGAACATGTGACAGAGGCTGCCGTGATCATTCGCAAAAACAAAGCGGATGAAAATGAAATCTGCGCGTACTTTACAGCGGATCGCGAAGTGTCTGTGAGCGGGCTGAGAAAAACGCTGTCTCAATCATTGCCTGACTATATGGTTCCTGCCCATTTGATCCAGATGGACAGCCTGCCGCTCACGCCAAACGGAAAAATCAATAAAAAAGAACTGCCTGCGCCTCAATCAGACGCTGTGCAGTCTGAATATGCAGCACCCAAAACAGAGAGTGAAAAGAAATTAGCCGAGATTTGGGAAGGAATACTCGGCGTTAAAGCAGGCGTTACAGATAACTTCTTTATGATCGGCGGACATTCTCTGAAGGCCATGATGATGACGGCGAAAATTCAAGAGCATTTCCACAAGGAAGTACCGATTAAAGTGCTTTTTGAAAAGCCGACCATTCAAGAACTGGCACTGTATTTGGAAGAGAGCGAAAGCAAGGAGGAGCAGACGTTTGAACCGATCAGGCAAGCACCTTATCAGCAGCATTATCCTGTTTCCCCGGCCCAGCGGAGAATGTACATCCTCAATCAGCTTGGACAAGCAAGCACAAGCTACAACGTCCCTGCTGTACTTTTGCTGGAGGGAGAAGTAAACAAAGACCGGCTTGAACATGCGATTCAGCAATTAATCAGCCGGCACGAAATTCTCCGTACGTCGTTTGACATGATAGACGGAGAAGTCGTACAGACCGTTCATAAAAACATATCGTTCCAGCTGGAGGCTGCCAAGGGACGGGAAGAAGACGCGGAAGAGCTGATCAAATCGTTTATTCAGCCGTTTGAGTTAAACCGCGCGCCGCTCGTCCGTTCGAAGCTTGTCCAGCTTGAAGAAGAACGCCATCTGCTGCTCATTGATATGCATCATATCATTACGGACGGCAGCTCGACAGGCATTCTCATCGGCGATCTCGCCAAAATCTATCAAGGCGCAGATCTGGAGCTCCCGCAGATTCACTATAAAGATTACGCTGTCTGGCAAAAAGAACGTGCGGATCATCAAAAGGATGAAGCATACTGGCTGGATACGTTTAAAGGCGAGCTGCCGGTTCTTGATCTTCCGGCGGATTTCCCGCGGCCTGCAGAACGGAGCTTTTCCGGGGAGCGCGTCATGTTCGGGCTGGATAAACAAATCACAGCTCAAATCAAATCGCTGCTGTCAGAAACAGACACAACAATGTACATGTTCCTTTTAGCCGCATTTCATGTACTGCTCTCTAAGTACGCGTCACAGGATGACATCATCGTCGGCTCACCGACTGCGGGCAGAACGCATCCTGATCTGCAAGGTGTGCCGGGTATGTTTGTCAACACGGTGGCATTACGGACAGCGCCTGCGGGGGATAAAACCTTTGCACAATTCCTAGACGAAGTCAAAACGGTCAGTCTGCAAGCATTCGAGCACCAAAGCTATCCGCTTGAGGAGCTGATTGAAAAACTGCCGCTCACAAGGGACACAAGCCGAAGCCCGCTGTTCAGCGTCATGTTCAACATGCAGAACATGGAGATTCCTTCTTTGAAATTAGGAGATTTGAAGATTTCTTCCTATTCCATGCTTCATCACGTGGCGAAATTTGATCTGTCCTTGGAAGCTGTCGAATGGGAAGAAGAAATCGGTTTAAGCTTTGACTACGCAACTGCCTTGTTTAAAGACGAGACGATCCGCCGCTGGAGCAGCCACTTCGTCAATTTGATCAAAGCAGCTGCGGTTAATCCGAACGTACGGCTGTCTGATTTGGAGATTCTTTCACCAGTTGAAACGGCAGCTTTGCTTGAAGAGAAAAAACAAACCACTCATTCTGGCAATGACACGTTTGCGTCACTTTTCGAAAAACAGGTGCAGCAAACACCTGATCATCCGGCTGTGATTTCTGGCGGAAACCAGCTGAGCTACCGTGAACTCGATGAACAGGCGAACCAGCTGGCGCATCATTTGCGCGCGCACGGGGCAGGAAGTGAAGACATCGTAGCCGTCGTCATGGATCGTTCAGCTGATCTAATGACAGCTGTTCTTGGTGTCATGAAGGCGGGAGCAGCTTTCCTTCCGATTGATCCGGATACGCCTGAGGAACGAATCCGCTATTCATTAGAAGACAGCGGTGCGAGATTTACAGTCGTGAATGAAAGAAATATGACTGCCATAGGGCAATATCAAGGAACCGTCATCAACATCGATCAAGCGGATTGGCGGAACGAAAGCAAGGAGCGTCCGGAACCGATTTCTGGGCCTCAGAATCTTGCATATATCATTTACACATCCGGCACGACCGGGAAGCCGAAGGGTGTGCAGATTGAGCATCGCAATCTGACAAACTATGTTTCTTGGTTTAGCAAAGAGGCAGGGCTGGCTGAAACGGATAAGTCTGTCTTGCTTTCGTCTTACGCATTCGACTTGGGGTATACAAGCATTTTCCCTGTGCTTCAAGCAGGCGGTGAGCTTCACATTGTGCCGAAAGAAACATATACGGCGCCCGATCAGATTGGCCGTTATATCAAGGAACACGGCATCACGTATATCAAGCTGACACCGTCCCTGTTCCATACGATGGTGAACACAGCCAGCTTTACAAAGGAGCCGCACTTTGAATCCCTGCGCTTGATTGTGTTGGGAGGAGAAAAGATCATTCCGGCTGATGTTTTAGCTTTCAGCAAGGTATATCAGCATACCGAATTTATCAATCACTACGGTCCGACCGAAGCAACGATCGGCGCCATTGCCGGACGGGTTGACCTGACTGAACCTGACACATTCGCGAAACGGCCGACAATCGGACGGCCGATTGCCAATACCGGCGCACTTGTCTTAAATGAGTCATTGAAGCTTGTGCCTCCGGGAGCGAGCGGCCAGCTATATATCACGGGACAGGGGCTTGCCAGAGGATATCTCAGCCGTCCTCAGCTCACATCCGAGAAATTTGTGGAAAACCCGTATGCGCCGTGCAGCCTGATGTACAAGACCGGAGATGTCGTCCGGAGACTGGCTGACGGCACGATTGAATTTATCGGCCGGGCTGATGATCAGGTGAAAATCCGCGGCTACCGCATAGAGCCGAAAGAAATTGAAACGGTCATGCTCAGCCTCAGCGAAGTTCAGGAAGCGGTTGTGCTTGCGGTTTCTGAGGGCGGGCTTCAGGAGCTTTGCGCGTATTATACGGCGGATCAAGCCATTGAAAAAGCAGAGCTCCGGAAACAGCTTTCACAAATACTGCCGTCTCATATGATCCCTGCCTTCTTTGTGCAGGTGGACGCTATCCCGCTCACGGCAAATGGGAAAACCGACAGAAACGCATTGCCGAAGCCGAACGCAGCGCAATCCGGATATGAAGCGTCAGCTGCTCCGGAAACAGCGCTTGAAGAAAGCCTTTGCCGCATCTGGCAGAAAACACTTGGCATTGAAGCGATCGGAATCGATGACAACTTCTTCGATTTAGGCGGCCATTCACTAAAAGGAATGATGCTCATCGCCAATATACAGGCAGAATTGGAGAAAACCGTGCCGCTTAAAGCGCTGTTCGAGCAGCCGACTGTACGCCAGCTGGCGGCTTATATGGAGGAATCGGCAGCATCAGGCAGCTATCACATGCTGAAGCCTGCTGACAAACAGGATGTGTATCCATTGTCATCCGCGCAGAAACGGATGTACGTGCTCAATCAGCTTGACCGGCAGACGATCAGCTATAATATGCCATCGGTTCTTCTTATGGAAGGCGAGCTTCATATTTCGCGCCTGCGGGAATCACTCAACCAGCTCGTAAACCGTCATGAATCATTGCGCACGTCATTTACGGAAGCAGACGGAGAGCCTGTCCAGCGCATTGTTGAGGAGGCTTCAATTGATCTTCACGTGTTTGATGCAGAAGAGGGCGAGGCGGAACAGAAGATTAAAGAATTTATCCGGCCATTCGATTTAAGCGGCGCTCCGCTCATTCGCGCGGCATTACTCCGAATCGCAGACCAAAAACATCTGCTTCTATTGGATATGCATCATATTATCGCGGATGGTGTATCAAGAGGTATTTTCGTTAAAGAATTGGCACTGCTTTATAAAGGCGAACAGCTTCCGGAGCCGAAGCTTCATTACAAGGATTTCGCTGTTTGGCAAAATGAAGCCGGACAGAAAGAACGGATGAAGGAGCATGAGCAATACTGGCTATCAGTTCTCTCAGGCGAACTGCCGGAGCTTGACCTTCCGCTTGATTACACCCGACCGCCTGTTCAAAGCTTTGAAGGGGATACTGTCCGTTTCCGCGCGGGAAGCGGGACGGCAAAGGCGATTGAAAAACTGCTCGCAGAAACGGGAACGACTTTGCATATGGTGCTTCACACCGTCTTCCATGTCTTTTTAAGCAAAATCTCCGGACAGCGGGATATCGTGATCGGCTCGGTTACAGCAGGCCGCACGAATGCCGACGTGCAAAACATGCCGGGGATGTTCGTCAATACGCTCGCACTGAGAATGGAAGCAAGGGAAGAGCAGACGTTTGCAGAGCTTCTGGAGCAAGCGAAGGAGACAAATCTGTCAGCACTTGAGCATCAGGAGTATCCGTTTGAAGACTTGGTCAACCAGTTAGACCTCCCTCGGGATATGAGCCGGAATCCTTTGTTTAACGTGATGGTTACGACAGAAAACCCTGATAAAGAACAGCTTAAGCTGCAAGATCTCACGATTTCACCTTATGAGGCACATCAAGGAACATCCAAGTTTGACCTTACATTAGGCGGTTTCGCTGACGAAAACGGCATCGGTCTGCAGCTGGAATATGCGACTGACCTATTCTCAAGAGAAACTGCTGAGCAATGGAGTGAATACGTCCTGCGATTATTGCGGGCTGTGGCGGAAAATCCAAACCAGCCGCTTTCCAGTCTGTCACTCGTCAACGAAACAGAAAAACAAACGCTCTTGGAGGCATGGAAAGG
>NZ_NSDH01000076.1:0-9429 GCF_002289525.1 Bacillus sp. 7705b | reverse complement strand
TCACAGCCGCTTCCCGCACGCCTTCTATGCTTCTGAGCGCCGCTTCGATTTCTCCCGGCTCAATCCGGTAGCCGCGGATTTTCACCTGGTCATCCAGACGGGCGAGGAATTCAACCTGTCCGTCTGGCAGCCAGCGTGCTAAATCCCCTGTTTTGTACATACGTTCACCCGGATAAAATGGATCATCAAGAAAACGTTCTTTTGTTAATTCCGGCCGATTCAAGTAGCCTCTGGCAACCCCGGCCCCGGCGATGTACAATTCTCCGATACATCCAGCAGGCAGCATCCTCTGCTTCTGGTTCAGAATATACAATCTGACATGATGAATAGGTTTGCCAATGGGAATGCGGTCAAGTTTTTCATCCAGCGGGCAATCAAAGAATGCCGCTTCTACAGTAGCTTCGGTAGGCCCATAGGAATTGGTTAATGTAACATCTGGCAGCAATTCACAGAACCGAGAGACAAGATGTGCCCCCAGCTGTTCGCCTCCAGAAAACACCCTCTTCAGCCTGTTCGTTTTGATCGGTACAGGGCCATTTTTTAGATATTCTAAAAACGCATGAAGCATAGAAGGCACAAAATGCATCGCTGTAATCTGCTGTTCTTCTATGACCTTCAATATCATGTCCGGTTCTTTTTCGCCTCCTTGAGGAAGCAGATAAACAGAGGCGCCAGCATACGGCCACCAAAACAGCTCCCATATCGAAGCATCGAAGGAATACGACGTTTTATGCAAAATGACGTCCGATTGGTTCAAAGGATAGCGGAACTGAAGGGAATTTAAAAAATTCACTGCAGATTGATGCTCAACCTGTACACCCTTAGGTCTTCCAGTAGAGCCGGATGTATAAATCATATAGGCTAAAGAATCCGGATAGACTTCAACATTTGGATTGGACAGACGACGTTTCAGCCCGCTGTTTAATTGACTGAGATGAACGATTTCTCCATCAAAAGCCGGAATGTCTAGATTGTCAGATTGAATAAGGAGAATGCCAGAATCGCTGTCCTTCAGCAAAAAGCGGATCCGTTCCTCTGGATAATCCGGGTCAATAGGAAGATAAGCGCCGCCTGCTTTTAGAATCGCATAAATCCCGATCAGCATTTCAGGGGAACGCCTACCCATAATGGCAACAGTCGTTTCGGCTTTTACTCCGCGGTCGATCAGCTCCCAGGCTACACGGTTAGCCTGTTCGTTCAATTCCTTGTAGGTTATCTCTCCGTCTTCAACGATCACGGCCGGTTGGTCAGGTGTTTTTGCCGCTTGCTGTTCGAGTGCATGGTGCAGGGTCTGTTTCAACGGATAGCCTGTCTCCTCAAGCGGATGGCACGAGTCAATGAAAGACCTTTCTTCTTCTATTGTCAGGATCGGGATATTGTCCAATTCCATGTCAGGACTGGAAGCTGTGTTTTCCACAAGTGTCATAAAAAGGTCGGCCCATCTTTGAACGGTATCTTTTTCAAACAAAGCGGTACTGTATTCAAACTGACAGTACAGCTCAGCCTCATGCTCTGTGACATACAGGGAAATATCGAACTTAGATATCGGATGCTGCAAATCGTTCCATCTGAGCAGCAAATCATTCATTTTCAACGTTTGCTTTTCCATATTTTGCAGCACAAGTGTTGTATCAAACAGCGGATTCCGGCTCATTTCCCGCTGCACACCGAGTTGATCAACCAGCTCTTCAAACGGATAATCCTGATGCTCATAGGCTTCCAGTGCAGTCTGCTTGACTTCCTTGAGAAAATTTGTAAATGTCTTATTGCCGGCTGGGTGCGTCCGGAGCGCTAATGTATTGACGAACATGCCAAGGACCGATTCAAGATCGGCATGCGGGCGTCCGGCAATAGGCGAACCGATCACGATGTCTTCCTGACCGCTTAACCGCGACAAAAAAGCTGAATACAATGCGAGTAGCGTCATGTACAGCGTGCTCTCATTTTTGCGGGCTAGCTGCTTCAGACGGGACGTGATTTCTTCATTCATTTGAAATAAAACTTTTCCGCCTGAGAAATTCCGTTCTGCCGGTCGGCGCTTGTCTGTTGGGAGCTCGAGCACCGGCAGCTCACCGCTAAACTGTCTCAGCCAGTAAGTCTCCTGCTTTTTGTATGTGTCTTGCTTTTGAAATTCCTGCTGCCAAACGGCATAATCTTTATATTGGATTCGTAACGGCTTAAGCGTCCGATCTGCATAGCGCTCAGTGAATTCGCGGATTAAAATCTGAACGGATACACCATCGGAAATGATATGATGCATGTCCACCAGCAACAAATGCTTCTCGTTCGCCAGTTTCACAAGGCCAGCTCTGAATAACGGCGCTTGACTGAGGTCAAATGGACGGACAAATCCAGCAGCAGAGGCTTCTTCACTTAACGTAAACAAAACCTCACTGTGAATACGCTGTACGGGCTCGGCATCTTCTCCCGGCACAAAGGACGTTCGAAGCGGTTCATGCCGGCTGATCAGTTCCTTGAATACAGCAGCCAGTTTTTCGCGATCAAGCTTCCCTTCCAGTTCTAAAACTGCCGGCATGTTGTAGCCGACACCGCCATTATCTAGATGCTGGAGCACGTACATCCGCTTTTGAGCTGATGATACTGGGTACGTCGGTTGTTCTTTTGCCTGTGCAACCGATGCAAAGGGATTTTCCTCTGCATTTCGGACAATGAGAGCCAATCCTTCCACTGTCGGATGGGCAAATACGTCCTTCAGCGGGACTTGAACATGAAATACCTTGGCGATTCGCGACACAAGCACCGTTGCTTTTAACGAGTGTCCGCCGCGGTCAAAAAAGTTATCGTGAATGCCGATCGGGGTTTCCTTCAGCACATCTTCAAACAGCTGCGAAAGCTTTACCTCTAACAGGTTCCGCGGAGCAGCGTATGTATTACTGCTGATTGAAGCTTCCGGTTCTGGAAGAGCTGATTGATCGACTTTTCCGTTCGGCGTCAAAGGAATGCTGTTAACCCAGACCCATTTGGCCGGAATCATATATTCTGGGAGCTCATTTGCCAGATATTGTCGCAAAGTCGAGGCATCCAGTCTGTGCATACTGCAATAATAAGCGCATAACTCATGTTCTTCACCTTGATTTGGCCGGATAAGAATAGCAGCTTCTTTGACCTCTGGATGATTCATTAACGCGATTTCTATTTCTTGCGGCTCGATTCGATAACCTCTGATTTTCACTTGATCGTCGGCTCGACCGATATATTCAAAGCTGCCGTCTTCACGAATTCTCGCTACATCTCCCGTTCGGTACATGACCGCTCCGGGCCTGAAGGGATCGGGTAAAAATTTCTCTCGCGTCAGTTTATCGTTATTGATATAACCTCTGGCCACGCTTGAACCGGAAATATAAAGTTCTCCTGATACTCCCCGAGGCTGCAGCTGTTTTTGGCGATTTAAAATATACAGATCAGTACAATCAATCGGTTTTCCGATCGGAGGAAACTCCGGAATTTGGTCACCCGGATGTATGGTATATGCCGACACTACATGAGTTTCTGAAGGTCCATAATGATTGTGCAAGTACATGCTGCGCTGACGCAAAACATCTTTGAGGAGACTGGAAACGATTAATTGCTCCCCGGCTGTAATCAGGTGTTTTACATCATGAGGAAACGCGTTCGCAAATTCCTGTTCGCTGAAAATCATTTTGATAAAAGCCGTTGGGAGAAACACAATAGTCGTCTGATGCTCTTTTATAAATGCAAACAGCTGCGGCACGTCTCTTTTTATAGCTTCAGGCACGATATGAAGTGTGCCGCCTCCCAGCAATGTTGAAAATATTTCTTGATAGCAGACGTCAAAAGCAGGAGTTGCAAATTGCAAAACATCATTTTCAAAGTCAATGCCAGAGCGAGTGAATTCGAACTGCAGCAAGTTAGCCATATTTCGATGTTCAAATTGAACGCCTTTTGGTTTTCCCGTTGTGCCTGATGTGTAAATCATATAGAGCAGGTCGTCCGCACTATTCACTGAATGTAAGCAGCTGCCGTCTTCGATTTGAATATCTTCTATATAGGTAACATTCAGGCCAGTCTCAAGCAAAGGTGCAAAATGCGCTTGTGAAACGACATGAGAGCAGCCGCAGTCATTTAGAATATAATTTATTCTGTCAGACGGATAATGGGGATCGATTGGAACAATGGCGCCTCCAGCCTTCAATATACCGAGAATACCTGTAATGAACTCAGTTGAGCGTTCCATCATGATTGCGACAGGTTCCTGCCTCATAACGCCTTTTTTCCGCAAATGCCGTGCCAATCTGTTGGCGGATTCGTTCAATTCTTTATAGGTCAGAGAATGCGCTTGATCAATCACAGCCCGCGCGTGAGGCGTCCTTTCTGCCTGTTTTTCAAACATGGCATGGATGGTTTCATAAACTGGTTTGTGATCTTTGATTTCCCCAATCAGCTGCAGCTTTTCAGTGTCTGTTGTGATATCGATGTCTTCGGGTGAGAGATGCGGATCATCTAAGATTTGGGAAACAGTGTTCAAAAGATGCTCCTTAACAGAAAGCACAAAGGATCGGTCATGCAGTGCTGCATCATAGCTCATTTTTATATGGATTTCTTCCGCTGGCGCCACCATAAGATAAAAGCTGTAATTGGTTTCATCCGCTACTGTAAAGTTATGAATCTGAAAAAGATCTGAATCAGGCTCCTGGCTGTTCAGCATTTCTATTTCTTTCTGCACCGGATAGTTTTCGAATACAAGAATGTGATCAATCAAACCTTGCTTGACTGCTGAACGGGACTGTATCTCGTATAGAGGATGGTAGCTGTATGCTTCTGCAGCAAGGCGATCCTTTTGCATGTCTTTTACGAGCTGTAAAAATGGCGTTTTTGATCCATGCATCCGTATGGGAATCGTGTTGATGAAAAGCCCGACCATTTGTTCAATTCCTTCAATGTCTGAGGGCCTTCCTGAAATGACAGAACCGAATACCGCGTCATCACTATTGTTATATTTTTGAAGAAGAATTCCCCATAGGGTATGGAAAATTGTACTGAGTGTGACTTCTTCTCTTACGGCAAGCTCTGACAGCCTGCTGCTGTCTTCTTTTGAAAATGAAAATGTAATTTGCTCCTGCCTGCTTGTGCTCTTTGTTTTTTTCTGCTTCGGGAGCAAGGTTTGCTGCTTAATGCCGGAAAGATAATTGTCCCAATAGGAAACAGCTTTCTCTTTGTCTTGCTCCATCAGCCAATTGATATAAGTTCCGTATGGCTGAACGGGCTCCAATGATAATGGAGCCCCTTTTATTTTTGATGCATAAATCTGAAGGAATTCTTTTAGTACAATGCCGAGGCACCAGCCGTCCATCATGATGTGATGAAAGGTCCAAATACAAGTATATTGCCGCTTTCCGGTTCGAATAAGTGTGATGCGCATGAGCATATCTTTTTGCAGATGAAACCCTTTGGCGCGGTCCTTTTCTTTTATTTGTTCGACAAACGCAGATTGGCCCGCTTCATCTAAATGAGCAATGTCCTCCTCCAGTACACTGACAGTCCGTTCCCTCAGGACAACCTGCTGAGGTGAAGAGACATTTTGGCTGATGAAAATCGTTCTGAAAATGTCATGTCTTGCTACTAAAGCATTGATGCTCTCTTGGAAAAACTGCAAATTGACTTCTCCCTCTATTGTAAAAGAGGCTTGTTCAACATATGCCCGTGAATCTTTTTGCAGGAGGGAATGAAAAAGCATTCCTTCCTGCATATAAGACAGCGGATAAATATCCTGTATTGAATTCGCTTTTGTCATGTTCATATCTCCCTGTCACGATTTTCTACAAATCTTCCACCAAGCTGGATATACTGTCCAAATCCTCTGCCGTTAATGATTGGCTGCTGAAATCGCTCAGCGTCTTTTCTGTGTTCTGTTTTTCAGCACAGTGTTTCATAATATCCTGCAAATAGCATTCAATCATGGTGATGAGCCGCTCCATTGTACCCCTGTGAAACCGTGCCGGCGGATAGCTGAGCTGAAAATGAAGCTGATTTTCTGCTGCCATCGCACTCATCTCAATAAGCTGCTCCCGCTTCCAAGTAGGAGTGATGTCCTTACCGCTCCCAAGACCGGATGGGCGGAAACGGTCTTGACTTTCTATGTCGTTGAACTGCCCTAAATAGTTAAAGCCGATTTCAGGTGTTTTTGACAACACCATGCTTTTATGTTCGGGATGTGTAAGATATTTCAACATGCCGTACCCTACCCCTTTGTTCGGTATCCGGCCCAATGTATCTTTCACGGTTTTAACTGCGGTTCCAAGCTCATCCGCTTGATTTTCAAAGTCAATAAGGACGGGGTAAATGGATGTAAACCAGCCAACCGTCCGGCTGATGTCTAAATCCGGCAGAATGTGTTCTCTCCCGTGTCCCTCCATTGCCATACGGAGCTTGCTGCCCCCTGTCCAGTCACAAATCGCTAAGGAAGCCGCCGTCAATAGAATATCTTGTGTATCTGTGCCATAAGCGTGGTTTACCTTTTGCAGCAAGACCGCGGTGTCTGCTTCAGTGAGTGAAAAGCGCAATGTTTCCCTTACACTGCTGTTCATATTCTCCATATAAGGCATTTCGTATGGCAGTTCCGCTGCTTTTTCCTCTTCAACCGTCCGCCAGTACGTTTCCTCGCGAATCAGCTTGCTGCTTTGGGCATAATCTTGAATTCGCCGTGCGTATTCCTGATAGGAATCTGTTTTAGGCGGAAGCTGTATAGCCTGTCCTGAAGCTGCTTGATGATATGCCGCTGACAGGTCCTCCAGTAAAATTCTCCATGATACCCCATCAACGACCAAATGATGAATCGTGAGAAATAAATAATCTCCGGACAGCGTTTTAAACCAAGCGGCATGCAGTAATGGTCCTTGTTGGAGATTGATACTTTGCTGAAGATTTGCCACTTCTTCTTTAATGCTCGTTTCCCAATCGATTCCCGGATCTGAAAAATCAGAAATCCTTAAGCTGTACAGTTTGGATTCATGAATATCTTGGTTGATTTGTATCTGTTGTCCGCTATCATCCCGATAAATCATCCGCAGGGCATCATGATGCTCTGCCAGTTTTTTTAATGATGCGCGCAGTGCATTTTCCGACAAACAATCAGGACTAAACAGCATGACAGACTGGTTAAAATGGTGTCTATCTTCTATATCCTGAGAGAGGAACCAATGCTGAATAGGTGTCCATGGGACAGCTCCCTGAACAGATCCTTGGTCTATTACTCTTTCTGTCTTCCGGATGACTGCTGATAAATCTTTTATGTTCGGATGGCGGAATAAATCGCTTGCATACAAGCTCCACCCATAACGTCCGAGGCGCGCGGATACTTGAAGAGCCTTAATTGAATCTCCGCCTAGTTCAAAAAACGAATCTTCTATTCCGATCCTCTGTGTCCCGAGAACCTCCTGCCATATGATCGCAAGCTGTTCTTCAAGGTCATTTCGAGGCGGGACGTACGTTTGTTTAGATGTAATATCTGGTTCAGGCAGTGCTTTTCGGTTCAATTTTCCGTTGGCAGTGAGCGGGAGAGCATCCATTTCTATCACATAGGTCGGCATCATATAGCCTGGCAGCATTTGAGAAAGGTGAGTACGCACTTGTTCAGCATCTGTACCCTCTTTTACGCTTATATAGGCGTAAAGCTCCTTGCTGCCTAATTGTCCTGTTCGCGCCAATACAGCTGCTTCTTTGACACCGTCTATATGACGAAGCGCTGATTCAATCTCACCGAGCTCAACCCGGTACCCCCTTATTTTTACCTGATCATCGACACGGCCTACATATTCAATTGTGCCGTCCGGCAGCCAGCGTGCCAGATCACCGGTACGGTACATTTGTTCGCCGGGCGCAAATGGATTTGGCACAAATTTCTCTTTCGTCAGGTCTGGTCGACCAAGATAGCCTCTTGCCACACCATCTCCGCCGACACACAGTTCACCGACAGCTCCGATCGGCTGCAGCATTCCCCATTTATTTAAGATAAATGCGGTTGAATTACCAATCGGCCGGCCGATCGGAATGGAATGTTCATACAGTTTTTCAATGTGAAAACAAGTCGAAAATGTTGTATTCTCAGTCGGCCCATATCCGTTCCAGATTGACAATTCCGGGCATGCTTGCTTGATTCGATTGACATGACTGGCTGACAGAGCTTCTCCGCCAATAATCAGATTTATGAGCCGGGAAAATATTTTCTCATTCTGTTCTGTTAAATGGTTGAAAAGAGATGCAGTCAGCCACATTGTGGTGATTCCGTTTTGTTCTATGTATCTCTTAAGCTGATGGGAATCCAGAAATGTTTCTTTATCTGTGAGATGCAAAGCAGCGCCATTTAGCAGCGGCCCGAGTATTTCAAATGTAACGACATCAAAACCGAGTGAAGAAGTCAGCAGAAGCCGGTCTCCAGGTGTAAATTCAATGTAATTGCTGTTTTTGACAAGACGGATCACACTTCGCTGCTCAATCATGACACCCTTCGGTTTGCCGGTTGATCCTGAGGTATAGATGATATAAGCGAGTGAATGTGGCCCTGCTGGAGATTCAAAGTTCTTCGTTTCTCCTTGTCCTTGAATCTCTTCGATGACGATTTGCTCACATGTAAGCTCTAAGTCTAATCGTTGATTGTTTGCTTTTTCAGATTGAAGGAGTATTTTTGCACCGCTGTCTGACAGCATATATGATATTCGGTCAGCGGGAAGATCCTTAGCAATAGGCAGATAGGCTCCTCCAGCTTTCAAAATGCCGAGCATTCCTGCTGCAAGTTCTGGAGTTCGTGTTGTCAATAATGCAACTACAGTTTCAGGTCCGACTCCTTTTCTCCGAAGAACAGCAGCAATTCTGTTTGCCCGGATATTCAGCTCCTTATACGTTAATGTTTGTTCATCGCCGGCCACAGCTGTGGCATCAGGCGTTTGTTCAGCCTGTAACTCAAACAGCCTGCTGATGGTTTCATGTCTCGGATACTCTCTTTTTGTGCAGTTGAGTTCATGGATAAGGAAATGGGTTTCATTCTCGTCCAATACATGTATTGTTCCAAGTGCTGCTTCGCTGTCTTGGATGATGGCGCGTAACATATTCATTAAATAGTGAAGCCACATTTCAATCGTATTTTTCTGATAGAGATCAGTGCTATATTCCATTTGAAACATCATAGATCCATTGGCTTCCTCGTACGCATACAGGGTTAAATCGAACTTTGATACTTGATGTTCCACATTTGTTGCGGGCCGGAGACACAGGTCCTTCAGCTGCATGGATTCTTGGTCCATATTCTGAAGCACAAACATCGCATCAAACAGCGGATTTCGGCTCATATCCCTCGTCATGCCGAGCTTGTCGACAAGCTCTTCGAACGGATAATCCTGATGTTCGTAAGCTTCCAATGCAGTCTCACGCACTTCCTGTAAAAATTGCGCAAAC
>NZ_NSDH01000075.1:0-786 GCF_002289525.1 Bacillus sp. 7705b | reverse complement strand
TTACAGCCGCTTCCCGCACGCCTTCTATGCTTCTGAGCGCCGCTTCGATTTCTCCCGGCTCAATACGATAGCCGCGGATTTTCACCTGGTCATCCAGACGGCCAAGGAATTCAACCTGTCCGTCTGGGAGCCAGCGCGCCAGATCACCCGTTTTGTACATGCGCTCTCCCGGATAAAATGGATCATCAAGAAAACGCTCTTCTGTTAATTCCGGACGATTCAAGTAGCCTCTGGCGACGCCGGCTCCGGCGATATACAATTCTCCCGCTACGCCGACAGGCTGTACGGCTAAATAAGGATCTAACACATACAGACGCACGCCAGGCACGGGTTTTCCGATCGGAAGGCGTAAGCGATCCCTGTCCAGCTCAGGATCACACGCGTAAAATGCCGCATCAACGGTTGCTTCTGTCGGCCCGTAGCCGTGAACCAGTGATGTCTCCGGCAGCAAAGAAGCGAAACGGGCTGCCGTATGGGGTGCCAGCGGTTCACCTCCGGCGAATACGCGCTTCAGGCTTCTCGGTGCCTCTATTTCCGCTTGATCCAAAAAGCTGTTCAGCATGGCCGGGATAAAATGGGCAATTGTAACGCCTTCCTCTCGAATGGCTTTTACCATCAATGCCGGATCTTTCTCCCATTCGGACGGAAGCAGATAGGCCGAAGCACCTGAAAGCATCCACCAAAACAGCTGCCAGACAGATGCATCAAAGGAAAAAGACGTTTTCATCATAATGATGTCGTCTTCCTCTAAAGGAAACTGCATCTGCATGCCGGTCAGAAAGGAAA
>NZ_NSDH01000074.1:0-12850 GCF_002289525.1 Bacillus sp. 7705b | reverse complement strand
AACCGCCAGAAAAGCGCAAGGCCGTCCGATCCGGCGTCAAAGCCGCCTGACGTTCAAACAGCCCGTGCAGCGTCGGAGCTAACGCTGAAACAGCTCCCGTCGTATTATATTCAGCAACCATTTTCTGTGTTTTGTCTTTATCTAGTAACGTCATCTTTGAAACAGGAAGAGAAGGATCAGAGATGACAGCTGAAATCATATTCTGTAAATAATCTTTTATCTCAGCTATTAAGCCAGGCTCATATAAACCTGTATGAAAATTGATGCGCACGAACAATGTGCGGCCTGGAATCACTTTGACGCTGCATCCATAATTAGTCTCCTCCGCCATCGCAAAGTTTTCCACTGAGAAACCGAACGATCCAGTCTGGTTTAGTCCTTCAATTTCTTGCTGGGTCGGCACGTTTTCAAACACGATAATATGATCAATGAGCTCTTGTTTAAGAGCACTCTGTGCTTGAATGTCATATAGAGGGAAATAACTGTATGCTTCTGCTTCAGTCATTTCCTTTTGTATCCGGCTGACCAGGCCAGAGAAAGAAAGAGCTTTGCTTTGGACCCGGATGGGAATGGTATTGATAAAAAGGCCGACTATATTTTCTACATCCTCCAGCCCAGAGGGCCTGCCTGAGACGACTGATCCGAACACGGCATCGTCACAGCGATTGAATTTTTGCAGCAAAATCCCCCACAAAGCTTGGAAAACGGTGTTAAGCGTTGCACCGGATGCTGCTGCGATTTTCTGCAAATCGGACGTTTCTTTTTCAGAGATGGTAAACGTGACCTGCTGTAATTCACCTTCTGATACTTGCTCGTTTCTTTTTGGCAAAGAAGAAGCTTTCTCGAAATGCTGCAGCCGCTTTTTCCAATATGCAGCTGCCTCTTCACGATCCTGCTGCATCAGCCATTTAATATACGTTCCGTACGGCTGAACTGGCTGCAAATATGGAAGCCGCCCTTCTCCCAGCGCTTGATAAATATGGAGAAAGTCTTTGATGATGATGCCTAAGCACCATCCGTCCATTAAAATATGGTGATGGCTCCAGATGCACACGTAACGCTCAGGCGCCCATTTTAAAACGGATATTCTCATCAGTACATCCGACTGAAGATCAAAGCCCCTTTTTTTATCTTGTTCCTTGAATGCTTCTGTACAATGTTCTTTCTCTCTCTCATTAAGATGAGAAATATCTTCAAAATGAACATGGCAAGGACGGTTTTTAAGCACCACCTGACGAGGTTTGGCTACATTTTTGTAGATAAAAGTCGTTCGAAAGATTTCATACCTGTCAAAAACAGCGTCCATACTTTTCTGGAAACGGTCTAAGTCAAGCTGCCCATTGATTGTAAAAGACGCCTGTTCAAAATAAGCTCTCGACTGTTCATCATACAGCGAATGAAAAAGCATCCCCTCCTGCATAAAAGACAAGGGATATATATCCTGTATTTCGGGTTGCTGCGGCATCAATGAATCTCCTCTCCTATAATTTGTTGACGGCCCCCATAATCTCACTTAAATCCTCCAGCGTTAAATCCTCATCAGTAAAATCAGCGGCACTCCATTCGCGTTTTTCTTTGCCCGCGCAATGCTGAATCATGTTTTCAAGCGCATGTTTAAGATGATCGGCTAATGCTTGTACGGTTTGTTTCTTAAATTGAAGACGGTTATAAATAATGTGCATGTGCAGGCATCCTGATGAAACGGCTCCGCTGATATCTAACACATAAGGCCGCTCCCAATCCGGGCTGATTTCATTCCCTGTCTTAATATCAGAAATCTCAAAAACTTTTGATTGAACATCCTGATCAAACTGGCCTAAGTAATTAAAGCTGATTTCCGGGTCGCTGTACTCAGAATCCCAAATTTTGTTGATATATTTCAGCACTCCATAGCCTGCGCCTTTATGAGGTATGCGGTGCAGCATGTCTTTTGTCTGTTTAATGTGTCGTCCTAGCCGCTCACCTTCATCCGTATGGTCAGAATCACTCATATCAAGCCATACAGGATAAATTGAAGTGAACCAGCCTACTGTTCTGTTCATGTCAATATTGTCAAGATAATCTTCTCTGCCGTGGCCCTCCATACTGATTTTGAAATGGTCAAGTCCCGTCCATTCCTGCAAAGCTAGGCCTAAAGCAGTCAGAAGGATATCATTCGTTTCCGTGTTGTATGCATTGTTTGCACCAGTTAACAGCAATTCTGTATCTTCACGAGACAGCTCGAAATCAATTACTTCTGTATCTTTGAATGAGTTCGATGTGATCGAATGATCTTTGGGAATACGCTCAATATGCCGGTTCTCCCGCTCATTCCAATACGCGATTTCACGCTGCAGACGACGGCTTTTTGAATAGTCAGCCAATGTTTGTGCATAGGTGAAATATGAATCCGTTTTTTCCGGCAGTACGATGGGTTTTCCTGAGACTGCCTGTTCGTAAGCAATTGAAAAATCCTCAAATAAAATGCGCCATGAAACGGCATCAATGACTAAGTGATGGATCGTCAGAAACAAATGGTCGCCATCTTCGGCTTTAAACAAACCAGCATGAAGCAAAGGGCCAGTCTCCAATCGAATGGTTTGCTGAATTTGGTTTGCCATTTCTTCAATCTGTTTGTGTGCTTCGGCTGACAAGCCCTGTGCATTTCCGGCTGTATTTGAACGATGATCTCTTATATCAAACAGATCGAAGGCATATAGCTCCTCATCCGGAAGATCTGCTCCTCTGTTAACCTGTACAGGCTTGCCATCTTTGTAACGGCATATGATTCTCAGTGCGTCATGATGAGTCACCAAGCTTCTCAGCACATTTCTGAGTGCAATGTCATCAAATCGTTCAGACCGGTAGAGCATGACAGATTGATTAAAATGATGGGCTTCCAATGATTGCGAGAAAAACCATTGCTGTACAGGTGTCCAAGGCAGCTCGCCTTCGACTGGCGTTTGGTCAATTACGCGTACGGCTTTTCGAACGCGGGCGGACAGTTCACCAAGCGTCTGATGCTCAAACATCTCACGCACTGTCGTTTCATAGCCTCGCTGCTTCAGCCGTGCACACACCTGCAACGCTTTTATTGAATCCCCTCCAAGCTCAAAGAAATTCGCGCTGACACCTATCTCCTCCGCTTCGAGCAGTTCCTCCCAAATGTCAGCCATCACCTTTTCAATCTCATTTCTAGGGCTGATATCATTCTCAGTTTGAGCGCGCTTATCTGGTTCCGGCAGGGCTTTCTGGTCGAGCTTGCCGTTAACCGTCAGCGGGATGCTGTCAATCTGGATCAAGCGGGCAGGCACCATAAAATCAGGCAGAACGGCTCTCAGGGCAGCCCTGATATCTGCTTCATTTACGACCTGTCCATCTTCCGCAACCAAGTAAGCATATACAGCGGATCGGCCTTGTTCATCATCTCTTGTGATGACTGCCGCCTCTTTGATTATTGGAAGCTGAAGCAGAGACGCCTGGATTTCGCCGAGCTCGATGCGGTGTCCTCTCACCTTTACTTGATCATCAATGCGGCCCATATATTCCAAATCTCCACTTGCCAGACGCTTTGCAAGGTCTCCGGTTCGGTATAATCTGTCTCCCGGAAGATAAGGATTAGGTACAAATCGGGCCGCGGTCAGATCATCTCTGTTCAAATATCCCCGGGCTACCCCTTCTCCGCCAATATACAGCTCTCCTGGAACTCCTGTAGGCTGAAGATTCATATGAGCATCCATTACATAAGCCTGAAGAGTTGCCAGCGGTTTTCCGATATTGCTCTTATTTTTTTCTATATCAGCTGAGGACAATTTCTTATATGTCACATGTACAGTTGTTTCAGTAATGCCGTACATATTGATCAGATCAGTATCAGGGTATTTCTCGTTCCAGGTTACAAGCATGCCGGGCTGTAAAGCTTCTCCGCCGAAAATAACGTATCGCACATGTAATCGGTCCGTATGGTTTTCTTCTTCATGAATGAGTCCGTAAAAAGCAGTTGGAGTCTGATTGAGTACTGTGACGCCTTCGTTTTTTAACAATAGGCGGAATGCATTTGGATCGCGGGCTGTTTCTCTGGAGACAACAACCAGCGTACTTCCATTCAGCAACGCTCCGAACATTTCCCATACTGAGAAATCAAAGCAATATGAATGAAATAAAGTCCAAACGTCCTCACTGCCAAAATCAAAAGGCAGATCCTGATGCTTCAATAGACTAATCACATTGCGGTGCTCGACAACGACGCCCTTTGGCTGCCCAGTGGTTCCAGATGTATAAATCACATAAGCTGGCTGGTCTGCTAATGTTTCTTGCGCTTTCAAATCAGGCGAAATCAATTCGTTTTCGGCGTCATTCAGGTATAAAATTTGCCCATGGTAATCCGCCGGCTTGTTGTGTCCGTGCTCTGTCAGGAGAATTCTTGCCCCGCTGTCATTCAGCATAAAGCTGATGCGTTCTTGAGGATATTCAGGGTCAATCGGCAAGTATGCCCCTCCGGCCTTTAGAATAGATAAAACGCCAATCACCATATCAGGCGATCGATCAAACAATAAACCGATAATATCCCCTGATCGGACTCCTTGTTTCATCAGCATAGCCGCTGTCCGTTCTGCTTTTTCATTCAGGTCGTGATAAGTCAGCCGTATATGATCGCATACGACTGCGGTATGTTCGGGATGTTCAGCTGCTTGTTTTTCAAATAAACGAACGATGCTTTCATCTCTTGGATAGTCAGCATAATGACCCATCGTTTCAAGAAGCAATTCGCGCGCTGGAGCAGAAAGCAATTGCATTTCCGAAAGCTTCATATGGATATCAGACGTTATTCCTTTCACCAGCTCAATAAAATGGGAAGCCCATCTTGCAATGGTCTCTTCTTCAAACAGCGCGGTACTGTATTCGAAGCGGCAGCGAATGCCATCGGAATGCTCCTCAGCGTGTAATGTCAAATCGAATTTAGATACATTGTGTGACAGCGTTACAGACGAGATAGATAAACCAGGCACTTCAAACCGGAAATCTTCGCTGTTTTGAAGCACGAGCATCGCGTCAAACAGTGGATTGCGATTTACCTCCCGTTTCGTTTCAAGCTTATTGACGAGCTCTTCAAAAGGATAATCCTGATGCTCGTATGCAGTCAGAGCAAGTTCGCGAATTTCCTGCAAATAAGAGCTGAACGTTTTGCGGCCCCCAGGCTGGCATCGCATAGCTAATGTATTGACAAACATCCCGATGACTCGCTCCAGATCAGCGTGCGGTCTCCCGGCAGCAGGCGAGCCGACAACGATATCCTCCTGCCCGCTCAGTTTGGAAAGCATGATGGAATAGACAGACAGAAGGAGCATATACATCGTCGTTCCCGTTTCAAACATCAAGCGGTGCAGTTCTTCCGCCGTTCTTTTATCAATGTTTACTTCAAATGTTCCGCCGCTGAAATCAGGCAGAAGCGGCCTCGTTTTATCAAGCGGCAAATCCAATACTGGAAGGCTGCCGCCAAGCTGCTTCAGCCAGTAGGCCTCCTGTTTGCTGTAATTCGTTTTCGGAAACTTCTCTTGCTGCCAAACCGCAAAATCCTTATAATGCAGGTTTAAAGCTGGAAGCTCTTTTCCGCAATAAAGATCAGTGAATTCTTGGACGAGTGTACTCATAGAGATTCCGTCAGCAATGATGTGATGCATATCAAGCAACAAATAGGCTCTTTCTTTTTCGAGAGATATCAAGCTTGCTCTAAAAAGCGGTCCCGCGGTAAGATCAAACGGTTTGATAAAGGACGAGATCACAGACTGCAGCATTTGCTCTGATCCAATTTCAAGCTCTTTTAGATCAGCTGCCAGCGCCGGATGAATCTTTTGCACTGGCTCTCCGTTGTTCAGTTCAAATGCCGTACGCAATGATTCATGTCGATTCACAAGCTCTGTGAGAACTTTTCTCAATCTCCCGCGATCCAAATGTCCTCGCAGTTCCAGTACCGCCGGCATGTTGTAGCCTGTGCTGTCATCTGCCAACTGGTAAAGAGCGTATAATCTTTTTTGCGAGAAAGACAGCGGATAAACATCTCTAAAATCCGCAGGTTCAATCTGCGTAAAAGCATGCTCACGTAAACTCATCAGTTTGGCTGCCATACTTTCCACGGTCGGATAAGAAAAAACGTCACTGAGCGGCAGCTCGATATTCAGCCGTTTATGTATTCTTGATACGAGTGTGGCTGCTTTTAAGGACTGTCCGCCTAATTGAAAGAAATCATCGCGTATACCGATTTGATTTTTGTTCAGCACCTCTTCCCAAATGCGTGCCAGTTCAGTTTCCATTAAGGTTTGTGGCGGCATGTACGTTAAGCTAGTTGTGTTTTCTGGTTCCGGAAGTGCGGAACGGTCGAGCTTCCCGCTGGATGTTAACGGCATTTGAGTGATTTTGATGATGCTTGCGGGAATCATATAGGACGGCAATGTACCGGCAAGATACTGGTGCAGATTCGGAAGGCCGTTTCCTTTTTCCGGAACGATATAAGCAACGAGTTCCTTTTCCTCATCAGAAACATCACGGGCCAGCACTGCAGATTCCTTCACTCCAGATGCTTGCCGAAGAACAGTTTCAATCTCACTTAATTCAATGCGATATCCCCTGATTTTTACCTGATCATCAAAACGTCCAATATATTCAATCGTGCCATCAGGCAGGAAGCGCCCTGCATCTCCGGTTCGATATAAGCGTTCCCCTTTGAGGAATGGATGGTCTGTGAATGCTTTCTCTGTTAGCTCTGTCCGCTTATAGTACCCCCGTGCGAGACCCGCGCCGGAAATACACAGTTCACCCGCCGCGCCTATCGGCTGCAGTTGCTCTCCTTGTAAAATATATACTTTTGTATTGGCGATCGGGTGTCCGATCGTGATTCTCTCTTTTTCGTTCAGATGACGAAGGATTGTTGTTGCCACGCTGTTTTCTGTCGGTCCATATTCATTTGCAAGTTCAGCGGAGGGACAAATCTTTCTGCTAGTCTCAAGCAGGTCAGGAGTCACTGCCTCGCCCGCAAATGTCACGATACGAAGACTTTGTGCATCTTCAGCAGTCAGCACTTCTAATAACACCCGGTACAAGGAAGGAACAATAAGCATATGACTAACCTTGTATTGAGCTATTTTCCGTCTAAGGGCGAGCACGTCCTTCGCTTCGTTATCTGTTGTCAGCAGCACGCATGCGCCGGACAGAAGCGGAGTAAACAAGCTCGTCACGCAGCCGTCGAAAACATAGGAAAACAGATGAAGTGCTGTATCCCCTTCGCTCATGCCGTACTCTTCCCGTCTCCACTGCAAGGTATTTGCAATTCCTTGATGGTCAACGAGCACTCCTTTTGGCCGTCCTGTCGTTCCTGACGTATAGATCAGGTAGGCAAGCTCACCAATCGATGCATCAGGAGAGTCCGTTCTGTAATGTGTTGTATGTCCTGATGTCACAATTCTTCCTTTATAGCCTGACGGGATGGATGAAATAAGTTCTTCTTCTGTCAGTAAGAGAGCTGCTTGACTGTCATGCAGCAGAAAAGAAAGCCGCTCTTTCGGATAACTTGGATCAAGAGGCAGATAAGCGCCTCCGGCTTTCCAAATTCCAAGCAGGGCAGCAGCCATGTCCATTGACCGTTCCATCATCACAGCGACAATCCCGCCAGATCCAGCTCCCTTTTCTATCAGGGCGTGTGCAATCTGATTGGCTCTTTCATCTAATTGCCGATATGTCTGGCACTCATCTCCCATTCTCAAAGCATCCGCGTCAGGTGTTTTGAGAGCCTGTTCCTCAAACAATTGGGATAGCGTTTTGCTTGGATAATGGCGCTCCGTTTCGTTAAACGATTGAATGAGCTTACGTTCTTCAGGAGGCACAATGTTGATGCTGTCGACAGCAATATCGGGATTTGACAAAATACAATCCATTGCCTGCATGAGGTGCCCCTGAATCCGAAGCACCTCTTCACGTTCATAAACGGCGGCATTGTAGCTGAATTTAATATAAAATGATTCACCTGGAACGATGACAACGTTAAGGTCATAGCTGGTTTGTTCTGACATAGAAATGTCATCTAGCTTCAATGCGTTTTCGTCATTTTCGCTTTGCCTATTGACTGCCTGCTGAAGCTGTACAGGATAATTTTCAAAGACAAGAATATGATCGATCAATCCTTGCTTCAAAGCACTGCGGTTTTGAATCTCATAAAGCGGATAATAACCATGCTGCTCAGAACGTAAAGTATCCTCCTGCACGGATTTGACAAGCGTAGAAAATGCCATTTTCTCTGCAGATCGAATACGCACCGGAACAGTGTTAATAAACAAGCCGACCATTGACTCGATCCCATCAATCGCTGACGGACGTCCGGAAACAACAGAGCCGAAGACCGCGTCATCCGTACCGTTGTAACGATGGAGAAGAACACCCCATAGACTCATAAATAAAGTGTTTAATGTAACTCCCCAATTTTGGGCAGCTGCTGTCAATTTCTGAACGATAGCCGGCTCTAAAGAAAAACGGATATTTGCGGCTTCATATTCCCCATTCGCTGAGCGGCTTTTTAGTTTAGGAATAGAAGCGGTATTGCCGTACTCCTGCAGGTAATCTCTCCAGTATGCAGCGGTTTCTTCTTTATCTTGTTCTCCGAGCCATTCAATATAACGGCTGTACGGCACCGTGCTGCCGAGCTGTACAGGACTGTTATTTTTAAGTGAGTCATACATGCTGAAGAATTCTTTGAGGATGATGCCCAGGCACCAGCCATCCATGATGATATGGTGATGCGTCCAGACACATGTATATGTGCTGTCTCCTCTATCAAAAAGCATGAGCCGCATTAACGGATCTTTTTGCAAGTGAAACCCTTTTTCCCGGTCCTGCTGCATAAATTCTTCTATCAGAGCAAGCTGCTCATCATGTTTCAGGTGAGAAAGATCTTCCCTTTGTACGGTCAATTCACGGTTTGTCAGCACAACTTGCTGCGGCCCAGTGAGGTCTGGAACCTCCTTAAGGAATATGGTTCTGAAAATATCGTATCGGGAAACAAGAAGATTTAAGCTCTTTTGAAACGAATCGATACACAGGCTGCCTGTAATGGTAAACGAGGTTTGTTCCACATAGGCTTTAGAGCTGAAATCAAGCAGTGAATGAAACAGCATCCCTTCCTGCATGTACGATAACGGATAAATATCTTGGATCTGCGTTGCTTGCGTCATCAATTCCACACACCTTTTCCAAAAGTTAAAGATCTTTAATGAGATTTTCGATGCTAGATAATGCGGATGGCGTTAGTTCTTTGTTGCTGAAATCGCTCAGCGTTTTTTCTCGTTCTTTTTTCTTTGTACAATGCTCAATGATCTCGATAAGATGACTGTGAAAGCTGTCCATCAAACACTGAATTGTGTTTTCGCGGAATACCCGGGTGTATACTGCTTTGACTTGCAGGCGTCCGTCTGTTATCAAAGCATTAATATCGAGCTCGTACTCTCTTTCTCTCTCCCCCGCTATTTCGTAACGAGGCTGATAAGAAGACAGTTGAAACAAATCAGAACCCTGACCTTCGCTGAATTGTCCAAGATAATTGAAGCTGATCTCAGGCTCTTTATGCTGTATGGCTCCCTTTTGTACTAATAAGCCGTAGCCCGTTCCCTTGTGCGGCACTCTTCTCAGCCTGTCCTTTGTCGCTTTGATTCTGTAACCGAGCTGATCTTCAGATGAATGCGGTGCACTCATGTCCAGAAGGATAGGATAAATAGAAGTGAACCAACCTACTGTTCGTGAAATATCAATATTCGGAACATGTCCTTCTCTTCCATGGCCCTCAGCGCTGATCACAATTTGTTCGTGTCCGCTCCATTCATAAAGCGCCATTCCTAAAGCAGTGAGCAAAAGTTCGTTGGCATCAGTACCATAGGCTTGCTGCGTTTCAAACAGCAGTTTTTTAGTCCAGTCACTGGCTAATACAAACGCAGCTGTTTCAGCACTGCTTTGATGCCTGTCCGACTCAGCCATGTCCTTAGGCAGAAAAACGTTATGGGCATCTAAAATCGTTTGCCAATATGTTATTTCTGATAACAATTGCCGGCTCCCGGCTATCTGTGCCAGACCGCTGGCATATGATAAATAAGAATCGCTTTTCGGCGGCAGTTTGATCTCTGTTTGCTCCAAAGACTGTTGGTAGGCTGCAGCTAAATCTTCAAGCAGAATCCTCCAAGAAACGCCATCTACAGCGAGATGGTGGATCGTAATCAGCAAATGGTCTCCCTCTGTCGTTTTAAACAATCCTGCTTGCAGCAAAGGTCCTTCTTTTACATTCATATTGCTTTGAATCACGATTTCCTCAGCGGCAAATTTTTCTTCCGAGAGTGTGCCTTCTGCCTGTTCCTTTGTCCAATCTACTAGATGAAATCCGAACAGTTCATTTTCAGTAATCTGAATTCCGCGATTGTACTGAACGACACGCCCGGTATGATCCTGTGTAAACACCATGCGAAGCGCGTCATGATGCTCAGTCAATTTGCGCAGCGCTTGGCGAAGCGCGTCAGCATGAAACCCCTTTTCGCTGAAAAGCATGACCGATTGGTTGTAATGATCACGAAAAGCATGACGCTGATCGAAAAATTTGCTCTGAATCGGTGTGAGATCCGCTTCACCTTCGATAGGCCTCTGTTCTGCCTGAGATATCAATGGAGTGATGTGGCTGCTCAGCTCATGAACTGTTGGATAACGGAATAAATCTTGTATAGTCATGCTCCAGCCTTCAGCTGCCAGCCGGGCGGACACTTGCAGTGCTTTAATAGAGTCTCCTCCAAGCTCAAAAAAGGAGTCGTGAATGCCAACTCGAGACACGCTCAGCACGTCCTCCCAAATCTGCGCTGTCATTCCCTGCAATTCGTTGACCGGTGCAGTATACGGCCGCGAGAAACCTTCATTTGGTGCCGGTAAGGCTTTTCTGTCCAGCTTCCCGTTTAATGTCAGCGGCATAGTTTCCAAAGGAATGATATGCGCAGGAATCATATATGCCGGCAGCATTTTCGATAAAGCACCGCGGAGAACCGTTGTATCGGCATCTAAAGGCAGAATATACGCTGCCAAACGAGCCTGTCCATTCGTATCACTTTGAACCGCTACAACCGCTTCATTGACAAGTCCGGTTTGGAGAAGCACACTTTCAATTTCTTCTGTTTCGATCCTGTACCCGTTTATTTTTACTTGATGATCTATCCGGCCAAGAAGCCTGAGAGTGCCGTTTGGAAGCCAGCAAGCCAGATCCCCTGTTCTGTAGAGTCTTTCTCCAGATACAAATGGATTTTTTGTAAAATTCTTTTCCGTTAATTCAAATTTTCCGTGATAGCCCTTGGCAACGCCGGCTCCGCCGATACAAAGCTCGCCGGCAATACCGATCGGCTGTATTTGGTCAGTCTGGCTGAGTACATACAGTTTTACATTGGGAAGCGGGATGCCGATCGGTACGCTGTCTCCCGAATACTCTTCACCCATATTCATTTCATAGTAACTTGAATCAATCGTGGCCTCTGTGACCCCGTAACTATTGATTAAGCGCATTTTGTTTCCGAAACGGTCCGCCAATGTTTTGAAATCATGGGCTTTCACCATATCCGAACCAAGAATAAGGATGTCTAAGTCAGGAAGACTGAGCTGGTTGCGGTAAACATATTCCATAAATGGGACAATGAGTGCCGGTGTTGACTCCATGATCGTGATACGCTGGCGGTTCATCAATGCATATAATTCAGCAGGCTCAAGCCTTGTTTCATCAGGGCAAATGACTAGAGTCCCTCCGTTGGCCAATGTTCTCGCCAAGTCTCCTGAAAAGACATCAAAGGAAAAACTCGCCATTTGAAGCAGCCTGACAGGCATTTGATCGAGCTGATATATGCTGCGCCATGCAAGAACAGCATGAGCAAAGTTGCGGTGCGTAACGATAACGCCTTTAGGCGCACCGGTTGTTCCTGACGTATAAATGATGTATGCCGAGTCCTCCGGGGCAGGAGATGAAGCAAGGTTGCATTTTTTTGATTCATAGAAACTTTCATCATCAAGACAGATGCGAGAAATATCACCTATATCTGAGCCTGCAATCAAATGCTTTACTTCATTCTGTAAAAGAAGAATTTCAGCCCCGCTGTCTTTGAGAAGATATTCAATCCGGGCTTTTGGGTAATGAGAATCTATCGGAATATACACGCCGCCGGCTTTCATAACGGCTAAAATACCAACAATAGCATCAATGGAGCGCTCCGCTAAAACAGCAACGATTGGCTGCGTCTCTTTTCCTTTTTCTTGCAGTGTGCGCGCCAGACGATTGGCTTTTTCGTTGAGATGGCGATAGCTGATCTGTTTTTCACCGTCCATAACAGCAATATGCTCCGGTGTCTCTTCAGCCCTCTTTTCAAACATGCGATGAAAAACGATATCAGTTTGAGAACATTCAACGTGGGTTTTGTTGAGTTCTATCAAAATCTTTTGTTTTTCTTTTTCGCTAAGTATATTCACTTGTGAAAGAGTTGTATTAGGATTTGACGTGGCAGCACGCAAAAATTCGGTAAAATGAGCCGTCCAGCGTTCAATTGTCGTTCTCATAAATACGTCGGTACTAAATTCCATGTCACATCTGATGACTCCATCTGATTCAGCCGCAATCAACGTCATATCAAATACAGAAATTTGATGAATAACATTTGCAGGCCGTGCTTTTATGTCTCCAAGATTAATGTCTTGTTTGTCCATATTTTGAAGAATAAACATCGCATCAAACACTGGATTTCGGCTCATATCCCTTGTCACGCCAAGCTTGTCGACAAGCTCTTCGAACGGATAATCCTGATGTTCGTAAGCTTCCAAGGCA
>NZ_NSDH01000073.1:0-7488 GCF_002289525.1 Bacillus sp. 7705b | reverse complement strand
GCCGCCAAGCAAGGGTAAAACCCAGCTCATTGAGCTGGGTTTTTTGTTTATATATATTGTTGCAGGAATTTCAAAACGTATTTGGGAAATTTGTTTTCCGTTACCATTAAAAACTGCTGAATTAACACGTAATCATCACTGACATGCTGCGTTAACAGCTCATACCACCATTCTGTCTCATACCTCGCAATCATTCCTATGTTGTACAAAATTAAATAATGGATTGTTATTTCCGGAAGTTTAAGAAACTGATCTCGTTTAGAAGGAATATAATATTGTCTTTTGTCCAAATCAAATAATAGGCTGATTGACGTCCATGGATTTATGTCTTGCCGCGAAAGATGGAACAGCAGGTCATCTTTATCTTTCTTCAAAAAGGTCCATCGAAAATGATGAGACATATATTCAACAAATCGTGAATCAGACATCTTATAATGAATGACGATATCCTCTGGTATAGAAACCATGTCTTTTTCCTTCTCAACCTTTGTAATAAAGCATTCCTTTTTCTGAAATTGAAAAATATCACTTAATTCTGGTATAGCGGCTAATAACTTTTTCATAGTATACCGTTCATCTTCTATACCTGATTGACCAAATAAGTGTTTCATGAAGTGCATACATAAACCGTTGCGTTGTATTTTCACTTCATCATCGCTAAAACAATAATTTTGCTTCTTTCTTTTACGCGCTGTGACGCCATGTGCGAGAACTGATGTATGGCTTGGGTAGTGAGGATCCTGTGTGATGAGACATGCTTTGATCAGCTGTGACATCCCGTAGAATAAAAGAATCGGTTTGATTTCTAAAGGCGAGCAAGAGGCTTGCTTATAAAATGATTCAGCATGCTTCAAGAAGAAAATAAACCGCTCGCTGTTTTTAAAAGAGTTCTGTTTCGCCTCATCTGCACCATTTAAGACATAGACTTTTTCTAGAAATTTCTGGGTTGATTCTACGGAGTAAAATAGCGCTAAGTCTTTCCAATCATGATATGTCATATGTATTTCTAATTCCTTTCCGTTATCTAAATATTTCAACTCTTTTTCGGTTCCTTGACATGCTCTTGGCTTGTTGATAATCTACATATAATATTTTGCCGAAAAGAGGGGGATTTACTAATGTGGGAAAGTAAATTTTCAAAAGAAGGCTTAACGTTCGACGATGTGCTGCTTGTACCAGCTAAGTCAGAGGTACTTCCGCGTGATGTGGATTTATCTGTTGAACTTACAAAGACGTTAAAGCTGAATATTCCTGTCATCAGCGCAGGTATGGACACTGTAACAGAATCAGCAATGGCGATTGCAATGGCTAGACAGGGCGGCTTGGGGATCATTCATAAAAATATGTCGATCGAGCAGCAAGCTGAACAAGTTGATAAAGTAAAACGCTCTGAACGAGGCGTTATTACAAATCCCTTCTTTTTAACTCCTGATCACCAAGTTTTTGATGCGGAGCATTTGATGGGGAAATACAGAATTTCCGGTGTTCCGATTGTAGATAACAAAGAAGACCAAAAGCTTGTCGGTATTATCACGAACCGCGACCTTCGTTTTATTTCTGATTACTCAATGAAAATCAGCGATGTTATGACAAAAGAAGAACTTGTCACTGCACCGGTTGGAACGACTTTAGACGAAGCTGAAAAGATTTTGCAGAAACATAAAATTGAAAAGCTTCCACTCGTTGATGATCAAAATAAATTAAAAGGTCTTATCACGATTAAAGACATTGAAAAAGTTATCGAGTTCCCTAATTCATCTAAAGACATTCACGGCCGTTTGATCGTTGGCGCGGCAGTTGGTGTAACTGGCGACACGATGACACGCGTGAAAAAGCTTGTAGAAGCCAATGTGGATGTCATTGTTATCGATACAGCACACGGGCATTCTCAAGGCGTGTTAAACACAGTGACAAAGATCCGTGAAACGTATCCTGAATTAAATATTATCGCTGGAAACGTAGCAACAGCTGAAGCGACAAAAGCACTCTTCGAAGCTGGTGCTGATGTTGTCAAAGTAGGAATCGGACCTGGTTCAATTTGTACTACTCGTGTGGTAGCAGGTGTTGGTGTACCTCAAATCACAGCGATTTATGACTGTGCGACTGAAGCAAGAAAACATGGCAAAACAATTATCGCAGACGGCGGAATTAAATTCTCTGGCGATATTGCAAAAGCATTGGCAGCCGGCGGACATGCTGTTATGCTTGGAAGCTTACTGGCAGGTACGTCAGAAAGCCCTGGTGAAACTGAAATCTACCAAGGCAGAAGATTCAAAGTATACCGCGGTATGGGATCTGTGGCTGCAATGGAAAAAGGAAGTAAAGACCGTTACTTCCAAGAAGAAAATAAAAAATTCGTTCCAGAAGGCATTGAAGGACGCACACCATACAAGGGGCCAGTTGAAGAAACAGTTTATCAGCTAGTCGGCGGTCTTCGTTCTGGTATGGGATATTGCGGATCTAAAGATCTTCGCGCTTTAAGAGAAGAAGCTCAGTTCATTCGTATGACTGGTGCAGGCCTTCGTGAAAGTCATCCGCATGATGTACAGATTACAAAAGAATCACCGAACTATACAATTTCATAAATAAATTGTTACAAATTAAAAACATTTGACAGGGTCTCTGACTCTGTCTATTTTTTTTATACCGATTATGATAAAATTTATACTGTTGTGCATTGAAAATGTCCTTAACGGCTTAATTATAGATGAAGAAAAATGAAATACGGAGGTCGTACGATTGAACATCAAGAAATGTAAACAGCTATTGATGTCATTGGTTGTTTTAACACTGGCCGTAACTTGCCTGACTCCAATGTCAAAAGCAAAGGCTGCCAGCGATCCAATTGATATCAACGCATCAGCTGCCATTATGATCGAAGCTTCTTCAGGTAAAATTCTTTATAGCAAAAACGCAGAGAAAAGACTGCCAATTGCAAGTATGACAAAGATGATGACAGAGTATCTGTTATTAGAAGCAATTGATGAAGGCAAAGTAAAATGGGATCAAACCTATACGCCTGATGACTATGTGTATGAGATTTCCCAAGATAACAGTTTATCAAACGTTCCTCTTCGAAAAGACGGAAAATACACAGTAAAAGAACTTTATCAAGCGACAGCAATCTATTCTGCAAATGCGGCTGCGATTGCCATTGCAGAAGTTATTGCAGGCTCTGAAACAAAGTTCGTTGAAAAAATGAATGCAAAAGCAAAAGAACTGGGATTAACAAATTACAAATTTGTTAATGCAACAGGTCTTGAAAACAAAGATCTTCACGGCAAGCAGCCTGAAGGGACAAGCGTAGATGAAGAAAGTGAAGTTTCTGCTAAGGATATGGCTATTCTTGCAGATCACCTGATTACTGACTACCCTGAGATTTTAGAAACTTCCAGCATCTCAAAAATGAAGTTCAGAAAAGGCACAGATGATGAAATGGACATGCCGAACTGGAACTTTATGCTGAAGGGTCTAGTCAGCGAGTACAAAGGTGCAACTGTAGATGGACTGAAAACAGGTTCTACTGACTCTGCGGGTTCATGTTTCACAGGAACTGCTGAAAGAAACGGAATGCGTGTCATCACTGTGGTGTTAAACGCAAAAGGCAACATTCACACTGGCCGTTTCGATGAAACGAAAAAAATGTTTGATTATGCTTTCAACAATTTCTCTATGAAAGAAATTTATGCTGAAGGCGATCAGGTAAAAGGCCATAAAACCATTTCTGTAGATAAAGGTAAAGAGAAAGAAGTAGGCATTGTCACAAGCAAGGCATTTTCTCTTCCTGTCAAAAATGGTGAAGAAAAGAATTACAAAGCAAAAGTCACTTTAAACAAAGACACTTTGACTGCCCCTGTGAAAAAAAGGACGAAGGTTGGGAAACTGACTGCGGAATATACAGGTGATGAAAAGGACTATGGGTTCCTTAACAGCAGCCTGGCAGGTGTAGACCTTGTGACGAAAGAAAATGTAGATAAAGCAAACTGGTTTGTTTTAACAATGCGCAGCATCGGCGGATTTTTCGCTGGTATCTGGGGAAGCATTGTTGATACAGTAACTGGCTGGTTTTAATGAATGGAAAGAGCTCTGATTGATGTTAGGGCTCTTTCGCTTAATATACTGAAAAAACCCAATTTTTAATAAAAAATGATTTTCAAAGCCCTAAAAACCGAATAAAATAAGTTATATCCATATGAATTATTGGATTTCTAGGATACAATAAGAAATAGAAATCATATAACTATACCTTGATTAGGGGGACCAAGAAATGGCTCAAACAGGTACTGAACGTGTAAAACGCGGAATGGCAGAAATGCAAAAAGGCGGCGTCATCATGGACGTCATCAATGCGGAACAAGCGAAAATTGCTGAAGAGGCTGGAGCTGTCGCTGTAATGGCGCTAGAACGTGTACCAGCTGATATTCGTGCGGCTGGAGGAGTTGCCCGTATGGCAGACCCTACAATCGTGGAAGAAGTAATGAATGCTGTATCCATCCCTGTAATGGCAAAAGCGCGTATCGGACATATTGTTGAAGCGCGTGTGCTTGAAGCTATGGGTGTTGACTATATTGATGAAAGTGAAGTTCTGACTCCGGCTGACGAAGAATTTCATTTGAATAAAAATGAATATACAGTTCCTTTCGTGTGCGGCTGCCGTGACCTCGGCGAAGCAACACGCCGTATTGCTGAAGGCGCTTCTATGCTTCGTACAAAAGGTGAGCCTGGAACTGGTAATATCGTTGAAGCTGTTCGCCATATGCGCAAGGTAAACGCTCAAGTACGCAAAGTAGTTGCAATGAGCGATGATGAGCTGATGACTGAAGCGAAAAATTTGGGAGCGCCTTATGAGCTGCTTCAACAAATTAAAAGAGACGGTAAACTTCCTGTCGTTAACTTTGCGGCTGGCGGCGTAGCGACTCCTGCTGATGCGGCACTTATGATGCAGCTTGGCGCTGACGGTGTATTTGTTGGTTCTGGTATCTTCAAATCAGACAATCCTGCAAAATTCGCAAAAGCAATTGTGGAAGCGACAACTCACTTCACTGATTATAAATTGATTGCAGAGCTTTCAAAAGAGCTTGGAACTGCAATGAAAGGGATCGAAATCTCAAATTTACTTCCAGAACAGCGTATGCAAGAACGCGGCTGGTAAGAATATAGGAGAGCTGCGACATGTTAACAATAGGTGTACTAGGACTTCAAGGAGCAGTAAGAGAGCATATCCATGCAATTGAAGCATGCGGTGCAGCTGGACTTGTTATTAAACGCCCAGAGCAGCTAAACGAAATCGATGGTTTAATTTTGCCGGGCGGAGAAAGCACGACAATGCGCCGTTTAATTGATACGTATCAATTCATGGAGCCATTGTGTGAGTTTGCTGCTCAGGGAAAACCGATGTTTGGGACATGTGCCGGTTTAATTATTTTAGCAAAGGAAATTGCCGGTTCAGATAACGCTCATTTAGGTTTGCTGAATGTAGTTGTTGAACGGAATTCGTTTGGCCGGCAGGTTGACAGCTTTGAAGCTGATTTAACAATTAAAGGGCTGGACGAACCTTTCACTGGTGTATTCATCCGTGCGCCGCATATCTTGGAAGCCGGTGAAAATGTTGAAGTGCTTTCTGAGCATAACGGACGCATTGTTGCGGCTAAACAGGGTAATTTCTTGGGCTGTTCGTTCCATCCGGAGCTGACAGAGGATCATCGAGTGACAAAGCTGTTCGTTCAAATGGTCGAGGAATACAAGCAGAAAGCCCTTGTATAAAACAGTTGAAAGCTGTGGAAACTTATAGTACATTATAAACACAAATAAAGATCGAAAAGCGTTGATAGGAACTAGTAGGAAGCCTCTCTTTCTAAGAGAGCCGATGGTTGGTGCGAATCGGTGAAAGATGCTGTCTGAATCCATCCTTGAGCGAAATGCTGAATGAAGTAGGCATTTACGGGATAACCGTTATGTGTGAAAGCGGAAAACAAGTCTATGGCTTGTTTTCAATCAGGGTGGCAACGCGAGAGCTCTCGTCCCTTTCATGGGGATGAGGGCTCTTTTTATTTTCGATAATTCAATGAATTTAATGAAAAAAGGAGTGTTTCGCATGCTTGATACGAAAATGCTGAGAGCAAATTTTCAAGAAATTAAAGCAAAGCTTGTACACAAAGGCGAAGACTTAACAGATTTTGATAAGTTCGAGGAGCTTGATGATAAAAGAAGAGAGCTTATCGGAAAAGTAGAAGAACTAAAAGGAAAACGGAATGAAGTATCCCAGCAGGTAGCTGCTTTGAAACGCGAGAAAAAAGACGCGGATCACATCATTAAAGAAATGCGTGAAGTCGGCGAGGAAATTAAAAAACTTGATGAAGAATTAAGAACAGTAGAATCTGCGCTTGAGACCATTCTTCTTTCAATCCCGAATATTCCGCATGAATCAGTGCCAGTCGGTGAAACGGAAGATGATAACGTAGAAATCCGGAAATGGGGCGAAACACCTTCATTTGCACATGAGCCAAAACCGCATTGGGATATTGCTGATGAGCTCGGCATTCTTGATTTTGAACGTGCTGCGAAGGTAACAGGAAGCCGCTTCGTGTTTTATAAAGGCTTAGGTGCTCGTTTGGAGCGTGCGCTTTATAACTTTATGCTTGACCTTCATGTGGATGAGTATAACTATACTGAGGTTATCCCGCCTTATATGGTAAACCGTGCAAGCATGACGGGAACAGGACAGCTTCCAAAGTTCGAAGAGGATGCGTTTAAGATCAGGGAAGAGGATTACTTCTTGATTCCGACTGCTGAAGTGCCGATCACAAATATGCATCGGGATGAAATTCTGTCAGGTGACAGCCTGCCGATTAATTATGCGGCATTCAGTGCCTGTTTCCGTTCAGAAGCTGGTTCAGCAGGGCGCGATACACGCGGATTAATCCGTCAGCACCAGTTTAATAAAGTGGAGCTTGTGAAGTTTGTAAAGCCGGAAGATTCTTATGATGAGTTAGAAAAACTAACAAACCAGGCTGAGCGTGTGCTCCAGCTGTTGGAACTTCCATACCGTGTAATGAGTATGTGTACGGGAGATTTAGGATTTACGGCTGCGAAAAAATACGATATAGAAGTTTGGATTCCGAGCCAAGACACATATCGTGAAATTTCTTCTTGCAGCAACTTCGAAGCGTTCCAAGCCAGACGTGCGAACATTCGTTTCAGACGTGAAGCGAAAGGCAAACCAGAGCATGTACACACATTGAACGGTTCAGGTTTGGCAGTTGGAAGAACAGTTGCCGCTATTTTAGAAAATTATCAGCAGGAAGACGGAAGCGTCATTATACCAAAGGTGCTTCGCCCTTATATGGGAAATAGAGAAGTCATCAAAGCGTAATGCGGAAAAGGTGTGCCTGATAAGGCACGCCTTTTCGCTATTTGAATTAAACATTTTCTTAAAAACAAAAAAAGTTTTCAAAAATGCTTGACCATCATAAAACATTCATGATATAG
>NZ_NSDH01000072.1:0-4356 GCF_002289525.1 Bacillus sp. 7705b | reverse complement strand
TAATTCTTGTCGATACGGAGGAATACCCAAGTCCGGCTGAAGGGATCGGTCTTGAAAACCGACAGGGGTGTCAAAGCCCGCGGGGGTTCGAATCCCTCTTCCTCCGCCATATTGATTTTAATTCTAATGAAACTCAAGCATATATTGGAGATTGTTTTGTCCGTTGCATCGTTTGCAACGGATTTTTTAATATCATAAAAAAGTGAATCTCAGGTCATGAGATTCACTTTTTTTTCGTTTCATGAATGACAGTTGCGATTTGATCAACAATGTTCTCGATAGAACTTTCATCATTCTTCAAGTCATAATCCTCAATACGGATTTTCAGGACAGGGCAAGCGTTAAAACCGCTGATCCAGTTTTCGTAACGCGTGTGCATTTCTTCCCAATAAGACCGATCTGTTTGAAGCTCCATTTCACGTCCGCGTTCTTCAATCCGGGCTAATATGTTTTCCAGATCGCCTTCTAAATAGATCAAGACATCAGGATGCGGGAAATATGGTGTCATGACCATTGCTTCAAACAGGCTTGTATAGGTTTTATAATCAATCTTTGACATCGTCCCTTTGTCAGCGTGCATTTTTGCAAAAATCCCAGTATCCTCATAAATAGAACGATCCTGTACAAACCCTCCGCCGGCTTCAAAAATATTTTTCTGTTCTTTGAATCGTTCAGCTAAGAAGTAGATTTGCAGATGGAAGCTCCAGCGTTCAAAATCATGATAGAATTTTTCTAAGTATGGGTTATGATCGACTTCCTCAAGAGAGGTTTTAAAGCCAAGCCGTTTAGCCAATGCTCTTGTTAAAGTAGATTTTCCGACACCTACTGTTCCTGCTACTGTAATGATTGAATTCTCAGGGATATGATGTTCCTTCATTTTATAAGCTCCTTTACATGGGCGGCAATACGTTCAAAATCGCTCTTATTCAAAACGAAATCCTCTGAATCGCCATCTATTGTTAACACCGTAAGATCTGGGTCTGCTTCCTGCAGCTGCTTGATGGCGATGTCATAATCTGCGATCAGCTGTTCCAAATAGCTTGTTTCAATTTTTTTCTCAAAGGGACGCCCGCGTTTTTCAATGCGGTGTAACAATGTGGGCAGACTTGCCTTTATGTAAATGATGAAATTTGGCTTTGGAAGATCATCGGTAAGAAGATGAAAAATCTTTCTGTATTTGTTGAGCTGCTGTTCAGACAGCGTTCGTTCAGCAAAAATCACATTTTTATAAATATGATAATCAGCTATCACAGGCTGTCCTTCATTTAAAAAGTGATGGCTGGTATCCTCAAGCTGTTTGTACCTGTGACAAAGAAAAAACATCTCAAGCTGGAAGCTCCATTCCTCTATGTTGTCATAAAACTTATCAAGGTATGGGTTATCCTCAACAATCTCACTGATCATAGGGAATCCAAGCTCTTGTGAAAGCATCGTCGCGAGCGTTGTTTTTCCTGCCCCGATAGGACCTTCAACTGCGATAAAAGGGGCTGTATTCATTGGAATCCTCCTTATTTCTAAAAAACGTCCGTCAATTGCTGACCTTCATATTGTATCACAACCCTTGGATTCCCCTATGAAAAAAAGACGTTTCCAAATTAACGGAACGTCTTTTTGACAATTTGAAATTGATCAGAAAGCAGCAGCCAGTTTTGAGGAAAGGAAAGCCCCAGCTTCCAGTAGCTGATCCCTCTTAAATTAAGCTCTTTAATCAGATTGAATTTGGCCTGAATCGAACGGGCGTCTTCAAACCATACCTCGTGCCTTTTGTTTTCTGCATCAGTATAGCGGAAGAAAGGGGCTTGGGCGGTTTGGTCATACTGGATGTCGGCATTGTTTTGTTCGGCTATGACAATGGCTTGCTGAGGGCTTATTGCTCTTGCTGGAGTTCCTCCTGCTGTATAAGGAAGTGTCCAGTCATATCCATATAAATTCTGCCCCATGACAATTTTATTGGCGGGCATTTCGGTTAAAGCATATTCAATGACGTTCCGAACAGGTCCTATTGGAGAAACGGCTTGAGCGGGTCCGCCGCTGTATCCCCATTCATATGTCATGAGGACAACAAAGTCTACAATTTGGCCATGTGCTCTGTAATCATGGGCTTCGTACCATCTGCCCTGCTGTGTTGCGCTTGTTTTAGGGGCAAGCGCCGTAGAAATTTCTAAGCCTTCTTGATGAAAAAGATCCCTTGCCTCGCGGAGAAATTGATTATATGCCTCTCTATCCTGGGGCCGTAAGTATTCAAAGTCAAAATGAATAGCACGGAAGCCATATCTTCTGGCATTCTCGACTATTTCATTCAAAAGTCTTCTTTTCACAGTATCGTCGTTCAAAAGGATCCGGCCGAGCTCATCGCTGAATGCCTGGTTTTCTAGGTTCGTTATAATCATCATCAATGTCGTGCCTTGATTCTCTGCAATGCTTCTTAAATTCGTTAAAGGCGGTGCGACTAAGGTTCCATCACGCTGTGCCTGGAAACTGAATGCGCCAAGGTACGTTAAGTAGGGCGATGCTTCTCTGGCCGCCTGCTGGAGATTTTCGCTGACTTGATTTCCGCGTGGCTCCAAATAAGCGCTTGATTCAATGTCTCTTTTTGGAACTGGAGGAATGTATAAACGGAAACCAATCTGCAGTACGGTATTTAACTGGATGCGGTTCACCCTGGCAAGCTCAGCTGCTGTTGTATTAAATTGCTGTGCGATGGATGTCAGGGTATCACCTTGTTGAACATCATAAAACTGGCCAGCTATTGGAATAACAATGGTTTGTCCGACAACAAGGCTGTCGGGATTCGGTATTTCATTCGTTTCTGTGATTTCGTTTGCAGTTGTTCTGTATTGTGAAGCGATAGCAGAAAGAGTGTCGCCTTGTTTCACCACATAAATTTGAATGAAAAACGCCTCCTTTCATATCGCTACAATGTATGAAAGGAAAGTGCTAATCATGTTTGTTTTTCTGTAATTTGTTCTTCAGTTGTAATTTCTGCGAAAAGAACATTTTCCATCATGGTTAGAGCGAATTCATTGTCCTTATCGCTGTTAGAAGCAATGCAGTCCTTAGGTATTGTAATGCTGTATTCTCTCATGTAAGCATCATTAGCAGTAAACAGCACGCATATATTTCCGGCTATCCCTGTTAAGACAATGCGTTTCACCTGTAATTCAGTCAGGAGGGTATGGAGGGCTGTTTCATAAAAAGCGGAGTGTTTCGGCTTGATTAAAAAATAGTCGGCATCCTCGGGCGATATCTTTTCAATAATGGCCTTGCTTTTCTCGTTTTCACATTCTTGCTGGATATTTTGGATATCCGCTTGCCAAAGCCCGTAATGATCATTAATGTATATAATCGGCCAGTCATTTTGTCTTGCGTGCTTTTTTAATGATAAAATGTGAGGAACGATTTTTTCTGTTTTGTTGGCGAGACTTTCTCCCATATCAAATTCAAAATTATTGATCATGTCTACAATGAGAAGAGCTGTGTCTGCTTTAGACATCGACAGTCTCCTTTCTGTTTAAGTTATAGTTAATATGTAGCCTTTTTAGGTAAGGGAAAAACTTTGAAAAGAGAGCTAATCTGATGAATCAAGATGAACTTTATATGAAAGAAGCAATAAAAGAAGCGAAAAAAGCTGAAGCGAAAGGCGAGGTGCCGATCGGGGCCGTGCTTGTTGTGAATGATAAAATCGTGGCACGCGCGCACAATTTAAGAGAAACAGAGCAGCGGTCTATCGCTCATGCGGAAATGCTTGTGATTGATGAAGCGTGCAAGTCACTTGGAACATGGAGACTGGAAGGCGCAACACTTTACGTTACCCTTGAGCCTTGTCCGATGTGTGCCGGAGCCGTCGTGCTTTCACGCGTGGAGAAAGTAGTATTTGGCGCATTTGATCCAAAAGGAGGCTGTTCAGGCACGTTAATGAACCTTCTTCAGGAAGAACGCTTTAATCATCAGGCTGAAGTGGTGAGCGGTGTGCTAGAGGAAGAATGCGGAGGAATGCTCAGTGCGTTTTTCAGAGATCTGAGAAAAAAGAAGAAAGCTTCTAGGAAAAACTTGTCTGAGTAGTAAGGTTGCAATTTTTAGGGGAAAAGGATATACTTATGTGTGCATCGTCATAGATGCGACATAAAATTTGATATTTATTTTGCCGTGCTAAGCGGGGAGGTAGCGGTGCCCTGTACCCGCAATCCGCTCTAGCGGGGCCGAATCCCTTCTCGAGGTTCGTTTACTTTAAGGTCTGCCTTAAGTAAGTGGTGTTGACGTTTGGGTCCTGCGCAATGGGAATTCATGAACCATGTCAGGTCCGGAAGGAAGCAGCATTAAGTGAAACCTCTCATGTGCCGCAGGGTTGCCTGGGCC
>NZ_NSDH01000071.1:0-3489 GCF_002289525.1 Bacillus sp. 7705b | reverse complement strand
CAAACTCACCTAATATTAGGTGAGTTTTTTGTTATGTAAAAGAGCTTTTGGAATCGATACACGGTTCATGTATAATGGGAATGATGAATAACGGAGGAGGGCGCACCCGTGAGTTACCAAGCTTTATATCGAGTATTCAGGCCTCAGCGCTTTGAAGATGTGGTCGGACAAGAGCACATTACAAAAACGCTTCAAAATGCCCTTTTGCAAAAGAAATTTTCTCATGCTTATCTGTTTTCCGGGCCAAGGGGTACGGGAAAAACCAGTGCGGCCAAAATATTTGCCAAAGCTGTCAACTGTGAACACGCTCCTGTTGATGAGCCATGTAACGAATGTGCAGCCTGTAAAGGGATAACAAACGGGTCCATATCCGATGTCATAGAAATTGACGCCGCTTCTAACAATGGTGTTGATGAAATTCGTGACATCCGCGACAAAGTGAAGTTTGCCCCATCGGCCGTCACATATAAGGTATATATCATAGATGAGGTGCATATGCTTTCTATCGGCGCCTTTAATGCGTTATTAAAAACATTAGAAGAGCCGCCTGAGCATTGTATTTTCATTTTAGCAACAACAGAACCGCACAAAATTCCTTTAACCATTATCTCCAGATGTCAGCGTTTTGATTTCAAGCGAATTACATCCCAAGCGATTGTCGGACGTATGAACAAAATAGTTGATGCTGAAGAGCTGCAGGTTGAAGAAGGGGCGCTCGACATTATTGCGAGTGCTGCAGATGGCGGTATGAGGGATGCTTTGAGCCTTCTTGATCAGGCAGTCTCATTCAGCGGCGACGAGCTAAAAGTTGATGATGCGCTTCTGATTACCGGAGCAGTTTCTCAATTATATATAGGAAAGCTTGCGCAATCTCTGCATGAAAAACATGTTTCTGAAGCTTTGGAAACATTGAATGAGCTGCTTCAGCAAGGGAAAGACCCGGCGAAGCTGATAGAGGATATGATTTTCTATTTCAGGGACATGCTGCTGTTCAAAACAGCTCCTGGCTTAGAGGGTGTACTGGAAAAAGTAAAAGTCGATGAAACGTTCCGTGAATTGAGTGAACAAATTCCGACCCAGGCGATATATGAAATGATTGATATCCTGAACAAGAGTCATCAGGAAATGAAATGGACGAACCATCCCCGCATCTTCTTTGAAGTGGCTGTGGTGAAGATTTGCCAAACGTCTCATCAACCAGCTGCTGCAGACCTGCCTGAAGTTGATATGCTGATGAAAAAAATCCAGCAGCTTGAGCAAGAAGTAGAACGGCTCAAAACAACCGGCGTAAAAGCAGCGGCGGAAAGTCCGAAAAAAGAAGCGCCGCGTGCGCCAAAAGGCGGGAAATCCAATTACAAAGCGCCGGTAGGTAGAATTCATGAAATTTTGAAGGAAGCAACGAGGACGGACCTTGATCAGCTCAGAAGCAGCTGGGGCAAGCTTCTGGCTCACCTGAAACAGCAAAACAAAGTATCACATGCTGCGCTGCTGAATGACAGTGAACCTGTGGCTGCAGCTTCTTCGGCATTTGTACTGAAATTCAAATATGAAATACATTGTAAAATGGTCGCCGAGGATAACAACGGTGTCCGGACTAATCTTGAACAGATTTTAGAATCTATGCTCGGAAAAAGAATGGATTTGATTGGCGTTCCAGAAGCACAATGGGGTAAAATAAGAGAAGAATTTTTAGTAGATCATCAGCAGGAAAATGAAGGATCAAATGAGCCGGCTGAAGAAGATCCGCTTATTGCAGAAGCAAAAAAGCTTGTCGGAGCGGATTTAATTGAAATAAAAGACTAACAAAATGAAAGAGAGTGGATAATATGCGTGGCGGAATGGGAAATATGCAAAAAATGATGAAACAAATGCAAAAAATGCAAAAGGATATGGCCAAGGCTCAAGAAGAGCTTGCAGAACAGGTAGTTGAAGGAACTGCAGGCGGCGGTATGGTAACAGTTAAAGCAAACGGCCAAAAAGAAATTCTGGATGTCATCATTAAAGAAGATGTAGTTGACCCGGAAGATATCGAAATGCTCCAGGACTTAGTGCTTGCTGCAACGAATGAAGCCTTGAAAAAAGTTGACGAGATCACAAACGAAACAATGGGTCAATTTACAAAAGGAATGAACATGCCAGGTTTGTTCTAGGGGGATAAAAGAAAATGCAATATCCTGAACCAATATCAAAGCTGATCGACAGCTTTATGAAATTGCCAGGGATCGGACCGAAAACAGCGGTCCGTCTGGCTTTTTTTGTTCTAGGTATGAAAGAAGATGTGGTATTAGATTTTGCGAAAGCGTTGGTAAATGCGAAACGCAATCTGACATATTGCTCAGTTTGCGGGCATATTACAGACCAGGACCCTTGTTATATATGTGAAGATTCACGAAGGGATAAGTCCATTATTTGTGTTGTGCAAGACCCTAAGGATGTTATTGCTATGGAGAAAATGAAAGAATACAACGGCCAGTATCATGTTCTCCACGGCGCCATTTCTCCAATGGACGGCATCGGACCAGAGGATATAAAAATACCAGAATTGTTAAAACGATTACAGGATGATCAAGTGACAGAAGTGATTCTCGCAACAAACCCTAATATAGAAGGGGAAGCAACAGCGATGTATATATCAAGGCTCTTGAAGCCATCTGGTATTAAGCTCTCCCGTATTGCCCACGGACTGCCCGTCGGCGGTGACTTGGAATATGCTGATGAGGTCACTCTTTCTAAGGCACTTGAAGGAAGACGTGAATTGTAAGGGAGGAAAAAGCGATCCATGGGTTTTCTTCGCAAGAAAACATTGAGAAGAGAGTTTGATGAAAAACTAATCGAGCAGCTTTTTAAGCAAAAGGAAGAGTGGAACAGGCAAAAGAAGCTGGTTGAAAAAAGCCTTGAACCATCAGCTGAGGTTTTATGCGAGCTGAAGGTAGCTGAAGCAAAGTATTTTTTTTACTTGAGGGAAGCGAAACAGCGGAATTTGAAAATCAGCCGGTGGAAGTAAGTGGTCTAAACTCCTGGATCTTCTCATAAGCTTGTACTAGAACAAGTGAAGGGGATGAGAAGATTCATGGAGCCTATTTTTATTATAGGGATTATTTTAGGACTAGTTGTTCTTCTATTTTTATCAGGTTCGCCTGCAAAGCCTTTAAAGTGGATTGGTATAACTGCTGTTAAATGTGTAGCGGGTGCTTTGTTGCTGGTATGTGTGAACATGTTCGGAGGCAGCCTCGGCATCCATGTGCCGATTAATATTGTCACAACAGCCATAAGCGGAATCTTGGGCATACCGGGAATAGCAGCATTAGTAGTGATTAAGCATTTTATTATTTAATTCATGTTATATGTTGACTTTAAGACGTAAGGGTGTTATTCTAATATACGTCGCTGATGACGGATAAGCTTTTTAAAGAAATTACGAAAAAAGTTGTTGACGGAAACGGCGTAAAATGTTATGATTACAAAGTCGCTTAAAGAGCGGCGACAAAG
>NZ_NSDH01000070.1:0-18871 GCF_002289525.1 Bacillus sp. 7705b | reverse complement strand
AGATTCTTGTGTAACACTTATACCGTCAGGTGATCACGACTGAGAAACGGATTCCATATAAAAAGCCTCCATGAGACATGGAGGCTGTATATACAAGCATACGTAACGTAATAGCTGTGATAATATACACCTCGGTAGGATATTAAGCCGTTAAGCCCCTACTGTCTACGGTATAAATGATATATTATATTTTACAACATTTTGAATCATATCAGAATGTTGAATTCATGTCAATATTATTTTACGTTGAAAGTTGAAGCGTCTACTTTGACACCAGGTCCCATAGTAGAAGTTACAGCAACGTTTTTCACGTAAACACCTTTTGCTGCAGCAGGTTTTGCTTTCAGGATTGTATCATACATTGTTGTGAAGTTCTCAACAAGTTTTTCATCCTCGAAAGAAACTTTACCGATAGGAACATGGATGTTTCCAGCTTTATCAACGCGGTATTCAACTTTACCAGCTTTGATTTCGCCGATTGCTTTTTCAACTTCGAAAGTAACTGTACCAGTTTTAGGGTTTGGCATTAAACCTTTTGGTCCAAGTACACGACCGATTTTACCAACTTCACCCATCATGTCAGGTGTAGCTACGATTACATCGAAATCGAACCAGCCTTGTTGAATTTTGTTGATGTAGTCAGTATCTCCAACGTAATCTGCACCAGCAGCTTCAGCTTCTTTCGCTTTTTCGCCTTTTGCGAAAACGAGAACGCGCTGAGTTTTACCAGTTCCGTTTGGAAGCACAACTGCTCCGCGGATTTGCTGGTCGTTTTTACGAGGGTCAACCCCTAGACGGAATGCAACTTCAACTGTAGCGTCGAATTTAGCTGTGTTTGTTTTTTTAACGAGAGCTACTGCTTCAGAAACATCGTAAGCTTTCGCACGATCTACAAGCTTAGCAGCTTCTGCGTACTTTTTACCTTTTTTAGCCATTTTAAAATTTCCTCCTTATGTGGTTATAGCGGAATAACCTCCCACGAATAAGGGTTGCGAACTTGTGAAAACTCGCAACCCGACAAGAAACAAATTAATCCTCGATTACAATACCCATACTGCGTGCAGTACCTTCAACCATGCGCATTGCCGCTTCAACGTCTGCTGCGTTTAAGTCAGGCATTTTCGTTTCAGCGATTTCGCGTACTTTATCGCGCTTAACGGTTGCCACTTTATTACGGTTTGGTTCACCAGAACCAGACTCAATTCCAGCTGCTTTTTTAAGCAATACTGCAGCAGGCGGAGTTTTTGTAATAAATGTAAATGAACGGTCTTCGTAAACCGAAATTTCAACAGGAATGATTAAACCAGCTTGGTCAGCTGTACGAGCGTTAAACTCCTTACAGAATCCCATGATATTAACACCGGCTTGACCTAGTGCAGGTCCAACTGGCGGCGCTGGGTTAGCTTTTCCAGCAGGAATTTGCAATTTTACAACTTTTACTACTTTTTTAGCCACGAGACACACCTCCTTAAGTCCGTGATGTGGTAATAGGGTAAACCCTCCCACTCAAGGTTTCATTCTTTATATGAATGACGAAATATCAAGCTAGCTGCCTTGGATAAGTCCAAGACGTACCTTTGCTATATTATCATTTATATATAGCAATTTCAAGTTTTTTCACATTACAATTTGTCGATCTGGGTAAATTCCAGCTCAACCGGCGTTTCACGACCGAACATATTAACGAAAACTTTAACCTTGCTTTTATCGTAGTCAATCTCTTCAATTGATCCAGTAAAGTTGGCAAAAGGTCCGTCTATCACTTTCACTGTCTCTTTTAATTCAAAGTCAATGTCAGTTTTGCGTTCGTCCATACCCATTCTCTTCAGAATGGTTTCTGCTTCGCCAGGAAGAAGCGCCGTCGGTTTTGAACCAGAGCCGGCGGAACCTACGAATCCAGTAACACCAGGTGTGTTGCGGACAACATACCAAGAATCATCCGTCATGACGATTTCAACAAGGACATAACCAGGGAATACTTTCTTTTTAACGACTTTTTTCTTGCCGTTTTTGATATCTGTCTCTTCTTCTTCAGGTACGACTACACGAAAAATCTTATCCTGCATCCCCATTGATTCAACACGTTTTTCCAAGTTGGCTTTTACTTTGTTCTCATAACCAGAGTACGTGTGAACAACATACCAATTCTTTTCCATTCTCTTCAGGACTGTCCAGTCCTTCCCTCCCCGCATTTGGTTTTAGTGTACTACCATAACGCTTCATGCAAAAAATAGGCGGTAAGCCTATGATAACTTTCATTTTTAACCCACAATAAAAAACCCGCTGAACGGGTTTTGGCAAGTGATATTATGATCTATTATAGCACGTATTGCTGATCATTATTCAACTATTAAACGAATTAATTGAGAAATTCCTGTGTCAAGGAGGGCAAAAAAGATAATAAAAAAGATAACTGTTGAAATAACCGTGATGGTATAGCGAGTTAACTCTTTTCCTTTAGGCCAGCTTACCTTTTTCATTTCTTTCCCAACATCTTTAAAGAATCTCATAATACGCATGTAAAAGACCTCCACAATTTAAAAGCGCAAACACTATTTTGTTTCAAGATGAGCTGTATGTGAATTGCAAGTACTGCAGTATTTCTTTACTTCTAATCGCTCAGCCGCTGATGCAGAGCTCTTCATTGTCGTATAGTTACGGTTTCCGCATGTCTTGCATGCTAACGTAATCTTTTTTCTCATGTCATTACACCTTTTTCTAAATAGACATTAGTTCTTATCTTAAGTAACATATCATAGTCAGAAAAATACTGTCAATATACCATAAATCCCTATTACAAACTGATCTCGCGAATTTCCAGGTACTTCTCCAGCTTGCGTTTGACTCGCTGAAGGGCGTTATCGATCGATTTGACATGGCGGTTCAGCTCATCTGAAATCTCTTGGTAGCTTCTTCCGTCTAGATATAATACAAGTACTTTTCTCTCTAAATCACTTAAAAGTTCTCCCATTTTCATTTCAATATCATCAAATTCTTCCTGATTGATAATCATTTCTTCTGGGTTTAACGTTTTCGCTCCCGAAATGACATCAAGCAGCGTTCGGTCTGATTCTTCATCAAAAATCGGTTTATCTAATGAGACGTAGGAATTCAAAGGAATGTGTTTCTGGCGAGTAGCTGTCTTTATTGCGGTAATAATTTGGCGGGTAATACATAATTCTGCGAAAGCTTTGAAAGAGGTAAGCTTGTCCTCTTTGAAGTCACGAATAGACTTATAGAGGCCTATCATTCCTTCCTGAACAATATCTTCTCTGTCCGCACCTATTAAAAAATAGGATCTTGCTTTTGCACGAACAAAGTTTCGGTACTTCGTAATCAAGTAATCTAACGCATCACTGTCCCCAACATGAACCTTTTCAATGACCTGCTCGTCCTCCAACTGGCAAAACTGCTCTTTGTTGAATTTTCCCTTGTTGTTCTGTAGATTCACTCCGATCCCCCCGGCGCACGTAGATAGAAATATTATACATTACTGGACAAAAAAGCGTCAACTTAATCTAAGTCGCCCCTCCGCCATTTTTCAAACGTTTTCAAAACCTCTTCCGATAAAGCAATTTTACCCGCTGGCTTTTCGGAAGTGATCTTTCTTACCCGCCTTTCGATTCGCCTTTCTATCGCTTCTACCTCTCTCAAGAGCTCCCGGGCCGATTTTCGCAATGCCCCTTGTCCGAAAATCGCCCACTGCTCAGTGTAGTCAGAGGTCGCAACATGAATTTGAGTCGCAATGTTATTCAGATCCTGTGCCAGCTTTTCTATCCGCTCATCCGCAGTCTCATTTTCTTTTGTGAAAATCACTTCAACTCTGTGGTTAGTCTGTTTTTTCTCAATTCCCTTCACAAGATGCGCGTCAAATACGACAATAACCCTGTTTCCTGTATACGATTGATATTCCGCCATTTTCTGAATCAGTACGTCTCTCGCCTCTTCAAAACTATTCGCTTTTAAATCCTTCAGCTGCGGCCAGGCTCCAATCATGTTGTATCCGTCTACTAACAGGATATCCATTGATCATTATTCTCCCAGAGGGTTTCGCTTCCGGTAGACTTCATACATCAAAAGCCCCGCCGCTACAGATGCATTGAGTGAAGTAACTTTACCTGCCATCGGGAGTTTAATAAGAAAATCACATTTTTCTTTAATCAGGCGTCCCATTCCTTTTCCTTCACTTCCGATGACGAGAGCCAAAGGCATGCTGCCGTCCATTGTGCGGTAATCCTCCCGCGCGGATGCATCCGTTCCGACAACCCAGATTCCCCGCTCTTTCATTTCCTCTAGCGTTCGCGCCAAATTGGTGACCTTTGCGACTGGAATATGCTCAATTGCGCCTGTTGAAGCCTTTGCCACTGTAGTTGTCAGACCGACAGCTCTGCGTTTTGGAATTACAATGCCATGGGCGCCGACTGCATCAGCTGTTCTCATAATTGAACCGAGATTATGAGGGTCCTCAAGCTCGTCCAGAATGAGAAAGAAAGGCTGTTCATTTCTTTCCTCTGCCGCTTTATATAAGTCGTCCAGTTCCGCGTACTCATACGCTGCGACCTGCGCCACTACACCTTGGTGCTGCCCCGTCACCATTTGGTCGAGTTTTTTTCTAGGGACGTATTGAATGGTGATGCCCTGCTTTTTCGCGAGCTCAATCACCTGCTGTGCTTGTCCCTTTACGGTGTTTTCCGCCATCCACAGCTTATACAGCTTGCGATCTGATTTTAACGTCTCGATCACTGCATTTTTTCCTATGACGTAATCATGTTGCTGACTCATTTGTTTTCCTCCCTGACCGTTCCGAATTGTATAGCTTCAGCAACAAGCTGATTCAGTCTTTCTTCTTTTTTCTCAAGAAAAAGATAGCCCAGCAGTGCTTCAAATGCTGTACTATAGCGGTACGTCTGAACATCTGTATTTTTAGGTATCGTTCCCGACTTGGCATTTCTGCCTCTTTTCAGCACCGCTTCCTCTTCTTCCGTGAAAAAGGATTGATTCCGCAGAAAGAAAAGGATCTCAGCCTGTGACTTTGCCGATACGATCCGGCTTGATTTCTTGTGAAGATCATTTGGTTTGGTAAATCCCTGCTTAAGCAGGTGATGCCTCACATAAACTTCAAAAATGGCATCACCTATATAAGCAAGCGCAAGACCGTTAAGCTGCTTTGAATCTTTTATCGTTTCAAAATCAAGCATCCGTTATTCTCCCCGTTTCCAGCGAGTGCCTTGAGCCGTATCTTCAAGAATGATATTCATGCTTTTCAGCTGGTCGCGGATCTGATCAGACAGAGCAAAATCACGATTGCGGCGCGCTTCATTTCTTTTTTCAATCAAATCTTCAATCTCTTGATCCAGAAGCTCCTGCTCACCCAGTGAGAAACCGAGGACAGAAACAATTTGGTCAAACATGTCAATAAACGCTGTAATAACGTGATCTGCCGTATGATCTTCCTGAAGATAATAGTTCGCATTCTTCGCCAAATCGAATAAAACAGAAATGGCATTCGCTGTATTAAAATCATCATCCATTGCTTCTTCAAATGCTGTTCGATGTTCTTCAATCTTTGCAAGCCATTTATCATCATCTTCTGTTAAATTCGTGCTGCTGTTTAAACGGTACTGAAGGTTGCTGTACGCTGTTTTCAACCGGTTAAACGCGCTCTTTGTGTTCTCCAGAAGCTCTTCTGAATAGTTAATTGGGTGACGATAGTGAACAGACAGCATAAAGAATCTGAGCAGCTGCGGATCATGCTGTTTAATAATGTCATGCACAAGCACAAAGTTGCCGAGTGATTTTGACATTTTTTCATTATCGATATTGATATAGCCGTTATGAAGCCAGTATTTCGCAAATGTTTTGCCAGTCAGCGCTTCTGATTGAGCAATTTCATTTTCATGGTGAGGGAATGTTAAATCCTGGCCGCCTGCATGGATATCAATTTGATCACCTAAGTACTTTTTCACCATCGCAGAGCATTCAATGTGCCAGCCCGGACGTCCTTTCCCCCAAGGGCTATCCCAAGAGATTTCTCCTTCTTTAGCCGCTTTCCACAGAGCGAAATCAAGAGCATCTTCTTTTTTCTCGCCAACTCGGATGCGCGCGCCAGATCTCAATTCATCAATCGATTGCTGCGAGAGCTTTCCGTATCCCTCAAATGCTCTTGTTTTGAAATAAACATCTCCTTCAGATTCATAAGCATAGCCCTTTTTCACCAGCTGATCTATGAAATCAATAATCGCGTCCATGTTTTCCATGACGCGCGGATGAAGGTCCGCTTTTCTGCAGCCAAGAGCGCCCACATCTTCAAAGTACGCCTTAATAAAACGCTCAGAAATGGTCGGAACATCTTCACCAAGTTCATTTGCCGCTTTAATTAATTTATCATCTACATCTGTGAAGTTAGAGACATATTGGACATCGTAGCCTTTATACTCCAAATAGTTTCGAACCGTGTCATAAACGATGGCCGGACGGGCATTTCCAATATGAATATAATTGTAAACCGTCGGTCCGCACACGTACATTTTCACTTTTCCCTCTTCAAGAGGAACGAACGTTTCCTTCTGTCTAGTCAATGTATTATAAAGAGTGATTGTCATTTTTGATTAATCCTTTCTTTTCTGTCTTCAAGTTCCGTCTTCAGCTCTAAAATCTGCTGTTCCAAAGACTTAAACCGGTCAGCAACCGGATCGGGTAAATCCTGATGGTTTAAATCCCGTTTGATTTTCTTGCCGTTTTGCACGACAACCCTTCCCGGGATGCCGACAACTGTAGAGTAGTCCGGAACATCGTGCAGCACAACTGAACCAGCCCCTATTTTAGAGCCTTCACCGACAGTTATTGAACCGAGCACTTTAGCACCTGTCGCTATCAAAGCGTCATCTTTAATTGTCGGATGCCTTTTGCCCCTTTCTTTCCCCGTTCCTCCGAGAGTAACCCCCTGAAAAACGGTTACGTTATTGCCGATTTCACATGTCTCCCCAATGACAACCCCCATCCCATGGTCTATGAAAAATCTTCTTCCGATCGTAGCCCCTGGGTGGATTTCAATTCCTGTAAAAAATCGGCTCACCTGAGATATAAGGCGTGCAAGGAAATAAAATTTTCGTTTATATAAAGCATGTGCAATCCGATGCGCCCATATAGCATGTAAACCGGAATAAGTTAAAATCACTTCAAAATAACTTCGTGCTGCAGGATCTTGATCGAACACCGTATCAATGTCTTCTTTGAGCATTTTAAAAAACACATGCTTCCCCCCATTCTACCCGCTATCATCTATCTATTTCCTCTAGACCCAATAAAAAAAGCGCCTCTGCATGTAAACATGACAGAGACGCTTTGACCGCGCGGTTCCACTCTGTTTGAAAAGCAGACTCCTGCTCTCCCAACTTCAGCCTGTAACGGCGGCGGCCGCCTTTGAATACTGGTTTCGAAAAACGTTCTTCAAAGGTCTTAAGGGCGCACTTCTAAAACCCGACTCCTGGATCTCTCTCAGCCAATGAAGATCCTTTCTGTATTGGTCTAAAGCTTTATACTCTTCCCTGTCAACAATCATCTATTTAGATATTTTTCAACCGCTGAATTGCAGATTCTTTTCCGATCAGTTCAATTGATTGCGGAAGCTCAGGACCGTGAGTTTGGCCTGTTACAGCAACACGGATCGGCATAAACAGTTTTTTCCCTTTATGACCTGTTTCTTTCTGCACTGCTTTGATAGAAGCTTTGATCTGGTCCGGAGTGAACTCCTCCAGCTCTTCAAGCTTCGCAGCGAATGTGCTGAGTACTTCAGGCACCTGTTCTTCTTCTAGAACAGCTTTTGCTTCTTGATTATACTCGATCTCATCCGTAAAGAACAAATCAGTCAGCTCAACAATTTCCGCACCGTAGCTCAATTGCTCATGATATAGAGAAATCAGTTTGCGAACCCATTCTTGTTCTTCAGGAGATAGTTCATTGCCAACTTTGCCGGCTTTTTGAAGATGCGGAAGCGTAAGCTCAACAACCTGATCAAGATCCAATTTTTTCACATATTGGTTGTTGACCCATTTCAGCTTATGCATATCAAACAGAGCTGGTGATTTAGATAAACGATTTACATCAAAAATTTCAATAAACTCTTCTTTTGTGAAAAGCTCTTCTTCTCCCACCGGCGACCAGCCCAGCAGGCCGATAAAGTTGAACAGCGCCTCCGGCAAGTAGCCAAGCTCTTTATATTGCTCAATGAATTGAATAATCGATTCATCACGTTTGCTGAGCTTTTTACGGCTTTCATTTACAATCAACGTCATGTGGCCGAACTGAGGAATATCCCAGCCGAACGCTTGAAAGATCATGATCTGTTTTGGTGTATTCGAAATATGGTCCTCACCGCGCAGCACGTGCGTCATTTTCATTAGATAGTCATCCACAGCTACTGCAAAGTTATAAGTCGGCGTTCCGTCTTTTTTCACAATAACAAAGTCGCCGATGCCATCAGATTCGAAAGAAATTTCACCTTTTACAATATCATTAAACGCAATGATTTTTCCTTCAGGGACACGGAAACGAATACTCGGCTTTCTGCCCTCTGCAAGGAATTTTTCCTGTTCTTCCTGAGTCAGATCTCTGTGCTTTCCGGAATAACGCGGCATCTCTCCGCGGGCAATCTGCTCTTCACGTTCTTTTTCAAGTTCTTCTTCTGTACAGAAACATTTATAAGCAAGCCCTTTTTCAAGCAGCTCTTCATAGTAAACCTTATAGATATCGTTACGCTCGGACTGACGGTATGGGCCGTACTCTCCGCCGACATCCACACTCTCATCCCAGTCGATGCCAAGCCATTTTAAATAGTTGAGCTGGCTTTGTTCTCCGCCCTCAATGTTGCGTTTTTTATCAGTGTCCTCAACACGGATAATAAACTTGCCGCCTTGATTGCGGGCAAATAAATAATTAAAAAGCGCCGTTCTGGCATTTCCAATATGCAAATGTCCTGTTGGACTCGGTGCATAACGGACGCGTACTTCGTTTCCCATTTCAAATACTTCCTTTCATCTCATGTATGGCCTCAGGCTAAATGTATGCATCTATTCTACCACCAAATAGACCGGGCATCAAAACAAGTTAGCCTTTTTGTATCAGCACTGTGGCTTGAGCCGCTATTCCTTCCGCTCTTCCTGTAAATCCAAGCTTTTCGGTCGTGGTCGCTTTAACATTCACTTGGGAAACCTCTGCCTCAAGCCCTTCAGCGATTCTTTTTCTCATGTCTTCTATGTACGGCGCCATCTTCGGCTTCTGTGCAATGATCGTACAGTCAATATTTCCAAGTACATACCCTTTCTGTTTCACAATCCCCCAGACATGCTGAAGTAATTTAAACGAATCAGCATCCTTGAACTCCGGATCTGTATCCGGGAAATGCTTGCCGATGTCGCCCTCCCCGACAGCTCCGAGGCATGCGTCAGCAACTGTGTGCAATAATACATCTGCGTCAGAATGTCCGAGCAATCCTTTTTCATACGGGATTTCAACTCCGCCGATAATGAGAGGCCGGCCCTCTACTAATTGGTGCACATCAAAACCTTGTCCGATTCTAAACATGATTATTCCCACTTTCTGCTTCCATGATAGCTTCAGCTGACGTTAAATCATCAGGAGTCGTCAGCTTAATATTTGTATAGTTACCTTCTACAACACGAACCGAACGGCCCTCCAGCTGTTCGACGAGACTGGCGTCATCGGTTCCTAAAAACCCTCTGCGCTCTGCCTCAGCGTGAGCCTCCATCAATAAAGAAAGACGAAAAGCTTGTGGCGTTTGGACAGCCCACAAGCTTGAACGTTCAATCGTCTCACTGACTTCTAAATCTTGAACGCGTTTAATCGTATCTTTTACCGGAACAGCCAGGATGGCCGCTCCGGTCTGCTCCGCTTCTGCAATCAGTTCGTCAATCTGTTCATGCTTTATAAAAGGACGAGCGCCGTCGTGAACGAGGACAATCTTTTCGTGTTTAACGGCTTTGAGCCCTTTATAAACACTGTGCTGGCGTTCATCTCCGCCTGCTACAAGCTCGATAGCGGTTTGAAACGGATATTGGTTCAGCAATTGCTGAAAGTCGTCCCGTTCGCGCTCGTTAATCACCAAAATGATTCTGCCGCACGGACGATGGCTGTCAAACACCCGTAAAGTGTGAATGATAACCGGGTCTCCTTTCAGCTCGATAAACAGTTTATTTCTCCCTGCCTTCATCCGTTTCCCCTGTCCGGCCGCAAGAATTACCACATCATAATTCATTGTTCTTTCTCCCTTTACAGCGCCTTCTCCAACAGCTTAGGCTTGGCAAAAATCATTCGTCCCGCTGCTGTCTGCAGCACGCTTGTGACGAGAACATCAATGTGTTTGCCGATATAATTCCGTCCTTCTTCAACGACAATCATAGTGCCGTCATCCAAGTAAGCGACTCCCTGATTATGCTCTTTGCCGTCTTTAATGACCTGAACATTCATTTCCTCACCCGGAAGCACAACAGGCTTGACCGCGTTGGCAAGGTCATTAATGTTTAACACTGCTACCTTCTGAAGCTCGCACACTTTATTTAAATTAAAATCATTCGTCACAACGACTCCGGATGTCAGTTTAGCGAGTTTGACCAGCTTGCTGTCAACCTCCTGGATATCTTCAAAGTCACCTTCATAAATTTCAACTTTAATATCTAATTCTTTTTGAATGCGGTTCAGGATATCAAGACCGCGGCGCCCTCTGTTGCGTTTTAACACATCTGAGGAGTCAGCGATATGCTGCAATTCCTCAAGGACAAACTGCGGAATCACGATAATTCCCTCTAAAAAACCAGTCTGACAAATATCTGCAATTCTCCCATCAATAATAACACTTGTGTCCAGGATTTTCAGCTTTTTGTCTTGGACCTCGTGCTCTTCATCAGCTGTTCCTTTTTTCTTTTGCATTCTGGCGGAAATGGAGAATAGGCTGATCAATTCATCCTTTTTCTTAAAGCCCACCTGAAAGCCAAGATAACCGAGAAAGAAAGCTAAAAACACAGGGATGATTGTGCTGAGTATGCGGTAAGGTATATTGTCTAAAGGAATAACGTTTACGATAAGATAAGCAATTATAAGTCCAAATACTAAGCCAAGACTTCCAAATAACAAATCTGGAACCGGCGCTTTTAATAATGAATCCTCTATCCACTTAACCCAGTTCACAACGTAATCTGTACCCCATATACTGATGAGGAAAAAGATAATTGCACCTATTGCCGCAGACGTATATGCGTTTGTTATTAAAGGTATGTCCTGTAAACTTAACAGTACAAACAATTCAGGTATTAAAAATATACCAACAACGCCGCCGAAGATAATGAAGAACGCCTGAACTATTCGTTTTAACATACCCCCACCTCCTTTAAAGAAAATTATTGTATTTCACAAGATTTTACGCAACCTACGAATATCAGAATAAACAAAAACCAACAATAATATACCCGTAAAGATATGGTTTTAACCGAAAATCATAGCTGTCTGTCTAAATAATGCTTCTCTTGAAGGCGTTTTAAGCCCTTTTTGATTTTTTGGGCTCGTACTTCACCGATACCCTCTACTTCATCTAATTCTTCTGCGCTGGCCTCAATAATTCTCGGCAGTACGCCAAATGCCTCCACCACATTCTCCACAATCGGCATCGGAAGGCGCGGAATCTTATTTAGCAGCCTGTATCCTCTAGGCAGAACATAGTCATCAAGATTTGTAGAAGCCGGATAACCAAGCAGCTTATAAACAATGGAATCATCAAGCAAATCGTAGCTGGACATATCCTGCAGCTCTTTTAAAAGGACAAATGGATCTTTAATCTTTTCTTTCACATAATCCTTAATAAATAAAGCAGCCTCTTCTTCCATATCAGTAATCAGTTCGATGACCTGCAGCTTAATCAAATGACCTTCTGTTCCCAGTTCCCTGATATACATGTTGATTTCATTTTTGATTCGCAACACCATTTCATAACGGTGCATCACAGACAGAACATCGCTGAATGTAACGAGTTCCTCAAACTCTAATGCGTTTAGTGCATTAATCGTTTTGTCCAGAATTGTTTTATATTTTTCTAGAGTTTGAATGGCTTGGTTCGCTTTTGTTAAAATAAATCCTATGTCTTTAAGTGTATACTTCATACTTTCCTGATATAACGTTATGACATTTCTTCTCTCAGAAATTGCGATAACGAGACAGCCGGTTTGCTTAGCTACTCTTTCGGCGGTGCGGTGCCGCATTCCTGTTTCTGACGAAGAAATTGTGGCTTCAGGCATCAATTGTGTATTGGCATATAGGATTTTTTGACCAGAATCACTTAAAATAATCGCACCATCCATTTTAGCCAGTTCATATAAATGCGCCGGAGAAAAAGCAGTGTTAATGTGGAAACCGCCATCCACCACTTCTTTTACTTTATCATTATATCCAACAACAATCAGACCGCCTGTATTTGCTCTCAGTACATTTTCTATCCCCGCTCTGAGCGGTGTTCCAGGAGCAACAAACTGCAAAATAGAAGACAGGTCTAACTCATGTTTCGCCCCTTTTTTCTCTTTTTCCATCTATTATCCTCCTAATGAAGTACGAAGTGCCTCTGCAACATTTGCTACTCCGATGACCTCAATCCCTTTTGGTTTCGTCCATCCATCCAGATTTGCCGCAGGTATGATCATGCGTTTAAAACCAAGCTTTGCCGCTTCTTTTACACGCTGTTCAATTCTTGATACCCGGCGGACTTCTCCGGTTAATCCCACTTCTCCTATAAAGCAATCTGCAGGATTTGGAGGTGTGTCTCTAAAGCTTGATGCGATACTGACCGCTATAGCAAGATCAATCGCAGGTTCATCAAGTTTGACGCCGCCCGCTACCTTCAAATATGCATCCTGATTTTGCAGCAGCAGCCCTACTCTTTTTTCTAACACAGCCATTAACAGTGACACCCTGTTATGATCTATCCCTGTTGCCATGCGCCGCGGATTGCCAAAGCTTGTTGGCGAGATGAGTGCCTGAATTTCTACAAGAATCGGCCTTGTACCTTCCATAGAAGCCGTTATGCTCGACCCCGCAGATCCCGCCGAACGCTCTTCTAAGAAGATTTCCGAAGGATTCAGTACCTCAGTAAGCCCTTCTTCCCGCATTTCAAAAATACCCATTTCGTTTGTAGAACCAAAGCGGTTTTTTACAGCCCGTAAGATTCGGAAAGTATGGTGACGTTCTCCTTCAAAGTATAAAACAGTGTCAACCATATGCTCCAGCAGTCTCGGCCCCGCGATGGATCCTTCTTTCGTTACATGACCTACAATAAATATCGGAATACCTTTTGTCTTTGCAATTTTCATCAGCTCGGCTGTACATTCTCTTACCTGTGACACACTGCCGGGAGCCGATGTAATATCGCTTTGATAGACCGTTTGAATAGAGTCAACAACCACAAACGCTGGATTCATCTCTTCTATAGCAGACGAAATATACTCCATATCGGTTTCGGATAAAACATGCAGTGAGGGATTATTTATGCCCAGACGGTCTGCTCTTAATTTCGTTTGTTTTACCGATTCTTCTCCTGAAATGTACAGAACATGACGTGTTGAACCAGATAACTGAGCGGATACTTGCAGTAATAAGGTCGATTTTCCGATGCCGGGGTCCCCGCCAATTAAAACAAGTGAGCCCTTCACCACACCGCCGCCGAGCACTCTGTTAAACTCGCCGAGCTGTGTTTTAACCCGGGGTTCTTCTGATGTTTCGATTGATGTTATGGGGGAAGGTTTCTGTACGGTTTGAACAGAATGAGAAAAAGCCGCTCTCCGATTTGCCGGTGCTTTTTTAATCATTTCTTCCACCATTGTATTCCAAGCACCGCAGCCCGGACATTTCCCCATCCATTTTGGAGACTCGTAGCCGCAGGATTGGCAGATGAATTTGGATTTTGTTTTAGCCATAAATAGTGTAAGACCTCTCCCTTGTTCTATTTCTTGATACGAAATTGAGGCATACACTTACATGCTGTATGCCTCATTTTCGTCTTCTATATTAATTCGTTTTAGCAGTCGTTTTTACGACAAATTCGCCATCTTCTACATCAAGAACGATATGGTGTCCTTTATGAATGTTACCTCTGAGCAGCTCTTCAGATAAACGATCCTCCACATGTTTTTGAATGGCTCTTCTGAGCGGGCGGGCACCGTATTCAAGGTCTACGCCCTCTTCCGCGACTTTTGCTTTCGCAGCTTCCGTCAATTCTATAGAAAGGTCCTGTTCTTTAAGACGTTTTGTTAATTGATCAGACATCAATGACACGATTTCAGCCAGATGTTTTTTCTCGAGTGAATGGAAGACGATAATTTCATCAATACGGTTGATGAATTCCGGTCTGAACGCACGTTTCAGTTCACCCATCACTTTATCCTTCATGTCTTTATGATTTTGCGTCTCATCCTGAACGTTGAAGCCGACATATTTGTTGCGTTTCAGCTCACTTGCTCCGACGTTTGACGTCATGATCAGAATCGTGTTGCGGAAATCAACTGTACGGCCTTTAGAATCAGTCAATCGTCCGTCCTCAAGTACTTGAAGGAGGATATTGAAGACGTCAGGGTGCGCTTTCTCAATCTCATCAAGAAGCACAACAGAGTATGGTTTTCTTCTTACCTTCTCTGTTAATTGGCCGCCCTCATCGTATCCCACATACCCTGGAGGTGAACCTACAAGTCTAGAAGTCGAGTGTTTTTCCATGTATTCAGACATATCAATTCTGATCATGGCTTCTTCATCACCGAAGATAGACTCAGCAAGTGCCCGTGCAAGCTCCGTTTTACCTACACCTGTAGGGCCTAAGAAAATGAATGAGCCGATTGGGCGTTTAGGGTCTTTTAGCCCTGCTCTTGCACGTCTGACCGCTTTAGCAACGGCTACAACAGCTTCATCTTGGCCGATGACACGGGAATGAAGAATGCTCTCCATATTAAGAAGCTTATCAGTTTCAGTTTGAGCGATTTTTGATACAGGCACCCCAGTCCAGCTGGATACAACCATCGCAATATCATCCACAGAAACCTCTGAGTTTTCCTGTCCCTGCTTCTCTTTCCATGATTTTTTCGTATCTTCCACTTGTTCACGCAAACGCTGTTCCGTATCACGCAAGGAAGCCGCTTTTTCAAATTCTTGGCTTTGCACCGCAGCATCCTTCTCTTTACGAACTTCATCAAGTTTCTGTTCAAGTTCTTTTAAATTAGGAGGCGTTGTAAAGGAACGCAATCTGACCTTTGAACCCGCTTCATCGATCAAGTCAATAGCTTTATCCGGAAGGAAACGGTCAGAGATATATCTGTCAGAAAGCTTAACCGCAGCCTCAATGGCTTCGTCAGTGATAGAAACGCGGTGGTGGGCTTCATATCGGTCACGCAAGCCTTTTAGGATTTGAATGCTCTCGTCTACAGACGGCTGATCAACCTGGATTGGCTGAAAACGGCGTTCCAGAGCTGCATCTTTTTCAATATATTTACGGTACTCATCAAGAGTTGTCGCACCAATGCACTGAAGTTCTCCGCGAGCAAGTGAAGGTTTCAAAATGTTGGATGCATCAATGGCACCTTCTGCTCCGCCCGCTCCGATTAGTGTATGGAGCTCATCAATGAATAGAATGATATTTCCTGCCTGACGGATTTCATCCATCACTTTTTTCAAGCGGTCCTCAAATTCACCGCGATATTTCGTACCGGCAACAACTGTTCCCATGTCTAATGTCATAACGCGTTTATCCCGTAAAATTTCGGGAACTTCATTATTGATAATTTGCTGTGCAAGACCTTCTGCGATAGCCGTTTTCCCTACGCCCGGTTCCCCAATCAGAACAGGATTGTTTTTCGTTCTGCGGCTCAGCACTTCAATGACACGCTGAATTTCTTTGCTTCTGCCGATAACCGGATCAAGGCTGTCTTCCTTCGCAATCGCTGTTAAATCTCTTGCCAGGCTATCTAGTGTAGGCGTATTCGCATTGCTGTTTGTTCCAGCCGCTGATGAACCTGTTTCATTACTTCCAAGAAGCTGAAGCACTTGCTGTCTTGCTTTATTCAAGCTGACTCCGAGATTGTTAAGCACTCTCGCAGCCACACCTTCACCTTCGCGAATAAGACCAAGAAGAATATGCTCTGTTCCCACATAAGAATGGCCAAGTTTTCTGGCCTCATCCATTGAAAGCTCAATGACTTTTTTAGCTCTCGGAGTATAATGAATCGTTTGAGACATTTCCTGTCCGCGCCCAATTAAACTCTCAACTTCTTTTTGGATTTTATCTGAACCAAGTCCAAGCGCTTGAAGTGCTTTAGCAGCGATGCCCTCTCCTTCTCGCACCAGTCCTAATAAAATATGCTCAGTGCCGATATTATTATGACCTAAACGAAGTGCTTCTTCCTGTGCAAGCGCCAGTACCTTTTGAGCTCGTTCTGTAAATCTTCCAAACATCATATCGATTCATCCTCCTGTCTATTCCCATTCATTTCTAAGTGAAGCCGTTCTCTGATAAGAGCCGCTCTTCGTATATCTCTTTCGTTCGGACGCAAAGCGCCTCCCGAGTACTGCTGTAAAAATCCCGGCTGTGTTAAAATCATCAGTTCATTAAGTATATTGCTTGAAAGTCCTTTTATAATGCCTAGGTCTATACCCAACCGAACATCTGAAAGACACTTTGCAGTTTCTTTCGATTCTATCATTCGGCAATTGGACAAGACTCCATAGGATCGATACACACGATCCTCAAGCTCAATCTTAGAGGTTTGGTAAAGCGCTTCTCGGGCAGATCGTTCCTGTTCAATCAGTTGGGCAGCTACGCTGTTAAGGTCATCGACAATATCCTGCTCCGACTTTCCAAGCGTGATTTGATTTGAAATTTGAAAGATATTTCCTACTGCTTCGCTGCCTTCCCCATAAATTCCTCTAACAACTAAGCCTAATTGATTAATAGCCGGTATAATTCGATTTATTTGCCTAGTTAAAACCAGTGCCGGAAGATGCATCATGACTGAAGCCCTTAAGCCCGTACCTACATTTGTAGGACAGCTGGTTAAGTAACCTCTTTGCTCACTAAATGCATAATCAACCTTTTCCTCAATCCAGTCATCAACTTGGTTTGCGGCTTTCATTGCTTGCGGAAGCTGAAATCCTGGGAAAAGACACTGAATTCTTATGTGGTCCTCCTCATTCAACATGACGCTTACTTCCTCATTTTCAGAAAGCAAACAGCCGCCAAAAGGAGACTCTGTCAAATTGGGGCTGATGAGATGCTTTTCAACAAGCACCCGTTTTTCTAAAGGCTGTGCGTCGTTCATTCTGATCAAAAGGAATTTGCCGACACCGGGAATTTCTTGTTCTGAAAACTGTTCTTCAAACTGTTGTAAGATGGATGAGGCTTCTTCATTGGAATATCGCGTAGGGAACCGAATATTTTCAAAGTTCCTAGCTAAACGTATGCGGCTGCTGAGTACAATGTCACTTTCAGGGCCTTTCTGCTTCATCCAACTGCTTAATGCGTCCTGAATAAAATGCTTTAGCGACATTACCCCTGTTCCTCCTCACTATCTGTACTTTTGAGTGACTGTTCTAATGAACGAATTTGATCTCTCACATGGGCTGCATTTTCAAATTCTTCTTGTTGTATTAAAGCTTCTAATTCTTTTTTCAGCATTTCGATCTGTCGTCTGACATGCAGGTTGCCGCCTATACGTTTCGGTATTTTCCCGCCATGCACAGTGTTTCCGCTGTGAACTTTGCGTAAGATCGGTGTAATGTTGCTATGAAATGTTTTATAACATTCGGCACAGCCAAATCGACCGGTTTTTCTAAATTGCTGAAATGTCATTCCGCACTTCGGACAAGCAGATATTTGCTCGGAATGGCTGAACATTTGAGTTCCAGCATTCTGAAATGAAGAATCCATGTTCAGTAAACCTGATAGTAAATTATGAATAGAGAAACCATGACTTGCACTTATACCATATGAATCGCTATGTTCTTTTGCACATTGTTCGCAGATGTGAACCTCTTTTTTCTCTCCGTTAACAACCTTTGTAAAGTGAAAAGTGGCTGGTCTCTCATTGCACTCTTGACAAATCAATCTTTTCACCCGCTTATTTTAATTTTAAAGCGGTCAGCATAGCTTTCATCATTCTCGCTCTTAATTCATCACGTTCAGGCAAATCAATGTACAGTACTGAGCGATCCATCACGCTGACCATCATTTTTGCTTCTCTTTCAGAGATCACCTTGTCTTCTAATAGCCTTAAAATAATGTCATCAGAGGCTGCTTGAGACAAATGGGTATTAATTTGAGAAATAATATTATTGATTAGGACAACTTCATTATTCATTTTAATTTTAATGATTCTGATGTAACCGCCGCCCCCGCGTTTGCTCTCAACAATATATCCTCTCTCGCTTGTAAATCTGGTGTTGATGACATAATTTATTTGGGAAGGAACACATTGAAATTTATCTGCAATTTCACTCCGTTTAATCTCTAAAATTTCCTTGCCATTTTGATCTAACACTTGTTTCAAGTACTGTTCAATGATGTCAGAAATATTATGTCCCACTCAACCCCCTCCTTTATTGACTTTGACTATATTTGACTTTAATCTTACTATAAGGTGTTTTTCGAGAATTTTCAACTTTCTCGCTCTATCTTAAGTATTTCCATTTTCTAAATCCATAAAACCTGATTATTCACTTAAAATTTCTCTGTGAAGTTATTATATTATATAACTAAATGAACTTTTATGATACCAATAAGCAGAACGCAAAAAAGGGCAACTCATATGAGCTGCCCTTTTGTTAATTGCTTGGCGGC
>NZ_NSDH01000069.1:0-21408 GCF_002289525.1 Bacillus sp. 7705b | reverse complement strand
CTATCCGTTTTCAAACTTGAAGGTGTTTTTTATTTGTCTCATCTTATGGGGTCAGTCCCCACTTATGGCATCCGGCTTTTTTTATTAATCGATCACATACGTATCCACTTTTTTAATCAGATCGCTGATTTCCGGCTTGCTGATTTGCTCATCGGCGCCGACCACTTCTCCCCGGTGACGCAAATCATCTGTAATTAATGATGAGAAAATCATAATCGGCACATCAGAACTCTTCGGATTGTCTTTAAGCAGCTTTGTCAGCCTGTGTCCGTCCATTTTCGGCATTTCAATATCACTGATGATCATATCGATCTGTTCTGTTAAATCATTGCCGCTTTCGGTAAGGTTCATGATATAGTCATATGCGTCTTTTCCATTCTCAAACGCTGTAATATTGTTGTATCCGGCTTCGGTTAATTCATCTTTTAAAAGACGCATCAGAAGCGGTGAGTCTTCTACAATGATAAGCTTTTTATCAGTTCTTCTTTCATCAAAGCCCTCGGTATGCATATTGTACGTATCAACACCTGAGTCTGACTCGATATCATAGATGATTTTTTCATAATCAGGCAAAAAGATCATCGTTTCTTCCAGTTTGATAATCCCTGTGAGGTGCCGCTCCATTCCTTGATTTAAGGAAGTCGGTTTTTCAATCGCTTCCCATGAAACTCTATGAATTTGAGAAACAGACCCGACATGGAAAACAATTTTTCGCTTATTAAATTCGGTTACGATATACTTCTCGTCTTTTGATCCCTCAGGCTCCACCCCGAAAAAGGAAAACAGGCTGATGACTGGGAGAATTTCTCCTCTTAGTTTAATCATTCCTTCTACATGCTGGTGGGAGTGAGGCACTGATGTGACCTCGACAGGCTGAATAATCTCTCTTACTTTCATGACGTTAATGCCGAAAGCATTGCCACCAACGCCAAACTTCACAATTTCTAATTCATTTGTACCAGAATCCAATAAAATTTCGTATTGTTGTAACGACAATTCAATCCCTCGCTATTCGCATTCAGTATTGTACTGTATATATCGGCGAAAATTATAAAAAATGAATGGTGAGGCTCTTCAAAATCCTATTCTGCGACAGTTATGCTGATAACCTTAAAAAAAGAAACTTTTTTCCTAATGACCATTGACTTTCCAACTGACAGTGATAAAATAGTCAAGGATTTTTCCAAAGAAGGGTGTAAATAATGGGTACTTTAGTAATATTTAAAGAAAATGAAATGACTGTTTTAGAGGATATCAGTGAAGAGACTTATCTTCATATGAAGAAAGAATCTGCTGATCTTCAAGAAGAGCATCCCCCGTACATGATTTGGCACGAAGACCTTCATTTTGACTATGGTTATTGATGAAATTGGCACATATAAACAATAATAGAACATGATACAATAAAGACAATCAAATCGCTGGTTGTCTTCTTTTTTTCTGAGAAGGAAGGTATGTTTAGTAAATAGGCGCATACAATCGAAATATATAGGTTAAAAAGGTGACAAATGGCCAGCTAGTGGTAAAATAGGAGAAACTCATTATATATATTAAGGTGATGAATTATGGAACATTTGCTGAATCCGAAAGCCAGAGAAATTGAAATTTCAGGAATACGCAAATTCTCAAATCTTGTATCTCAACACGAAAATGTCATTTCACTTACGATCGGCCAGCCTGATTTTTTCACGCCGCATCATGTGAAAGCTGCCGCAAAAAAAGCCATTGATGACAATGTTACGTCATACACTCCAAATGCCGGCTACCTGGAATTGAGACAAGCTGTTCAGCTTTATATGAAGAAAAAAGCGGACTTCAACTATGAAGCTGAAAGTGAAATAATGATCACAACGGGAGCGAGCCAAGCCATTGATGCAGCTTTCCGCACCATTCTGTCTCCCGGCGATGAAGTCATTATGCCAGGTCCGATATACCCGGGTTATGAACCTATCATCAATTTATGCGGTGCCAAGCCTGTCATTGTTGACACGACGTCTCACGGGTTTAAACTCACAGCCCGGCTGATTGAAGAAGCTCTGACTCCCAATACCAAGTGTGTCGTACTTCCTTATCCGTCAAACCCTACCGGTGTGACATTATCTGAAGAAGAGCTGAAAAGCATCGCGGCTCTATTAAAAGGCAGAAATGTCTTCGTATTGTCAGACGAAATATACAGCGAATTAACATATGACAGACCGCACCATTCGATTGCAACACATTTGCGGGATCAAACCATTGTCATTAACGGCTTGTCAAAGTCCCACAGCATGACGGGATGGAGAATCGGATTTTTATTCGCTCCGAAAGACATAGCAAAACACATTTTAAAGGTTCATCAATACAATGTGTCATGTGCGTCCTCTATTTCTCAGAAGGCAGCGCTTGAAGCTGTGACTAACGGATTTGACGACGCCCTGATTATGAGAGAGCAGTACAAAAAACGGCTCGATTATGTGTATGACCGCCTCGTGTCTATGGGTCTTGATGTCGTAAAACCGTCTGGCGCATTTTATATTTTTCCTTCTATTAAATCCTTTGGGATGTCTTCGTTTGACTTTAGTATGGCTCTTTTGGAGGATGCTGGTGTGGCGCTTGTGCCCGGCAGCTCGTTCTCAGCGTTTGGTGAAGGATATGTAAGGCTGTCTTTTGCATACTCGCTGGACACATTAAGAGAAGGATTAGATCGTTTAGAATTATTTGTACTAAAGAAAAGGGAATCGATGCAGACGATATAAACAACGGCGTTTAAGCCGTTGTTTTATTTTTTGGAAATGAGATTTTAAACGCTGTGCCTTTATCCGGCTGGCTGTCTACATGGATAACGCCTTGATGATTCTCAATGATATTAAATGTTACCATCAGCCCGAGTCCCGTTCCCTTTTCTTTTGTCGTTAAAAATGGTTCTCCAATACGGTTGAGCACCTTTTCAGGTATGCCCTCCCCTTCGTCCTTGACGGTAACATGAACAGAATGCTTATCCTCTGTTACGATAATGTCTACAGTGCCTCCGTCAGGCATAGATTCTACTGCATTTTTTATTAAATTAATGAATACCTGCTTCAGCTGATTTTGGTCCCCGTTTATATAAATGCTGTCTTTCTCATAACGGGTTCTGATGAAAATCCCGTTTAAATTCGCCTGGGTTTCCAGCAGCGCAGAGACTTCACCAATTAGTTTTTTTAAGTTCAAATGCTCTTTCACGGCATTCTGCTGGGGCTTCGCCAGCATCAGCAGTTCACTGAGTATTAATTCAATTCGGCTGAGCTCAGAGAATACAATGTCAAAATAATGTTCATTTCCTTCCATCGTCGGTTTCATCAGCTGTAAAAACCCTTTGATCGCGGTCAGCGGATTGCGGATCTCATGCGCGATTCCCGCTGCGAGCTGTCCTGCGATAGATAACTTTTCTGATTTAAGCATGAGTTCCTCTGTTTGTTTTCTCTCAGAAATATCACGCAGAATGACTTGGACAGCCGCTTCACCGAAAAAGGTCGTCGGAATGCAGACCATTTCCGTGTAGATGACCCTGTTCTGAAAGGTAAACCATGATTGCTTAACGATTTCCGATTCTGTTTTTTGCTCGGCAATGTTTTGGATTCTCTCTTTCACGTCCTCATGATCGCAAGGGTGGAGCTGATCGTATATATTTTTGCCGATTAAATCCTCATAGGTCGCCGCTTCAAACAGCGAAATTCCCGACTCATTCATAAACACCCATTTCCCATTATGAATCACAGCAATAGTATCGATTGAATTTTGAATCAGCAGCTGATATCGTTCACGGCTTTTTTGCAGGATGGTTTGGAATTTTTTCCTTGAAGAGATATCGATTAGCAGAAGCAGTTCAGCCTGCTGGTTTTTGTAGACGGTCGGGGACGCTTTCACTTCTAAATGAACAGGTGTGCCATCAAGCCTTTTCCACGTCTGTTCAATCATTCCGACTTCCATTCCTTTTTGCATTCGTATAATTCTGTTTTTCACGATATCATGATACTCTTCCTCAATAAATTCATAGGACCATTTGCCAATAACAGCATCCTTGCTTTTTGCTCCCAGCATGGAAAGCATCGCGCTGTTTACATAGACGATTTTGCCGCTGACACTGATGCATAGCGGGCTTGGAAGATTTTCAACTAGCCGCTCATAATCATCCGTTATATATGTAGTTGATTCCGGGTTCTCAGGCTCAATTTCATGTTTTTCGCAGTTAAGAGGCTGATGCCCAGACTCTTCTTCGAGAATCTTCATTTTCAAAATGATTTCCCGTTCCGTCCGCTCAGCTCTCGTCGTCACAATTTCTACTGCAGCCTCCACCCATACAATCGTATGATCTTTTTTAATGAAACGAAAGGTGCACGGCATCAGATGATGTTCATTATAAAAATAGCTTTCAACTAAAAATTGATCTTCCTCATGCAGAAATGTCTTGAGGAATGATCCGATCATTTCTCCCTGGAGATAACCCAGATACAGTTTGGAGTTGGCTGATATATAAATGATGCGTCCATTAGAAGCCAAGACTGCATGAATATCGGTTTTCGTTTGAAATGGCTTAACATACTGCGTATCCTGTTCCACAGAATCCCTCCTTTGCATGATCATCATGTTCGACATTTACAGATTGACTTTTACCTAGTATGATTCGCTAGAAAATGAGTATTCTCCTTCTATTCTTATAGTGATCTCTAATTTTTGAGTAAAAGAAAGGGCACACATTCTGTCAGATGTGCACCCTGTTTTTTATTTTTCGCTATTTTTCTTTTCGAGCTCTGCGTAAGCGTGTATGGCTCTTTTGGCGATTAACTTATTGATCGGATCGTGATCGTTTGCTACTGAAGGTACAACCACACTAAATGCAACTTTTGGATTTTTCGATGGGTAATAGCCGACAAATGTTAGATTGTATGGGCTTTTTCCCCACCAATTTTGATTTGTGCCATAGTAAAATGTTTCCGCTGTTCCCGTTTTTCCAGACACGTCTTCTGTAAAAGTATTTTTAGCGGTCCCCGAAGTTGTAACTAATTTCATTCCAGTTTTTACTTGCTGAATATCACTTTCCGTATTATTGATTTTATTCAGGATGTTGGGCTTTCTTTGCTCAATTGTTTTTCCAAGCTCCTCTTCACTGCTGGGTTTATGGATACTTGTGACGATTCTAGGCTGTATGCGGTATCCGCCATTTGCGATTGCCGAAATGTACTGCGCCATCTGAAGCGGTGTATATGTATCATATTGACCAATTGCCAAGTCTAAAATTAAGCCCCCTACAACATCAGGTGTCGTTTGCATTCCTGCAGATTCCTGCGGCAGGTCAACACCAGTCTTGACTCCAAGACCAAACTGGCTGTAGTAATTTCTCATTTTGAGCAGATCCTTCTGATCAGCAGGAAGCGGTCCACGCGGCTTATACGTTACCCCAGCTATATGCATAGCAACATTAAACATATATACGTTTGAACTTTTTTGCAAAGCCGTTAATTCATTGATGGTTCCCATATTTGTGTAAGATTTTTTTATGAGGTTCGTTCCTAAATACATCGGTGCATCATGGAAATATTTATAATGCGGAATCCCATCCTGATAGCCCGCGAGAACGGTTGCACCCTTTACTGCTGATCCCATTTCATATTGGGTTGTAAAAGCACCGATCGCATAATCTTGAATCTTATTTGTTTCTAAATCTATCTTTTTTCCTGCCATCGACAAAATATCGCCGTTATTCGGATCCATCATCACAACAAAGGCCCGGTCAAGCATATAGTTTCCGCGTGCGCGGCTATTTCTCACTTCTTCTTCCACAATCTTTTCTACCTTTGCCTGAAGCTCCATGTCAAAAGAAAGCCGAAGATCATAGCCCCTGCTGCCTTTGTCGATTGTTTTCTGGCTGACGACATTTCCTTTATTGTCTTCCACGTATTCCACTTTTTCTTTATGAGAATTTAAATAGTCCTCATATTGATACTCCAAATAACTTTTGCCGACTCTGTCATTACTCGCATAGCCTCTCGTAACATAAAAGTCTTTCCGGTCGCTGAGCAGCCCTTGATCAGGTGTTGTGACACCTCCAAAAACGGAATAAAGTGTTTTGTCATAAGGGTATTTTCGTGTCCAATCGTTTACGACATCTATCCCCGGCAGCTCTTCTAAATGCTCAGACACAATAGAAATTTCATCATATGTTAAATCATTTTTCGGTCTTTGCGAGGAGTTTTTCTTTTCATCAAGCAATGATCCGTTTTTGCCGTTGCCGTTGCTGTCATTTGGGTCCATCGCTTTTACAATCTGAGGTTCATACGCATTTCCGCTTGAAAATCTTGTGTATATGGCCGCGGTTTGCATTTCTTCGTCATCCCGCTGGATGGCCTTCAATTCTTCAGCCGGGACGCGTTCAACTTGAAGCTTGTAAGCCTGTGTCCCCTTCAGATTGCTTTCAGATTCCTTTAACAGGTTGAGAGCTTTTTTTGGATGAGAAGCGAGCCAGTAATCACGTAAATCTCTATCCTTTAAAAATTCGGTATCAATATCGATCAAAGCGGCAAGCCGTTTAGCTGTTTTGATTTTGTCCTCTGTTTTTGTACTTGATGTTGAGACATACACAATTTCCGGCACGCTCTGGTTATCAACAGCCACTTTCTCGTTTCTGTCATACATCTTCCCCCGAGGCGCTGGGTAATACGCTGTCTTCGCATTAGCTTTCTCAGCGTTTTCTTCATGCTGTTCGCCTTCGACAATTTGAACAACGCCAAGCTTAAAGATTAATGCAGTAAATAGAACAAAGACCGCTAGGAAATACAGATTCATTCTGATTGCTCTGTTTCCTTTGCGCTTTTTCTTTGGTTCACGTCCTATTTCAGTCACTTCTGGTTACCCCTCTCAAATCATTCAATATATTTACATATACTGTTTTTAATTGTAACACCTTTGTAATAGTTGTTACAGCGAAAAGGGATAAAAAAAGTTGTCAATATTGAAATACATTAAAATATAACTAACGATTCAAAAAATAGGAAGCTATGTAACTGTGAGATAAAATCACTACATACGCGTTACTCGCTTGCCATCAGCGGTTCAGCGCGTTTTGATTACAAAAATGACAATCATCATTTGTCAAAGGAAAGTGATGGATTCTTTATGACAAAAAAGCTATGTTATGATTTTTTTGTAGAAAACAAACAACTCTAGGAGGTTACGAACTAATGAAAAAAGCATTTATTTTATCTGCTGCCGCTGCGGTTGGATTATTCACATTCGGAGGCGTACAGCAAGCATCAGCGAAAGAACTCTCCTGCCAGCCTGTGGTAACGGTCAAAACGGGGAACACAGTGCAAAACCTTACACTTAAGGATGTAGTGAAAAAGCTACATATTAAAACAAATATAAAAACACTAAACGCGGCTAACGAAAAAGATCTCGAGAAGCTTCTTCAAAAGCACGCGAAACAATCCAACATGAAGATTCAGGATGTTCAAAAGCCGGAAGCTGCAAAGCCAGCCCAAAAGGCTCCTGAAAAAGCCGCTGCTGATAAAAGCACTGCTGCTAAAGCACCGGCTACTCCTGAAAAAACAAGCAATAATACAACAACAGCTGCACCTTCATCTGTAAGTGCATATGAGAAAAAAGTTGTTGAGCTGACAAATGCAGAAAGACAAAAACAAGGTTTAAAACCGCTACAAATTGATGAAACATTAAGCAAATCTGCACATGCAAAATCACAGGATATGAAAGACAAGAACTATTTTGATCACCAAAGCCCAACGTACGGCTCACCGTTTGATATGATGAAATCTTTCGGAATCAGCTACAAAACAGCTGGTGAAAACATTGCTAAAGGACAAAAAACACCTGAAGAAGTAGTAAAAGCTTGGATGAACAGTGAGGGCCACAGAAAAAACATTCTTAACCCTAACTTTACACACATCGGTGTCGGTTATGTTGAATCCGGCAGCTACTGGACACAGCAATTCATCGGAAAATAATAAAAAAGAGATTGCCTGTTTTGGACAGGCAATCTCTTTTTATTTCACCCAAAGCTTATATATACTTTGGGTCCCGCTGTTTTCTTCTCCTTGTGCGGCAAGTTGGTCATATAATGATTTCGCAAGCGACAAGCCTGGCATTTCTTCACCCATTAATTCAGCTTCCTCTAAAGCAATTCCCATATCTTTGATAAAATGCTTTACATAAAATCCTGGCTCAAAATCACCTTTCAGCATACGCGGGGCGAGATTTGATAATGACCAGCTTCCTGCCGCTCCAGTTGTAATGCTCTTCAGGACATTTTCCGGCTGAAGGCCTGATTTTTGGGCATAAGCCATCGCTTCGGCTACACCGATCATACCTGCTGCAATCGCGATTTGATTACACATCTTTGTGTGCTGTCCGCTTCCTGCCGGCCCTTGATATTGAATATTCTCTCCCATTAAAGTGAAGATGGGCAGGCAAGCTTCAAACGCTTCTTTTTCTCCTCCGACCATAATCGCCAGTGTTCCGTTTTGCGCGCCAATGTCACCTCCTGAAACAGGTGCGTCTAAGGCAAATAATGATTTTTCTTTGGCTGCCTCCGCAATTTTTTTGGCTAACGACGGTTTGGAAGTCGTCATATCAATGAGATACGCGCCTTTTTTAGCATTTTCAATAATTCCGCTGCTGCCGAAATACACTTCTTCTACATCACTGGGATAGCCTACCATTGTAATAATGATATCCGCTTCTTTCGATAGTTCTTTTACAGTGTCTTTCCACACCGCGCCTTTTTCCAGTATGCTGTCCGCTTTTGCTTTTGTCCGGGTATACACCAATACGTGATGTCCATCTTTAAGGATATGTGAAGCCATACTGTTTCCCATTACTCCAAGACCGATAAAACCGACTGTTTTTTTCAAGAAAATTCCCCCAGACGTTAGATTTCATTTAGTTAAAATTTATCATTTTCTAGACTACCATATCTAGTAATCATATAGTAGAGTCTAAAAAATAAAAAAACCCAAAACTTGAAAAAGTCCTGGGTATCCAATGATGATTATAATGTAAATTTAGCAATAGCGTTCATAAGCTCTTGGCTTGCATGTTTTAATGTATCAGTTGAGTGTTTGACTTTCTCAAGCGTGATCAGCTGTTCATCGGTTGAGGCGTTGACTTCCTCCGCTGCAGCAGCCGATTCCTGTGATATAGCTGAGATACTTTGAATCGCTTCAGAAATGGCAAACTGTTCTTCACTCATTCTTTGTATTTCTTCGTAAATTTGATCAATACCTTGAACAAGTGACTGCATTTCCGCGGTGATGGTGTTTAATACTTCACCAGTCTCATGAATTGCGCTGTTTTGTTCATCATTCATTTTACTTGCTTCAACCATTGCATGGGAAGCCTCTTTTGTTTCAAGCTGAATCAGCTTCACTGTCTCACTGATATGCTTGGTGGAAAGCGCTGACTGCTCGGCAAGCTTCCGCACCTCTTCAGCCACGACTGCAAATCCGCGTCCGCTTTCACCGGCTCTGGCTGCTTCAATACTGGCATTTAAGGCAAGTAAATTGGTTTGATCCGAAATATTTGAAATCGCAGTAACCACTTCTTCAATATTCTTCGTTTGATTTTCCAAATCCAGCAGCATCGTTTCGACTTTCTTTGTTTCCGTATTGGCTTCGTTTGATTTCATCAGCAGCTGGCCGAGCGCGTCAAGCCCTTTATAGCTTGCATCCTCTGAGGATTTTGAACGTGCTTTCATGCCGCCTGCCTGATCAGCAATTCGTCTGATTTTAGCAGACAGGTTTTCTGATTTTTCGTTAATGGTCTCAACTTCTGAAGCCTGTTCCGTTGCCCCTGCTGCCACTTCTTCGATCGCTTTCGCAATTTGTCCGCTCGTTTCATTGGTTTCAGCGGAGACAGCTGTTAATTGTTCAGAGGTGTCAGACACTTTTCCTGAAGAATGTCTGACTTGTTCCACCATTTCCTTCATGTTTTCAACCATCTGATTAAAGTCTCTTGTTAACATGCCGACTTCATCCTTGGTCTTTGACTCTGCATGCACTGTCAAATCGCCTGCAGAGACGGCCTTTGTTTTTGCAATCAGCTGCTGGATCGGCCCGGTTATTGTTTTGGCGAGGAAATAGCTGAGAATAATCGTCACCGCCAGCGCGATGAGTGAGATGAAAAGGTTCGCCCGATTCATTTTATCTGAAATCCACATTAATTGATTTGTGTCAAATTGTGTTCCGACTTTCCATCCCGTTTCTCCAACCGTTTGATACACAATCATTTTTCCCTTTGCATCTTGTATCCCGTTTTTGTCAGATGCAATGGTTTTTAATGTTTGGTCCTTGGAGATATTTGTTCCTTGGTTTGACGGATGTGCTAAAAGATTGCCGCTTGCATCAGCTAAAAAAGCAAAGCCATTGTATGGCACCTTTTGCTTATTTACCATGGTCTGGATGGAAGAAAGTTTCAGATCATAACTGGCAACGCCTATCACCTTCTGCCCGTCAAGAACTGCTTTTGAGGCTGTGACGATCATTTCTCCCGTCACGACATCTTTATAGGGTTCCGTCCAGACGACTTTATCCGGTGTTTCAGCCGCGCGCTTATACCATGGTCTAGAAACCGGATCATAATCTTCTGCAAATTCTGCTTTCGGATATGTAAACATTTCTTTTTTTGCGGTGCCTATATAGGCCATCGCCACATAATCATCGTTTTCTTTAATTTGTTTAATGTCATCATTAAACAGCCTGGCAGCTTCTTTACTTGAATTTGTCACAAACGCACGTGTTAACTCTCCATTTGCCAATCTTAACAGCGAAATGTCATAACTCTTTAATTGCAGTTCGATATTTTGTTCAAGCGAGTTTGTTACGTTTTGTGTCGTGTTTTTCCCATCCTCTGTAATCATCGGTTTTAACGTCAGGTAAGAAGAAAGCATCAAAAGAACAACTGTGACGATTAACATGATAGAAACGAAAACAGCAATCTTCATGTGAAGTTTTTTAAACAAACCAATCCCCTCCTATTTTCTATATCGGCCTTTTCACCCAAAAAATGAATAAACATAAAATAAATTATAATGAAATTACAAGATATTTACTGAAAATTCAAACTGATTGTGTTTCAGCAGTTTGGATTACGATATAATAAACAGCACAAGGAGAGTGATTGTCATTTTTAAACAGATGTATGTCCATAATGGCATTAAATTTGAGCGGCTGACGATCAGAAATTATTCAAGAACAGACATTGAGGGATTGCTTTCTCTGCAGAAAGAGTGTTTCCCCCCTCCATTTCCGCAGGAATTGCTGTGGTCAGAAGAACAGCTTGACAGCCATATCAACACCTTTCCGGAAGGCGCCTTATGCGCGCTGGTTAATGGTGAAATCGTCGGTTCGATGACTTCCCTTATCGTGCAATTTGATCCTGATGCTCCCGAGCATACATGGGCGGAGACAACAGATAACGGCTATATTACATGTCATGATCCGCAGGCAAATACGTTATATGTAGTTGATATTTCGGTTTCACCGCATTACCGGAAGCTTGGAATAGGGAAATGGCTGATGAATACGATGTATGAATTAGCCGTTGAAAAGCGAATGGAACGGTTACTCGGCGGCGGACGTATTCCTTTTTATCATAAGTACGCACATGAGATCAGTGCTTCACAATATGTAGAGGATGTTATAGAAGGAAAAAAGAAAGATCCTGTACTGTCATTTCTCCTCCATTGCGGCCGTTCACCGCTCTGCATCGTCAGCAATTATTTGGACGATGAAGAATCCTTGAATTACGGGGTTTTGATGGAGTGGAAAAATCCCTTTTTATAAAAAAAACGAGCTGTAAAGCTGACAGCCCGTTTACGTGAAATATTCAATTTTTGCATTAGGAAAATACGTATCGATATAAGATTCAAGCGTTTCCCGAAGCACATGCTCTTCATCTTTCTGATAAATATATTTTCCGATCCCGTAGCGTCCCCATTTATAGCGCCGCTTTTCTTCATCTAACTCAAGCTTTGTTTTTGGATAATTCTTCTCAATGACTCGTTTCGCCGGCTTCGTAAATCGATGCTGAATCAATTCAAAGGTAATATCATGTCTGACATCCTGCGGCAAAGCGGCATCAAGTTTTTCAAACAGATGTCTGTATCCTTCCTCCCAGCCTTCATGGATGTAAATCGGCGCAACAATAAAGCCTAGCGGGTAGCCTGCTTTCGCTACTTTTACAGCCGCTTCAATCCGTTTATCGAGAGGAGAGGTTCCCGGCTCAAAATTCTTAATCACATAGTCAGCATTTATGCTGAATCTGAATCTTGTTTTCCCGTTATGTTTCGCATCCAAAAGGTGATCAACATGGTGAAACTTCGTGACAAATCTGAGCTTGCCAAGCTCACTCTGTCCAAAATGTTCAATGGCGTGCTTGAGCGTATGTGTCAAATGGTCGATGCCCACAATATCCGAGGTACATGAAGCTTCAAACCTTGTAAACTCCGGTGCACGTTCTTTCATATACTGATCCGCCTGGTCCAAGATTTCTTCGACATTTACATAGGTTCTGATATAGGGTTTTGTTCCCATTGTGGTTTGTAAATAGCAGTAATGGCAATGCCCCATACAGCCTGTCGCAAACGGGATCGCATATTCAGCTGACGGTTTTGAAGAATCAAACTTTAATGTTTTTCGGACACCGATTACTAAAGTTGATTTTGCATTACGGTATTGCTGAAGATGGTTTTTACCAGGAATATTGCGCACTTGGTTATGGGACGTCGTTTCTCTGATTTCGATGCCCATTTTTTCAAATTTATCATGTAATTCCTGTGCCAATGGATATTCCATTGCTCTCGGTTCAATATAAACGAGCTGCGGAACAAATGGGTTCTGCATGGTGCCACATCCTTTTCCTTTTCTACCGTTACTTTTCTCATAAGGCGGAAAGGATATGAGTTGTAATGTTTTCCTTGTTACTTGTACGGATCGATATCAAATAATTCTTTGTAAAGTGATTTTGCTTCTTCATAGCTTGCAAAAACAGCATCATCCTCAGCAAACGGATGATAGGTTTCAAATATAAACAGGGAAAGCTCACCCTCATGGTATGGGTGATGCACAATTTCAGCTTCCTTTATATGAGCAACATTGGCGGCGTGCGGATTTCTGTAGATGACGTAGACTGTATCTCCTGCGTTAAATTCGTTTGACATTCTATCCCTCCTAGCCATGTTATTGTGCCCCGCTGCATCCCTGATTATGAAAAAAACCAGACAGGCCGGAGGCCGTCTGGTTTTTGTGAATTACTTGAATGTTTCTTTTACGAACGCGACAACTTCTTCTGTCGTGCTCATAGATAAGATTTTCTCTTTGAATGACTCAGCTTCTTGTTTAGACAATTTGCTGATTTGTGTTCTTGCCGGAAGGATAGAAGTTGCGCTCATTGAGAACTCATCTAAGCCTAAGCCAAGAAGAATCGGAATCGCAATTTCATCTCCTGCCATTTCTCCGCACATGCCGACCCATTTTCCTTCTTTATGTGCCGCTTCAATTACAAGTGTAATTAAGCGAAGGATTGCAGGGTTGTATGGCTGATACAGGTAAGATACACGTTCATTCATACGGTCAGCTGCCATTGTGTATTGGATCAAATCATTTGTTCCGATACTGAAGAAGTCAACTTCTTTAGCAAACTGATCAGCGATAACTGCAGTTGACGGAATCTCAACCATCATACCGACTTCGATGTCGTCAGATACAGTTTGTCCCGCTTTGACAAGCTTTTCTTTCTCTTCAAGAAGGATCGCTTTCGCTTCTTTGAATTCGTTAACTGTCGCAATCATAGGGAACATGATTTTCAAGTTTCCGTATGTACTTGCACGAAGCAGCGCGCGAAGCTGTGTTCTGAAGATTTCTTGCTCTTCAAGGCAAAGACGAATCGCTCTGTAGCCCAAGAACGGGTTCATTTCTTTAGGAAGCTGCAGGTAAGGAAGCTCTTTGTCTCCGCCGATATCAAGTGTCCGAACGACAACTGATTTTCCTTCCATACGCTCAAGAACCGTTTTGTAAGCGTCAAACTGCTCATCTTCTGTAGGCAGCTGATCTCTTCCCATGTAAAGGAATTCTGTACGGTAAAGACCAACTGCTTCTCCGCCGTTTTCAAGAACACCCTTCACATCATCAGGAGTACCGATATTCGCTGCAAGCTCTACATGATGACCGTCTTTTGATACAGTCGGTTCATTGACCAGCTTCGCCCACTCAGCTTTTTGAGCTAAATAAGCGTTATGTTTTTCTTCATACTCTTTTACAGTTTCCGCAGAAGGATCGATAATGACATCGCCATTAATACCGTCAACGATAACAGTCACGCCGTTTTGGATCGTGCCTGTAGCCGCTTTCGTTCCGACAACTGCAGGAATCTCAAGAGAACGCGCCATGATGGCAGAGTGAGATGTGCGTCCGCCGATATCAGTTGTGAATCCTTTTACGAACTCACGGTTTAATTGAGCCGTGTCAGACGGTGTTAAGTCTTCAGCTACAATAATAACTTCTTCTGAAATCATGCTTGGGTTTGGAATTTCAACGCCAAGCAGGTGGCCCGTTACGCGTTTTGTTACGTCGCGGATATCTGCCGCACGCTCTTTCATGTATTCATTATCCATAGATTCAAACATGGTAACGAACATAGAAGACGTTTCTTTTAAAGCGAATTCAGCGTTTACAGAATCAGAGCTGATTTTTTCTTTCACAGGATTCAGAAGCTCAGGGTCACTGAGAACTAAAAGGTGAGCAGAAAAAATATCAGCTTTATCCTGACCCAGTTCTTTCAAAGCATGCTCTTTGATTTTTTCGAGCTCTTCTTTAGAACGTGCAATCGCTTCATCAAAACGGCTTACTTCCGCTTCAGAATCAGAGATGTTTTTCTTTTCAACCGTTAAATCTGGCTCTTCAAGCCGGTACGCTTTTGCAATCGCGATGCCGGCTGAAGCACCAATCCCTTTTAATTCTTGCATTACTCGCCGAGTCCTTCGCTTTTCATTGTTTCTTCTAGAGCGTTAAGAGCATCGTTTTCGTCAGCGCCAGCAGCAGAAATTGTGATTTCAGCGCCTTTAGCGATTCCAAGAGACATAACACCCATGATTGATTTAAGGTTTACAGTTTTGCCGTTATATTCCAAATTAACGTCAGCGTCGTATTTGCTTGCAGTTTGTACAAGAACTGTTGCAGGACGAGCGTGAATTCCAGAATCTGCAGTTACTTTGAATGTTTTTTGTGCCATTTTTATCATTCTCCTTTTAACTTAAAGCTATATTACTTCACAATATTATATCATACAGCCGTACTTGTCATCTGACAAGCACAGCGTACTATATACCCTTATTTTTCAATCTTCACAATGTCTTCTTGCTCTCTGTTAACTGATCCGCTTGCCTTAATGCTGACTGTTTCTCCTTCAGCAAGGTTCGTAAATACGATCGGTGTCATCAGAGACGGTACATTCGGTTTTACTGCGTCCAAATCAACTTCAAGAAGCTTTTGTCCAGGCTCAACGCGGTCCCCTTCTGATACGAAAGACGTAAACCCTTCGCCCTTGAGGCTGACCGTATCAATGCCGAAGTGGATCAAAATTTCTTTTCCACCGTCGGATTGCAGGCCGATTGCATGTTTTGTCGGGAAAACATTTAATATTTTTCCTCGTACCGGAGAAACGACGATGCCTTCAGAAGGAAGGATCGCAAAGCCGTCACCCATCATTTTTCCTGAGAAGACTTGGTCAGGAACATCAGTAATTGGGTGAATTTCTCCAGCAATCGGAGAAACAAAGACTTCCTCGCCAATTTCATTTTGCAGCGGTTCTGCAATGACTTCCTCAACCTGCTGCCCTACTTCTTCCTCAGCGGATGTTTTCGGTTCAGGTCTTGGTTTGCGTCCCGCGATGATGTCCTGCATTTGTGTTTTTAATCCGTCAGAACGCGGTCCGAAAATCGCCTGAATATTGTTGCCCACTTCCAGAACCCCGGAGGCGCCAAGCTGCTTCAGACGGTCTTTATCAACCTTTTTCTGATCGTTTACTGTCACGCGCAGACGAGTGATACAAGCATCAAGGTGTTTGATGTTTTCCTGGTCACCCATTGCCTGCAGGATCTCGTAAGGAAGGTCGCCTGCTTCTCCTGTTTTCCCGGATGCTGCTGTTTCAGCTGAAGCATCCTCACGGCCTGGTGTTTTCAGATTAAATTTGCGGATCGCAAATCGGAATCCGAAGTAGTAAATAACCGCAATCCCTAAACCAACAGGGATGACAAGCCACCAAGCCGTCCGGTTCGGTAAAATGCCGAAAAGGAAGTAGTCAATTAAACCGCCGGAGAATGTCATACCAATCTTAACATTCAACAGCTGCATGACCATGAATGAAAGCCCTGCAAACAAACAGTGAATCGCAAATAGGACAGGGGCAACGAATAGGAATGAGAATTCCAATGGCTCTGTGATCCCTGTCAGGAAGGATGTCAGTGCTGCTGAACCCATAATACCTGCAACAAGTTTTTTGTTTTGCGGTTTTGCTTCATGATAAATCGCAAGTGCCGCAGCAGGAAGACCAAACATCATAAATGGATATTTACCTGTCATGAACGTACCTGCTGTTAATTGTACGCCGTCTTTAATCTGCGCCATAAAGATACGCTGATCCCCGCGGATGATCTCTCCGGCTGCACTTTTGTAGCTGAAGAATTCATACCAGAACGGCGAGTAGAAAATATGATGCAGACCAAATGGAATAAGCGAACGTTCAATGACCCCGAAGATAAATGCAGCAAGGGTTGGATTCGCTTCCACTAATCCAGTTGAAAAGGCATTCAATCCATGCTGGATCGGAGGCCAGATCACTAACATAATAAGACCCAGAATCAGTGCGGAAATTGACGTAATAATCGGTACGAAACGTTTACCCGCAAAGAAACCAAGATATTGCGGCAATTCAATTGTATAAAATTTGTTAAACAACAATGCCGCCAGCACACCGACGATAATACCGCCGAATACCCCTGTCGCCAAGGTAGGTATGCCGAGCATGTTTACATATGCCGGGTGGTTTTCCGTGAAGAACTTGGCTCTTTCGATTGAATCGGAAGGAATGGTTCCGTTTGCAAGAAGAACCGCACTCATGGATACGTTCATCACCAGATAACCGATAATTGCTGCTATCCCGGCAACTCCATCTCCGTTGGCAAGCCCGATGGCTACACCTACTGCGAAAAGAAGCGGAAGGTTATCGAAAACAATCTGCCCAGCGCTTTCCATCACACCCGCTACGAGCTGAACATTGTCATTGCTTAGGAAATGCAGGACTTGAATCATGTCCTTGTTTTGCATTGCATTCCCGATCGCAAGCAAAATACCCGCCGCAGGAAGAATCGCAACTGGAAGCATAAGCGCACGCCCGATTTTTTGGAGAACGCCGAATAATGCTTTAAACATAAGAATTGACCTCCTCTTTTTACTAGTCTGACCTTACAGCTAAAAATCATGACAACGAATTCACAGGCGTAAGTCTTCCAGTTTAACCGTTTACATTTGCCCTTTTACACAACAAAAAAGGCATGAGCAAAATAGGGTGCGCAAAAGAACGAGAATGACCTTCCCGTTTTTTCCCCTCAATCACTCATGCCTGATCGGATCAGTAACACGTTTTTAAAGGATAAACTGAATTTATGAAATTTTATTGGTTAATCGGTACAGATGAAGCGTGAGATAAACCGCTTCCGCCTCATGAACTGGTTTCTTCAATGTTTGCTGCAAGATTTTAATCAATTTCCAAGCTGTATTGTAGCATAGCGGATATTCATTTTTCAATAACAACATTAATTTTTCTGGTTCTTTAGTCGGTTCCTCTTTTTTAATTCTTTCTATCGTAAATCTGATGTGCCGGATAAGCCGTAAATAGTTGACGCTTTCCTTATTTACTTTCATTTGAAACGAGTCTTCAATTACCTCTACAAGCTGCGCCATCAGCTGAGAGTGCTTATTGACTTCGGACAGCGGGCGATTCGTCAGGGCTGAATGAATATGCAGGGCGATAAAACCGATCTCCCCTTCCGGAAGGCAGATGCCCGCTTTTTCATTGATCATATCAATGACTTCTTTGGCAATCTGATATTCATCCGGATAAAGTGACTGCGTCTCCATTAAAAAAGGATTTTTCATATCAAAGCCCTGCTGCTGCCTTTTGATTGCAAATGCAATATGGTCAGTCAGTGCAATATGAATATGTTCATTTAGTGAGCGGTTTGTCCGATTGCTGATATGGTATATGACATCGTTTGAAATATCAACGAGCTTTTCATCAACATAGTCGAGGAGCTTTTTAAACTGCTTCTGTTCCTTTTCGTCCTTTAAAATGAACATTTTATCGTACCCTTTATCTTCAATCACATCATCTTGTTTTTTTCCGAAACCAATTCCTTTTCCGATCAAAACTACTTCACTGTATTTATGATGAGAAGCAATTAATACGTTATTATTCAGTACCTTTTTCACTGTAAAGGACCCATTCACGATCCTCAGCTCCTTTGTCATTCAATACCTCATATCGTACATAACGAACGGAATGCGCGTCAAACCTTTTTTCATGCATTCACTAAACAGTCGATCTTTCAATGAGACGGTAATCAAGAACTCTTTTTTCAATCGGCTGACCTTGAATCCTTTTTTCCAGCATGGAAAACGCCTGCTTGCCCATTTCCTTCGCTTGAATATCGATAGTTGATATCCCAAGCAATTGGCTGATTTCATGGTTATCAAAGCTTAAGATCGCAAGTTCATCCGGAACAGACACTTTCTGAGCTTTCGCTTCGAGTAAAAGCCCTGCCGATACCTGGTCATTCGCGACAAAAATAGCCGTCGGCCTTTCTCTCCAGTTGTTCCATTTATGAAAAAGCGCTTTTCCATCGTTCATTGTAATCGCTTTCTCAATCACCCATTCTTCATTGAATGTTTCTCCGATCTCTTCCAATGCTTCTTTATATGCTTTGATGCGAAAATGACTGTTCATGCCTTTTTTTCTCGCTAAGCAAATCGCTATTTTTTTGTGCCCTTTGGCGATTAAATAGTCGAGTCCGTCCCGGAATGCGGCTTGATGAGGAATGCTGATTGTGGAAAACCCGCCCTTGTTTGAATTCTGACAAAGCAATATCGGCCCTTCCCACTCCTTGAGCTTGTCATCAGACAGCGCCTTCGAGCAAAAAATCAAACCGTCAACCTGGCGCTGTTTTAATTGGGACAGCGCAAAGATTTCTTTCTTCACGTCATAATTTGTCTGGAATAAAGAGAGGTGAATACCTGATTCTGCGGCAGCGTCTGAGATTCCCGCCATCAGTTCCGCAAAATAAGGAAGGCCGATCGTCGGCATCACAACACCGATCATGTTTGAAAACCCCTTCGACAAATGCACAGCGTGGACATTTCTTGTGTACTCCAACACTTCCATTGCTTCAAGCACTCTTTTTCTTTTCTCTTCACTTACATAAGGATGATTGTTTATGACTCTGGAAACCGTCGTAACGGAGACACCGGCTTTGTCTGCAATGTCTTTAATATTAGCCATAAATTCCCTTCTTTCTGATTTCCCTTGATCTGGAATGCGTTTCATACAATACGATAAGAACGTACCGACAGATTAGATGTTTTTTTGCTGAAAGGAGAAGATATAAATGGGTTTCTTCATTTTAATTGGATTATGTCTGGCCGTTCTGGGCGGAAGCTGCCTGGCTGTAAGACCGCTCAATCAAAAACATGAAGTGAAACCATTTCGGACGTTTGATGATTTTTTTATTTAAAACAGATAAAAAAGGACGATGTCGAGAACAAAGTCCTTTTTTATCTCTGCCTGTTACGGCAATATCGTTAATTCCTTCGGATATTGAGTAAGCGCAACCGCCCCGTCTTTTGTTACGTGAACGTCATCTTCAATGCGTACGCCGCCAACATCCGGCACATAAATGCCCGGTTCGATTGTGTAAACCATTCCTTCCTGTAGCAGCGTGTCATTGGCTTTGCTCATTGACGGGTACTCATGCACTGAAATGCCGAGACCATGGCCCAGCCGGTGAGGGAAATATTCTCCGTATCCGGCTTTTTCAATGATTCCGCGGGCAGTTAAGTCCAGATCTCCGATTCTCACGCCTGGTTTGCTTGCTTCTATCGCGGCTTTTTCCGCTTGAAGCACCGTCTCGTACATTTCTTCCTGCTTCGGATTGATTGTTTTGTAAGCAAAGGTTCGCGTGATATCAGAGCAATAGCCGTCCATAATAACACCCAGGTCAAACAAGACAAGATCGCCTTTCTTTAATGTGGCTGTCCCCGGATTTCCGTGAGGCTGACCTGATTTTTTCCCGAATAGCACCATTGTCGAGAAAGACATGCCCTGAATTCCTTTTTTCTTCAACTCATACTCAATCTGAGCGAGAACTTCCACCTCACTGATGCCTTCACGCAAAGCAGCTGTTCCGACTTCAACACCAAAATCGGCAAGCTTCGCCGCCTCTTTCAGCAATTTAATTTCATGCTCGCCTTTAATCAGACGAAATTGGTTAAGTGTTTCTTCTGCTGATACAAATTGAGCCCCTCCAGCTGAATGCTTCAGTTGTTCGGCACGCGAAAGCGAGATTGAATCCTTTTCTACGGCAAGCGTATGTATGCTGACATTTCGTTTTTTGAGTGCTTTTTCAATGAGCTCCCATGGATTTTCGTGATCGGCATAGCCAATAATTTCGTGATTCCATCCGGCATTTCGGGCCTGGTCTGCCTCCATTCCCGGACAAACGAAAAATGGCTCCTCCTCTTGAAAGATAAACAAACCCATTACACGTTCATGCGGCTCTGTATAAAAACCGGTTAAGTAAAATACATTTTCTTTCGTATGAATAAATGCGGCAGTATGCCCCGCTTCCTTCAGCCATGAAGAGACGCGTTGTATTCTATTCATTTCTTGTTCCTCCCTGCCTTTTGCCATGCATTGTTCTTTATATATTGTAACAGGTTTTACGGGTGTTTGCCTTTCACGGCGACTTTCCGTTTTCCATCATTTTATTTCCTGCCGGTCATCTTGTATACTGAGAGGAGAGTTAAATCGCAGGGAGTTGTTCCGTTTGCTGATGAATTTTTTCAGACGTAAGGCAGTTGTTCTATTAACAGTTGCGGGAATTTCCGCTCCTTTTGTCGGTATGAAGCTGGTGGATTTTTATTATTACAGCTCTATCATAGGCTGTGCAGCCGGCTTCCTTTGCTGCATCCTGGCTCTCATCATTGTGATGAAAAGGCCCGATCAAGAGAAAAAGCAAAGGAAGGTAAAACTTGATCCATAAAAAAAACAGCAGCCCATTTGGGACTGACCCCATAAGATGAGACAAATAAAAAACACCTTCAAGTTTGAAAA
>NZ_NSDH01000068.1:0-35666 GCF_002289525.1 Bacillus sp. 7705b | reverse complement strand
GGTCCCGGCTCTTTTTTATGCTTGTGATACTTTTTGGGTTAAGCGGTACAGAAATGCAAGCTGCTGGAAGGCATCGTCGATTCGCTGAAGGAATTCTTGGTTATTCATCTTCAGCACCTCTTCTTTTTGAAGCTGAATGCCGCATAACAGCTCGGCTTTCTTTATGGTCTGCAACCGTTCCAACAATGTCTTGAACTGTTCCTTGTCCATTTCTGACTGCTTATGGACCCCCGGTTTTGTGTGATCCGCAGACCACACAAAGCTGTCTGGAATGTGATTTGTAACGCTGTCTTGATTCGCTTCAAGCAATTTGCCGTATTCTTCTTTTATAGGGGACTCATAAATGATCGCGAACCATACAAAAACATGGCTCTCCCACAAGCCGATTTGAAAATGCGGCAGTTTTTTATAGCCTCTTTTGCTGTTTGCGAATGCCACCCAGCTGTCTGCAGGAGGGTTGACTGATCTCCTTGCATGCTTGGCCACATGGGGAAACATTTCATCTCCGGTTAAAGCGGATAATGTTGGGGCAAAGTGCTCGCCTAAAGCAGTCAGCTTCGGACGAACCCGTTCTTTTAACACCTCCATGCGTGCGTCTAAGCCGTCTATTGTAAATGTGTTAAAGTCTTCTTCAGTAAAACGCATTTGTGTCATGATTTTCCTCCTTCATGCTAAGTATACATATTTTATCACAGTTAGAACGCGCAGCAAAAAGATGAGCACGCGTTTGAAGAGAGGGGGAATGTGGTAATAAACGAATAGGTAAACACACAATTTTCAGAATCATGTTACAGGTAAATAGAAGAATCATAGGATATAAGAAGTATCATTGTTGAATGGCAAAATGGGATGCTTTTTTAAAACAAATGATCTCTGGAAGGGGCGAAAGACAATGAGGCAAGTTGTGAAAGAGGGATTTAGGGAAGAGAAAAACAACCGTGTAGCTGTCTGGAGACTAGAGGTTGATTATGAATTGGCAACCCTTTATGAGGCAATGCAAAAGGAAAATGACGAACAAATTGAGCTAAGCAAAAACAAACTTGAACGTCTCAGAAAAGAATGGATTCGCCTCAACGGGTAAAAAGCTATAGTGAAAACGAACCGCGTGAATGGTTCGTTTTTACGTGAGAAGGCATATTTTTCATTTTCCTTGCTTTTTCACCGCCGTTATCAGTATCCTATAAAATAAAGGTCTACATAGAAAAGAGGTACGCATGAATGACAAATTGGACGGAAATTGATGAGACTGCAAAGAAATGGATAAAAGAAGCAGGCGCAAGAATTAAACAGTCGATGCACGAAAGCCTGACAATTGAAACAAAATCAAATCCGAATGATTTAGTCACAAATATTGACAAGGAAACGGAAAAGTTTTTTATTGACCGCATCCAAGAAACCTTTCCGGGGCATCGCATACTCGGAGAAGAAGGACAAGGAGACAAACTTCACTCGTTGGAAGGTGTCGTCTGGATTATCGATCCGATTGACGGCACGATGAATTTTGTGCACCAGCAAAGAAATTTTGCAATCTCAATCGGTATTTTTGAAAATGGAATTGGCAAAATCGGTTTAATTTACGATGTGGTGCATGATGAACTGTATCACGCGTTTAGCGGTAAAGGTGCTTATATGAATGAAACGAAGCTGTCTCCTTTAAAGGAAACCGTTATTGAAGAAGCGATTCTAGCCATTAATGCGACATGGGTGACGGAAAACAGAAGAATTGACCCGGGTGTGCTGGCACCGCTTGTGAAAAGGGTGAGAGGAACACGCTCTTATGGCTCTGCCGCTCTAGAACTGGCAAACGTCGCTGCGGGAAGAATTGACGCTTACATTACGATGCGGCTTGCTCCTTGGGATTACGCAGCCGGCTGTGTGCTGTTAAACGAAGTAGGGGGCATTTATACAACGACTGAAGGGGAACCGTTCACTTTTTTAGAAAATCACTGTGTGCTGGCCGGAAACCCATCTATACATAAAACAATATTTGAAGAGTACCTTCATGCTGAAAAATAGACCATTTGAACAGGATGACCTCAGTTGGTTAGAGGAAATTGCGGAGGCTCATCCTGTTTGGAAAAAGGAAGAGTTTGGGGAAAAATATGCAGAAAGCTATATGATCTCCTATTCGATGTATAACGGATCATGGCTTGTTTGGGAAAAAGACGGTCTGCCTGTTGCCGTCAGCTATCATCTCGAATGGGCTCCTTCCAACGGAAAGCCATGGCTGGGAACAGTGCTGGTTGATCCTGCTGAAGAAAGAAAGGGACATGCCAGGAAGATCATTGAACAGATCGGCCAATCGCTTCAAGACAAACATAGAGCACTATTTACAGCGGTTCCGATTGACCGGAATGAATGGATACTGTTTTTGAGCCAATGCGGCTTTGAACAGCTCAAGACGGAGAAAGATGAGGCAGATAAGCCGTACATAATCATGGTAAAGCCTTTAGTTTAAGCTGCCGTATACATGACGGCAGCTTATTTTCATGTGCAAAAAAACCTCCCAATCCTTCACCGTCGATTGAGAGGCGAGCCTGGTGAAGAACCAGGGGGGTTATTTTTTTACGGCATGTATATAATGAATGGTTTCAAACGCTGACAAATAATCCGCTCGTTTCTTGAAGAAAAAGTCATTGATTTCGGCTGGTGTTACATGTTCATAGATGAGTAAACCAGCTGAATCTAATGCTTCTTCGATTTCAAGATAAGTAAAACACGATTTCATCGGTTCACCGCTTGCTGAAGCCATTTTCACCATATGTTCAACTCTATTAGACTTTCCTTTTGTTTCAAAGAGCGTTTCGTCTGCGTAATCAAAAACGATAGAGCTTCCGGAGGGGACATGGGCAAATAATTGGTTAAGCAGGCTTTTATTCTCTTCTTCCGTCAAATAATAAGAAACGCCTAAAAGGCTGAAGAACGTTTTTTGGTTATCAAAGCCTTCATCTAAGAGAGGCTGATATGAAAACGTTTTGGTAAAGTCCATAGGAACCAAATGAAGATTCGCTGGAATAGTAAGCCTTGCATCATCCAGTCTTTTCTTTTTCAATTGCTGTGTAGCCGGGTAATCAATTTCAAATATGTCTAAGCTGTCTTCCAGCTCTGGATGCCGGAAGCAGAATGTATCTAATCCGGCGCCAAGAATGACATACTGTTTTGCTCCCAGCACCACTTCGTTGTGAAATACTTTCTCACAATATGCTGCTCGAGCTAAGGGCGTAGGGGAAAGCTGGACTTGTGTAATCCACTTTAGTATCTCTTCTGGGTCATCTTGAAACTTTCGGGCAATATCTTTATTGAAAAACTGTATGCCTTGTATCATATTTTGACTAATGTCGGAAAACTCTTTTTCAGAAATAAGGTGTTTGGCAATATAATCGTCAAAAATTTTAGGTGTATCATATTGACTGTGATAGGCTCGGCTAAATGCTGATATCAAAGCTGTTAAACTGGACTCATTTTCCCTCATATCATGTCCTCCTGATAAACAAAAATAAGATTCCCCTGGCCAGGAGAACCTTATTATACACACAAAAATATTAATAGTAAATTATAGCATAAATAAAAATTTTTGTCAATATATTTGAGGTTGGAAGAGTAAGATTCTTCTATTCAATTTTTGGCTGTTTAAATGAGAATGAAAGAATGTTTTTACAATACGAAGTGTATGGTCTTGGGTAAACCGATATGTCCGGCACCTTTTACTTTATACAAAACTCATCATGACCTGCTTTTGTAAGTGCCCTGTATAAATCAGCGCTTTGCTTATACAGAACAACGTCATCCTGATCACCGCACATAATGAGAAGCGGAGTCGCCTCGCGATGAACATAAGCGGCTTGGGCCTAGCTCTAGAACCTGAAGTTTATTTGTTCGGGTCCAGCAGTCGGGATGAGAGTTTTCATGAGTGTGGAAAAGCTCACCTTCTTCAACAATCTCTTTTGACATCGATGAAGCCCGATTTTTTTAACAATCGGCTGATTTGGCGGATAATGACCGAGTTTGTATTTACACTGTCTGCGATTTGTTCAGAGGCAAGGTGGTCATATGTACGGCTATCATGAAACAGCTGCTGATTTTTAAACAAACTTGAAAATCAAGAAAAAGCCTGAGATATCTCAGGCTTTTCATTTAGAAATTACAAACCGACGGCTTTCCAGGCTGCTTCAACTTTTGCGGCATCAGTTGAGCCATAAAGGTCACGGGCAGACTGAATGAGGGCGGCCTTCGCATCTTTGAAAGTGGAATAAGGCGTAAGGTACGTTGTTAACGCACGGTAATAAATCTGCTGTGATTTAGATATGCCTAGGCTTGTAATGGTGTTATAAGCGGCTTTGTTTGGAATTCCGCTGTTTATGTGTACACCGCCGTAATCGCCTTCATCTGTATTCGGAAGGTTTTGATAGTTGGCGTAATTGTCAGGCTGGTCATATTTTGTCGGATTGGACAAACTGCGGAGAGCCGGCTGGCTGACCGTAATGTCTTCACCGATATCCCAGTCTTCTGTATCAGTGAAATAACCGAATACATCAGAGAACGACTCGTTTAATGCCCCAGGCTGGTTTTCATAGACAAGGTTGGCTGTTTCTTGAGTGACACCGTGTGTCATTTCATGCGCCGTCACATCCAATGAGCCGGAAAGCGGGGAGAAGAAGGAGCCGTCTCCATCACCGTAAATCATTTGATCCCCTGTCCAAGCGGCGTTATTATAACGGCTGCCGTAGTGAACAGAAGAAACGATTTTACTGCCTTTGTTGTCATAGCTGTTTCGTTTAAACGTAGAGTAAAAATAATCGTACACTTTACCCAGGTTATAGTGGGCATCTACAGCTGCGCGCTGTGATGAAGTTGTGAATTTATTTGTTGTGCTTGAGACAAGTGTTCCCGGAAGGCGGCTTTGTCTGTTTTGTAAATCATACGTGATAATTTGAGTGCCGGTTGGTTTTGACAGATCTCTTAAAACATATTTGCCGCTTTCATAAGAAATATTCAGAGGAACTGTTGCGCCTTTTAGTGTTGTCCCTGATCCTGTTGCGGCTGCATGTTCTACTTTATTTTGCTGTTTTAAAATGGTGCCTGATTCGGCATCCACTAAAACTTCCCAGTTAGCAGGTTCAGGTTCGATATAGCGAATCGTGACATCGTAAGCCAGACGATAGCCGCCGTCCTCTGTTTCTACCGCTTTTAACTCTGCTTTATCGCTGTTTTTTGCGCTTCCGTTAGAAACGGCGTCAGGTGATTTGCCAATGGCTTTAAAAGCGAGTGCCAGTGCTTTGTCAGAGGATACCTTTTGGCTGTTTTCTGTTTTTGAAGCAGACTGATTGTGCAATTCTCCATTGATCGCATAGACATTGTCAGATTTATCGACGTGAACGATCACTTGCGAATCTTTAATAGGCACTCCGTTAATGACAGGCACATATCGAAAGTGCTTGTACCCAAGAGCGTCAGTTGTGCTTTCCACAAGTTTCAGTCTTTTGGCGGGATCGCCTTTAAACACTTTGCTGTTCTTTTTCAAAAACTGTTTGACAGCTTTGTCATTTGGAGCAGAGAGCTCTGTTTGTGCAATGGCGCTTTTAGGGAGAAAGTTTGTTTGATTCTCCTTAAGCTGGTCATTCTCAGCAGCCTGAACACCCGGAAGGCCGATTGATAAACTCATAAACGAAGCAGCGACAACGACGGACAATTTCTTACCTAAACCCACAATAAATCCCCCTTTTTGAAAATACTGAAAAATCTTTATATTGTTATATTAAACGAGCAATCTGGTATTCTCAACAAAAACTAACATAACTAGACAAAATTGATAGGATTGTCCTGTGTTTATTTTTGTTGAATAATATCAAGATGAGTCAAGTGTCATGTGATGGATAAATTGCAAGAGTTATGTCGTCTTTATATCGAAGGGGGGGAGATGAGAAATTTTTGGTTTTTATTGAAACTTTATAACAAGCGGCTTGTCTAACCGGATGAGGCCTTAATAAGAAGTAAAGGATTGTTGTTCGTGTTTGATTTATTCAGTCATTATGTATTGCATTTTGAACAGATATACTGCAAGAGCTCCTGCAGCTAAAGGATCAGCACCAAACCGTTTTGATTTTAAGAGAATTTCAAGAGCTTTCTTATGAGGAAATCGCCGAAATCTTAGGCTGGAGCCTTTCGAAAGTGAAAACCACTCTTCACCGGGCTAGATTAGAGCTCAAGAAAAACATGACGAAAAGAAGAGAGGAGGAGCGGATATGATCTGCTTTCTAGTAAGAGACCTTCTCCCTCTGTATATTGAAGGTGATTGCAAAAAAGAAACGGAAAACTTCATTGAAAAGCATATGAACACCTGCCGCAGCTGCAGAGAAATGTTTGAACAGATGTCTGAGCCTTTTGAGTTTAAAGATGAACAGCCCCCTCAAGATGCTTTTCTGCCTGAAGAAGAAATCCGTTTTAAACAAAGATACTATGGTTTGCTGATTATTAAAGCAGCCTTCTGGTTTGGAGCTGTGTTTGCTGTGATGCTGATCATCAAACTGCTGATATAAAGGACAAGCGCTTGCCGGATTTACGGACAAGCGCTTTTCTTACATTAAGCTTGCGGATGAAGCATTTGGTAGATGGCTGCAAGCTGTTCTTGAGACAGTGCACCGAAGAGCTTTTCATAAAAATCAGCCTGCTCCGGTGTCGCACCAGCTTCTAAAGCTGCATCTTTATCAAAGCTGTACGCTCCATCTTCTGTAACAATGGATGCCTGCAGAATATGAATTTTAAGGGAAACAGCGGCGAAAAATTGGTCAAGCGCGAGTGCTTCTTTTTCTGTGAAGCCGAGCTCAACAGCTTTTTCTGTATCAAATTTGTAGCTGCCGTCTTCAACATACACACATTGTGAAACAATATCGAAGAATTCAGATGTCGATTCCCACAATTTTGCAATGATTTGAGCCTCTTCTTGTGTCATTCCTAACTCGACAGCTTTTTCACTGTCAAAATAATAAACCCCGTCTTTTTCATATATACATTGATTTAATAAATCGAAAAATGTATTCAGGTCTTCATTTGTGATTGTCTCCTGCAAAGCAGGTGTGCTGTGACTAACTGTTTTTGCGCTTGCGGCATCGGGTCCGAAAGTAAGCAGGGTGGCTGAGGTCAGTGCGGCAGTTGTAAGTATGGCTTTTTTTACAAATGGTTTCTTCATGTTTCGTCTCTCCCTTTTGTGAATTGTGGTACAAATCCCATTATAGGGAGAGGCGGGTGTGAGGAAAATAGGCTTTATGGTAGTTTGTGTATATCAATGTCGAACCACTTTTGTTTGGTTAAAAGTGTCATATTTAGAACGATTGTCCATGAATGGATGTTGTTTTGCTTCTTCCCGCCTAGGAAACAGGGGAGATAAGCCTTACGCAACGAAAAAACACCGCATTCATTTGCGGTGTTTTTGATTACAATGTCTTTAGCAAGGATAAGCTTTTAATCGAGTAATCCTTGCTCGCGCATTTTCTTTTTTAACGTAAATCCGCTTCCCATAACGGCGCAAACGAGCACAATGCTGGCGATAATGCCCCACGTGCTTTTTTCGGCGATAAAGACGCCGATCAGCATTATGCTGAAAACCGCTGCAAATGCAAATAATAATAAAAGCCAATTCATTTTTTTCATATTTCCATCCCCTTTTACGTCTTATAATAAGTTTACAGAAAAACGTGACGCTTTTAAAGAGGATGTGTGGTATAATATGAAAGTTATCTAATTTTTTTAGGAGATGAAAAAGTGAAACTTCGAAATGATCTTCGCAACATCGCGATTATTGCCCACGTTGACCATGGGAAAACGACTCTAGTCGATCAGCTTTTACACCAGGCTGGTACATTCCGTGCCAACGAACAAGTTGCTGAACGCGCAATGGACTCAAACGATCTTGAACGCGAACGCGGCATTACAATTTTGGCGAAAAATACTGCGATTAACTATAAAGATACACGCATCAATATTTTGGATACCCCTGGACACGCAGACTTTGGGGGAGAGGTAGAACGGATTATGAAAATGGTTGACGGCGTACTGCTTGTCGTTGACGCATATGAAGGCTGCATGCCTCAAACTCGCTTCGTTCTGAAGAAAGCTCTTGAGCAAAACTTGAACCCGGTTGTTGTTGTGAACAAAATCGACCGTGATTTCGCACGTCCTGAAGAAGTGATCGATGAGGTTCTTGACCTGTTCATCGAGCTTGACGCAAATGAAGAACAGCTCGAATTTCCGGTGGTATATGCTTCCGCGATTAATGGAACAGCGAGCCTTGACCCTAAGCAGCAAGATGAAAACATGGAAGCTTTATATGAAACGATTATTAAGCATGTTCCGGCACCTGTTGAGAATGCAGATGAGCCGCTTCAATTCCAAGTTGCACTTCTTGATTATAACGACTATGTAGGCCGTATCGGAATCGGACGTGTTTTCCGCGGTACGATGAAAGTCGGTCAGCAGGTTTCTCTTATGAAGCTTGACGGTACAGCTAAATCATTCCGTGTGACAAAAATCTTTGGTTTCCAAGGCTTAAAACGGGTGGAAATTGAAGAAGCAAAAGCGGGAGACCTCGTTGCGGTTTCCGGAATGGAAGATATCAACGTCGGTGAAACAGTCTGTCCTGTAGAGCATCAAGAACCGCTTCCGGTGCTTCGCATTGATGAACCGACACTTCAAATGACATTTGTCGTGAATAACAGCCCGTTTGCCGGCCGTGAAGGGAAATATGTAACAGCCCGTAAAATTGAAGAGCGCCTTCAGTCACAGCTGCAGACTGATGTCAGCTTGCGTGTCGAGCCTACAGCTTCTCCAGATGCTTGGGTGGTTTCCGGCCGCGGTGAGCTTCACCTGTCTATTTTAATTGAAAACATGCGCCGTGAAGGCTATGAGCTTCAAGTGTCAAAACCTGAAGTTATCATCAAAGAAATTGACGGTGTACGCTGTGAGCCTGTAGAGCGCGTGCAAATTGATGTTCCGGAAGAGCATACAGGCTCTGTAATGGAATCAATGGGAGCGCGTAAAGGTGAAATGATCGATATGATTAACAACGGTAACGGCCAAGTCCGTTTAATCTTTACAGTGCCTTCCCGCGGATTGATCGGTTACTCAACAGAGTTCCTGTCATTAACACGCGGCTTCGGTATCCTGAACCATACGTTTGACAGTTACCAGCTGATGCAGGCGGGCCAAGTCGGCGGACGCCGTCAAGGTGTGCTTGTGTCAATGGAAAACGGAAAAGCGACATCTTACGGAATTCAAGGGATTGAAGACCGCGGTGTGATTTTTGTTGAACCTGGTACTGAAGTTTATGAAGGAATGATTGTCGGAGAGCATAACCGTGACAACGACCTTGTTGTCAATGTCAGCAAAATGAAACAGCAGACAAACGTCCGCTCTGCAACAAAAGATCAAACAACAACAATTAAAAAAGCGCGCATCATGTCTCTTGAAGAATCTTTAGAGTACTTAAACGAAGATGAATACTGCGAAGTAACGCCTGAATCCATCCGTTTAAGAAAGAAAATCCTTAATAAAAACGAACGTGAAAAAGCGGCTAAAAAGAAAAAGACAGCAGGATTGTCTTAATCCCTTGCAGAATTTGAAAAGATAGAACCCGTACGCTGCAGGGGAGGGAATCTTTTTGAATGATGTAAGCGAACGCCTGTCGTTCTTCGCCGCTCTATATCAAGTGGACCGGCAGCCAGCAGCAGGCATGTGGCTGCTGTATGGCACCATTTTTGTTTTAGCTGTTATTGTGTTTAAGCTTGGATTTGCAAAACGGCTTCCGGTATTAAAATCAGCAGTGGTGTATTTATTTCTGGCTTTAGGCTGCACTGTTTTGACTTTTCTCGGTGTATTTTTGCCTGTGGCAGAGGGATTGGTCGTCGCTGCATTGATTTTAATCATTTACAAAATTCGGCTGTATCAGTCGAAAAAGGAACAGTCCGCAAAATCATGAAAAAAGACTCAGCATCTCGCTGAGTCTTTTTTTGTATTCTGTATGAATAGCTGCCGCTTTATTTTTTAACTTTTTCTTTCTTCTGCTGTCCCGGGTGAAATGTGAACTTTCCGGTTTTCAGCCGTTCTTCTGTTTTTTTGGCAATTCGGTCATGGCATTCCTGGCACATATATGTATGGATCGAACGGTTTCTCAGCCGTTTCGCGATCAGGGTTTCATCATCAATTGTTTCAATTTTATCGCAAATGGAACATTGGACCCTCATCATATCACCTCTTTCACTCTAATATGCATTATATCATGGATCAGATGCTGTCCAAAATAAGAAAAAGCTAAAGCCGCAAGGGCTGTAGCTTAATCATTATTGTTCTTTTTCATATGATGATCAGATTGATCGTTTTGTTCCGTTTCCATTTCCTTCTCTTGCTTTCTGTTTAATTGATCGTTTTGCTGCTTGGTTTGCGGTTCATCTTCATCGTCAATCACATCGTTAGGCACTTCCGGAAGCACCCGGCCGACAATCGCGGCCAGTTCATCTAAAATCCCCGTAACAGGACGGCCTTCACTGATCTCTCTTCCCATTTCATTGAGACGGCTGACGGTATCAGGATCAGCAACCACAACTGCATTGGCGCCGTGCCGATCATTTTTTAAAGCCTGTGCCACAGAGTATTTGATGGTTTCAACTTTGCTTCTATCCAGGTTATCGTCGACGTCAATTCCTACTACAGCATATCCTCCAAGCACAACAGCTGTCGCATCCTTGACATCCGGCACTTTTTCAGCAACGCCGACAAGATGCTTGGCAATATCAGTTCTAGTTCCATTGTCTTTTGTTTCCTGAGATGTGTCCTTTACGTGAATCGGTTTTGTTTCCTGCTGTCTTGTTGATTCTTTTTCAATATTTTGCTCCTGTCTTCCCTGTTGAACAGCGCAGGCGGATAAAATGAGTGTGAGCTGTATGATAATGAAAAGAATTCGCACTTGCGGTTTCCCTCCTTGAAATGCATTCATTAATTTTATTGTTGAATTAACCTTCTATCTTTATTCACAAAAACATATATTTTAGCAGGCGTTCACCTTTTTCATCGTAAGAGAAGCAGGAAGAACTTTGACCACCCTTATATCAGGAGGCTGAGACTTGAGTAAAATTTATGTGTTAGATACGAATGTGTTATTACAGGATCCTAACGCTATTTTTTCTTTTGAAGAAAATGAAGTTGTCATCCCTGCTGTCGTTTTAGAAGAGGTTGATTCCAAGAAACGATATATGGACGAAGTTGGGAGGAATGCGAGGCACGTATCTAAGCTGATAGACGCGCTAAGACTGAAGGGGAGGCTGCATGAGAAGGTTCCGCTTGATACGGGGGGAACGCTGCGAATTGAATTGAACCACCGTTCCTTTCACCAGCTTCAAGAAATCTTTATCGAAAAAACGAATGATAATCGTATATTAGCCGTTGCTAAAAACTTAAGCCTTGAAGAAGAGACGAAGGAAGACGGTAGGCCTGTGATCCTTGTCAGCAAGGATGTATTAGTCAGAGTCAAAGCGGATGCCATCGGCCTTCTTGCTGAAGATTTCTTAAATGACAGGGTTGTGGACAATGATGAAATGTACAGCGGATATAAGGATTTATATATAAACCAGCAGCTATTTAGCTCTTTTTACGGAAAAAAACAAATTTCAGTTCAGGATATGAAGCAGCATGCATTTTACCCAAACCAGTTTGCCTTAATGAAGGATGAATTAGGAGGGTCGTCCTCTGCCGTCGGTATTGCGGATAAAACGGGCACGGTCCTAAAAAGACTTGTGTTTGATGATGAACACGTATGGGGAATCAGGCCGAGAAATGTTCAGCAGACAATGGCGTTAGAGCTTTTGCTGCGAGAAGATATTCCGCTGGTGACGCTGATCGGAAAAGCCGGAACCGGGAAAACGTTGCTTGCTTTGGCAGCGGGGCTTTTACAGACAGAAGATTTAGGGATATATAAGAAGCTGGTCGTGGCAAGGCCGATTGTTCCTGTCGGCAAGGATATCGGATACTTGCCGGGTGAAAAAGAGGAGAAGCTAAAGCCTTGGATGCAGCCGATTTTTGATAACTTAGAGTTTCTGTTTAATGCCAAGAAACCGGGAGAGCTCGAGGCGATTTTGGCGGGGATCGGTTCGATCCAGGTAGAGGCGCTGACGTATATCAGAGGGAGAAGCATTCCTGATCAATTTATAATCATTGATGAAGCGCAAAATTTGACCAGGCATGAAGTGAAAACACTTCTTACAAGAGTGGGCGAAGGCAGTAAAATTGTCTTAATGGGCGATCCTGAACAAATTGATCACCCATATTTAGACAGTCTGAATAATGGTCTGGCATATGTGGTTGAGCGGTTTAAAGGACAACCCATCTCTGGCAGTGTGAAGCTTTTAAAAGGTGAGAGATCCGGGCTTGCCCAGCTTGCCGCTGACTTGCTGTGACGATTTAAATGATGTCGATCTCTTTTATATTGGTGATTGGCTGTTTGTGATCAACTGGATCTTCAAAATAAATATGAACCGGGCCGCCTTCCTGAATCGGCTTGCCTGCCTGGCTGAAATGGACAATACTGTTCAGCGCGGTATCAAGAGGAACGGCGGCTTTACCGGAACTTGTAATAAATACGCATTGTGATGCAGAGCTGAGCGGCTCGGCATTTTTCAGCACACTTCCCAATTTCATTGCGAAGCTGCCGTTCATCAGTTTTTGTTTCTCAAATTGTTTTTCCGTCTTTAATGTAGGCGGCGCAATCCGTCCTTCTCTAATAACACGTTCAGTGTCAAGGCCAGATTCATTCTCAGCCGTATGAAAATTGATTTCTTGGCCGTCCCCTTTACGGTCAAATGAAAATTTGCGATCATCAAAAATCCATACGCTAGGATCAATCGTAATCGGATATGTAACATTGCCTGTTACTTGTATAACGCTCATGGTATAACCCCCTTCTCTCAAAATTATAAAAGTTTTCGCATGAATTGTCACTTTGTGTAACAAATTATATGTATTGAGATGCTCAGGGAGCGAGGGTGGTCGCATGGTATGCCGGCATAATGACGAGCTGGAAGCGTTAGTGAAAGAAGCGAAAAAGGTGACAGACAAGGGAGCGGTGGCCAGCTATATTCCCGCTTTAGCAAAAGCTGATCAGCACTATCTTTCAGTAGCGATTTATTATTCAAATAATACTTGTCTGTCAGCGGGTGACGTAGAAAAAACATTTACTCTTCAAAGTATATCGAAAGTGCTCTCGCTTGCCCTTGTGTTAATGGAATACGGCAAGGACAGAGTCTTCAGTTATGTTGGACAGGAGCCGACCGGTGATCCGTTTAATTCAATCATTAAGCTTGAAACCGTGAATCCGAGCAAACCGCTAAATCCTATGATAAATGCCGGAGCATTGGTTGTCACCAGCTTGTTGAAAGGACAAACGTCTAAAGAGAGACTCGATTATCTGCTTTCTTTCATCAGAAAACTGACAAACAACCAAGGCATCACCTACTGCCGGGACGTAGCTGAGTCTGAATACAGCACATCTATGATTAATCGGGCGATGTGTTATTATATGAAGCAGTACGGGATTTTTGAGGATGATGTGGAAGCAGTAATGGATTTATATACGAAGCAATGTGCGATTGAGATGAACAGTCTTGATTTAGCAAAAATCGGGGCTGTGTTTGCGCTCAACGGCAGGCACCCAGAAACAGGAGAACAAGTCATTTCGAATGATGTCGCGAGAATTTGCAAGACGTTTATGGTCACCTGCGGAATGTATAATGCAAGCGGTGAATTTGCGATTAAGGTCGGAATTCCTGCGAAAAGCGGAGTATCAGGAGGGATTATGGGCATTTCACCCTATGATTTTGGCATCGGCATTTTCGGCCCGGCTTTGGATGAAAAAGGGAACAGCATTGCAGGTGTAAAGCTTTTGAAAATAATGTCTGAAACGTACAAGCTGAGTATTTTTTAATTTATGTCATCTGTTTAAATCCTCTTGCATTTTCTGCTGATACCCTTTATGATAAATAGAAGAATTAGGTACTCGCCTGGGGAACGGAGGGATACTTTTGGCTTCAGAGATGATAGTTGACCATCGGCAAAAAGCTTTTGAGCTACTGAAAGTTGACGCTGAGAAGATTTTGAAGCTGATCCGAGTACAAATGGATAACTTAACGATGCCTCAATGTCCTCTATATGAAGAGGTATTAGATACTCAAATGTTCGGACTTTCGAGGGAAATCGATTTTGCTGTCCGCCTGGGATTGGTTGACGAAAAAGATGGAAAAGACCTTTTATACACATTAGAACGCGAATTGTCTGCTTTGCACGACGCGTTTACAGGTAAATAAATGATAAAACTCAAACTAATTAACAGTTTGGGTTTTTTTATAACCGCTTGCTTTTTCACCGTATAATGACGGTCTATTTTTGTGCATTTCATCCGAATCGTATAGAGAATCTTCGTGTCATTTGATAAATTGTAGTAAAATAAAAAATATAAATACATAAAAACCATAGGTAATGGAAGTTGGAAGCAGGGAAGAGGATGTTATGTTAAAAAAAATGCTAAAATCTTATGATTACTCACTGATATTCGCAATTGTTTTACTATGCGGATTCGGTTTAGTGATGGTGTACAGCTCAAGTATGATTACGGCTGTTTCTCGGTATAACGTAAGCAGCAATTATTTCTTCATGCGTCAGCTGTTTGCTTTAATCGCAGGAGGCATCCTTTTTATTGTTATGGCCGTGTTTCCTTACAAAGCACTGGCTCATCAAAAATTTCAAAAGGTGATGCTGCTTGTTTCAGTGTTTGCGCTTATCTCACTGTTTGTATTCGGGCATGTTGCCGGAAATGCGCAAAGCTGGTTTAAAATCGGCGGAATGAGTATTCAGCCGGGTGAATTTGTCAAGCTGGTAGTGATTTTATATCTAGCAGCTGTCTATGCAAAAAAACAAAGCTATATTGATCACCTGTTAACAGGAGTTGCGCCTCCTGTGGTGATGACGGTTATTATCTGCGGTTTAATTGCCATGCAGCCTGACTTTGGTACGGCGATGATTATCGCCATTATCGCTACGTGTATGATCTTGTGCTCGGGTTTCAGCGGGAAGACGCTGGTAAGGCTTGTTTTGCTGGGTGGAATTGTCTTAATTCTGGTCAGTCCAATTATTTATTTTAATATGGATAACATTTTAACAGAAAAGCGTTTAGCTCGTTTTGAGAGTCTGGAAGATCCGTTTAAATATGCGAATACATCAGGTTTGCAAGTGATCAATTCTTATTATGCGATTGGGTCGGGAGGTATTTTCGGTCTCGGACTCGGAGAAAGTATCCAGAAATACGGGTATCTTCCTGAGTCACATACTGACTTTATCATGGCCGTGATTGCTGAAGAACTTGGCATTTTTGGGGTATTGTTTGTTGTTTTCCTGCTGGGCTTTATCGTATTAAAAGGTTTCTATATTGCGAGAAAATGCGAGGACCCGTTTGGAAGTCTTCTGGCAATCGGCATTTCTAGCATGATTGCCGTACAATCGTTTATTAACCTTGGCGGTGTCAGCGGGCTAATCCCGATTACGGGTGTTACGCTGCCATTTATCAGCTACGGAGGCTCTTCTTTACTTCTATTATTGGGAAGCATGGGGATATTAATCAATATCAGCATGTTTGTGAAATATTCAGAGAATAAGAAAAAGAGAGAGTCCTTGGCGCCAAAGGGAATGAAAAAGAAGCAGCTTGAAAAAACTGTTTATCTGTAAAAAACAAGTGTGTACACGTGAAGGATATTCCGATATGATAGATTATATTCCATTCGGGTAAGGGGGAAAAAAGTTTGTCACAGCAATCGATACAAAAAGTGTTAGTAGCAAACAGGGGAGAAATTGCAATCCGTATATTCCGCGCTTGTACAGAATTGAATGTTCGTACAGTTGCGGTTTATTCAAAAGAAGATTCCGGTTCCTATCATCGTTACAAAGCTGATGAAGCGTACCTGGTTGGCGAAGGGAAAAAACCAATTGATGCCTACCTGGATATTGAAGGTATTATTGATATTGCGAAAAGAAACAAGGTGGATGCGATCCACCCGGGATATGGTTTCTTATCTGAAAATATACATTTCGCAAGGCGCTGTGAAGAAGAAGGCATCGTGTTCATTGGTCCGACTTCTGAACATTTAGATATGTTTGGTGATAAGGTAAAAGCGCGTGAGCAGGCGGAAAAAGCCGGAATTCCTGTTATACCAGGAAGCGACGGCCCTGCAGAAACGCTTGAAGCAGTCGAACAATTCGGACAAACTCACGGTTATCCGATTATTATTAAAGCTTCGCTTGGCGGCGGCGGCCGCGGCATGAGAATTGTCAGAAGTGAAAGTGAAGTCAAAGAGGCATATGAACGTGCGAAATCAGAGGCAAAAGCAGCCTTTGGCAATGATGAAGTATATGTAGAGAAACTGATTGAAAACCCTAAGCATATTGAGGTCCAGGTTATCGGTGATAATCAGGGAAACGTGGTTCATCTATTTGAACGGGATTGTTCTGTTCAAAGACGCCACCAAAAGGTGATAGAAGTAGCGCCGAGCGTTTCGCTGTCAACTGAATTGAGAGACCAAATTTGTGAAGCTGCGGTTGTACTTGCTAAAAACGTGAACTATATAAATGCTGGTACGGTTGAATTCCTTGTCGCGAACAACGAGTTTTATTTTATAGAAGTAAATCCGCGTGTTCAAGTTGAACATACAATTACGGAAATGATTACCGGTGTTGATATTGTGCAGACACAGATCCTTGTTGCCCAAGGCCACAGCCTACATAGCAAAAAAGTCAACATTCCGGAGCAGAAGGACATTTTTACAATCGGCTATGCGATTCAGTCACGGGTAACGACTGAGGATCCGCAAAATGATTTTATGCCTGACACAGGGAAAATCATGGCTTACCGCTCGGGCGGAGGCTTTGGTGTTCGTCTTGATACAGGAAACAGCTTCCAAGGCGCCGTTATTACGCCATATTACGATTCACTGCTCGTTAAGCTATCAACTTGGGCTTTAACGTTTGAACAGGCGGCGGCCAAAATGGTTCGAAACCTTCAGGAGTTTAGAATCAGAGGAATTAAAACAAACATTCCGTTCCTTGAAAATGTCGCAAAGCATGAAAAGTTTCTGACAGGGCGATATGATACGTCATTCATTGATACCACGCCTGAGTTGTTTAATTTCCCTAAACAGAAAGACCGCGGAACAAAAATGCTTACTTACATTGGAAATGTAACAGTGAATGGTTTCCCTGGAATCGGCAAAAAAGAAAAACCGGCGTTTGACAAGCCGTTAGCTGTAAAAGTCGACGTTGATCAGCAGCCTGCAAGAGGAACAAAACAGATTCTAGATGAAAAAGGCGCTGAAGGGCTTGCAAATTGGGTTAAGGAACAGAAATCTGTTCTATTAACTGATACAACATTCCGGGATGCCCATCAGTCTTTACTTGCGACTAGATTCAGATCGCATGATTTGAAAAAAATCGCTAATCCGACGGCTGCGTTATGGCCGGAGCTGTTCAGCATGGAAATGTGGGGAGGCGCGACCTTCGATGTAGCTTACCGCTTCCTGAAGGAAGATCCATGGAAGCGTCTGGAGGATCTCCGCAAGGAAGTGCCGAATACGCTGTTCCAGATGCTGCTTCGCTCCTCAAACGCTGTCGGCTATACGAATTATCCGGATAATGTGATTAAAGAATTTGTGAAGCAATCCGCTCAATCCGGTATTGATGTTTTCCGTATTTTTGACAGTTTAAACTGGGTAAAAGGGATGACGTTAGCCATCGATGCCGTTCGGGATTCAGGTAAAGTGGCTGAAGCGGCAATTTGTTATACAGGTGATATTCTTGATAAAACCCGTACAAAATATGATCTCGCTTACTATACATCTATGGCGAAGGAGCTTGAGGCTGCAGGGGCCCATATTCTCGGAATTAAAGATATGGCAGGTCTGTTAAAACCGCAAGCTGCATATGAGCTGGTGTCTGCGTTGAAAGAAACGATCAATATTCCGGTTCACCTTCATACGCATGATACGAGCGGCAACGGAATTTATATGTATGCAAAAGCAGTAGAAGCAGGCGTTGATATCGTAGACGTGGCGGTCAGCTCAATGGCTGGCTTAACATCGCAGCCTAGCGCGAGCGGATTTTACCATGCGATGGAAGGCAACTCCCGCCGTCCGGAAATGAACGTGCAAGGCGTGGAATTACTATCCCAGTATTGGGAATCAGTTCGTAAATATTATAGTGAATTTGAAAGCGGGATGAAGTCTCCGCATACTGAAATTTATGAGCATGAAATGCCTGGAGGCCAATACAGTAACCTGCAGCAGCAGGCGAAGGGAGTAGGCCTGGGCGATCGCTGGAACGAAGTCAAAGAGATGTACAGACGAGTAAATGATATGTTCGGTGATATCGTGAAGGTTACGCCTTCCTCTAAAGTAGTCGGGGATATGGCGCTGTACATGGTGCAAAATAACCTGACTGAAAAGGACATTTACGAAAAAGGCGAATCATTAGATTTCCCTGATTCTGTTATTGAGCTTTTCAAAGGAAATATTGGACAGCCTCATGGCGGATTCCCGGAAAAACTTCAAAAGCTCATTTTAAAAGGGCAGGAGCCGATCACAGTGAGACCGGGAGAATTGCTTGAGCCGGTATCCTTTGAAGCGATCAAACAGGAGTTTAAAGAGCAGCATAACCTAGAGATCTCAGACCAGGATGCTTTGGCGTACGCACTTTATCCTAAAGTCTTCTCTGATTATGTAAAAACTGCTGAAAGCTATGGAAATATTTCGGTATTAGATACTCCGACCTTCTTCTATGGCATGACATTAGGCGAAGAAATAGAAGTGGAAATTGAACGCGGGAAAACGCTGATCGTCAAACTAATTTCAATCGGTGAACCTCAGCCGGATGCAACTCGTGTGATCTATTTCGAACTGAACGGCCAGCCGCGTGAAGTGGTCATAAAGGACGAAAGCATTAAGTCTTCCGTTCAGGAAAGATTAAAAGCAGACCGTACAAATCCAAGTCATATTGCAGCTTCTATGCCTGGAACTGTCATCAAGGTACTGACAGAAGCGGGTGCCAAAGTTGATAAAGGTGATCATTTGATGATCAACGAAGCCATGAAAATGGAAACAACGGTTCAGGCGCCATTCTCAGGAACAATCAAACAGATTCATGTGAAAAATGGAGAGCCAATCCAAACGGGAGATCTGCTTCTCGAAATTGAAAAAGCATAATCAAAAAAGAGTGTATATCATTTGATATACACTCTTTTTTAGTGAGGAACGAGATATGAACGTGCAACTGCTGCAACGAGCGGGGGCTGTTTCAAACGTGTGTGAAGGACGCATTGGTTGTCTGCTCGCGGGTGCAGGAATGAGAAAAGCTGATGCTTAATAAGCTTGGTATAATTACGGCTTCTTTTCTGGTGAGAATGAATTGACTTCTTGAGGAAAAGTTATTTTAATTAAAATCCTGTCCCAAACATCGATTGAGCAGCGCGTTTAGAATACATCATCGCCCGAGATTATCCAAACCTTATATAAATCATCAAGTTCAGTATGCAAACCGAAAGTTGAATTATATGAAGCTGCCGAAATGGAATGATAAAAAAGACCAAAGCGTATAAGAGCTTTGGTCTTGTGTCTTATACCCGTCTTGATTCGTAACGAAAACGTGCAATCAATAATAAGAAGTAGCATAAAACCCCAAACAGGCAGGCAATAAAAAATGAGTGCGCAAGCGCAAAGCCCAGCGCCAGTTCAGAATACACGATCATAATACCGGACAGTGCCTGTAACGTGATAAAAATAAGACACGAAATCCAGCCCCAAAAGATTTGCTTTTGTTCTTTATAGGAAGTAATCGCATGAACAGCGGCAACGATGATCCATACAAACAGGAGCAAGGCTGCAGCTCTGTGCCCCATTTGCACCCATTCGTGAAATTGGGTCGGAAGTCCATTGTTCAGCCTGCTGCACAGCGGCACATCAGGACACGCCAGACTGGATTCTGTATGTCTTACGTATGCGCCAGTATACACAACGATATAGGAATATATCAAAATACCTATCATGTGAAATTGCATTTTCTTGCCGATTTGAAGCGGTTTGACCAGTTTTCTGGCTGATTTATCAGCTTCAAATATAAGCAAAGTTAATATTAAAACAGACGCAAAAGAAATTAGTGAAATCCCAAAATGAAGCGCCATAATAAGCGCGTTTGAACCGAACACGACAGCCAACGCACCAAGCAGTGCCTGAAGAAACAAAAAGATAATGGACATGATAGCGAGAAACGTTGTTTCACGGAAAACAGGTGTGATCTTCCTCCATGACCAAAAGGCAAGGCTTAATACTAGAATAATTGAGATGCCGCTTGCGAATCTGTGGCTCCATTCAATAATAGAAGCGGGATTCAGTTCAGGGAAGAAGCGCCCGTGGCACAGCGGCCACTGTCTGCCGCATCCTTGGCCGGAACCTGTTTTTGTAACGAGGGCTCCCCCGATTAAAACAATAAGCATCACAAATGTTGTCAAAACACCGAGAGCTTTTAATGCTTTATTCATACAATATCCACCTTCTTAACAAACTGCTGCAATTTTTTATACGTACCAAGTGTAAGCGAATATGTGTTTTGTGGCAATTCTTAGAGCCCTTTGTTCACAAAAATATAATAGAATCACTACTTCTGGAAATGTATACTTGATTATTCATGCCGGGTCTGATAGAAATAAGGTAAACGCATTATCGAATTGGCGTTTGCCTTCATCTTTGGTAAAATTCATAAAAAGTTCACAAATAAATTCCTGTTTCTCGTTTAATATTTAATAGGATGTTTTTTTACAAGTTGTTATCTTGTATGATAGAGTTGCAGGTTATTATAAACCTGCGTTAGGTTTGTAAGGGAGGTTTACGTTATGGCTAACTCCAGAATCTTAAATGATACAGCTATAGACGGACAAATTGAAGAAACAACGGCATGGAAAGATTTTCTGTCCCTCATTAAAATAGGGATCGTAAATTCTAATCTCATCACAACTTTTACTGGAATGTGGCTTGCTTTTCATATTTCCGGTTTAAGCTTTTTAGGCAATATAAACACCGTTCTTCTTACTTTATTTGGATCATCTTTGATTATTGCGGGGTCCTGTGCGATCAATAACTGGTATGACCGGGACATTGACCATATCATGGAGCGTACAAAAGTAAGACCGACGGTTACGGGTAAAATTCAGCCGAATCAGGCATTATGGTCTGGAATTTTGCTTGTTGCTTTAGGATTGATCATGCTGCTGATGACCACTGTGATGGCTGCTGTTATTGGTTTTATCGGAGTATTTACTTATGTTGTCCTGTACACAATGTGGACGAAACGCCGCTATACGATTAACACAGTAGTAGGGAGTGTTTCCGGAGCAGTGCCGCCTCTGATTGGATGGACGGCAGTAGAAGGAAATATTGGCGTCGTGGCATGGGTATTATTTATGATTTTATTCATTTGGCAGATTCCTCACTTCTTATCGCTTGCCATTAAGAAAACTGAGGACTACAGAGCCGCGAATATTCCAATGCTTCCAGTCGTATATGGATTTGAAGTGACTAAAAGACAAATTATTGTATGGGTTGCGTGCCTGATGCCGCTTCCATTCTTTTTAGGAAGCCTAGGTCTACCGATTGTAATTCTCGGATTGCTGTTAAATATCGGCTGGCTGATTCTTGGCTTGATGGGCTTCCGTTCAAAGAATATCATGAAGTGGGCGACGATGATGTTCGTTTACTCACTGAATTACATGACAATCTATTTCGTTGCAATGGTTGTCTTTACGCTTTTCTAAAAAATAGATACATTGCTTGTTTTATCGCTTCAAAATAACCGATGACAACTAGTGAATGCCGCCTTGACCTTTTGTTTAATCAGGCGGCTTTACTTTTATACATAGATGGCATTTTGAGTAAAAAAACTCATAATTTAAGAGAAGAGGAAATGTAAGTGCTTTATTGGGAGGCGGCCGGATTGCGATGGAATCAATCTATTTTCCGCCGCTGTATTGACCAGAAAAGGGGTTGGGTGAAATGGTAAAGCATTGGCGTCTTATCTTATTATTAGCCTTGGTGCCGCTTTTGTTAAGCGGATGTGGAAAACCTTTTTTATCCACGCTCAAGCCTGCTGGCGAGGTGGCTGATAAACAGTATGACCTGACAGTGCTCAGTACATTGATTATGGTTGTTGTCGTAGCAGTCGTATCTGTTATCTTCTTTTATGTGATTGTGAGATTCAGAAGGTCGCGGGTTGGGGAGAACACGATACCAAAACAGGTGGAAGGGAATAAATTTTTAGAAATCACATGGACAGTGATCCCTATTTTGCTGCTCATCATTCTTGTTATCCCTGTCGTATTATATACGCTTGAACTCGCAGATACATCACCTATGGATAAGAAAAACCGCAAAGCCGAGGATGCTCTCGTTGTCAATGTCAGAGCAAATTTGTATTGGTGGGAGTTCGAGTATCCTGATTACGGCATTATCACAAGCCAGGAGCTGATCGTACCGACAGACCAGCGGGTTTATTTCAGTTTAAAAGCCTCTGATGTAAAACATTCTTTCTGGATTCCTTCAGCAGGAGGAAAAATTGATACCAATACTGATAACGAAAATACGTTCTTCTTAACCTTCGATTCAAAACGCAGCAAAGAGGCGGGAGATACGTTCTTTGGAAAGTGCGCTGAGCTTTGCGGGCCTTCACACGCACTCATGGATTTTAAAGTAAAGGCGCTTTCTGCGAAAGAATTCCAGTCATGGACAAAAGATATGAAAAACTATAAGACGGCAGCAGAAAGTGATTTGGCTAAGCAGGGGGAAGAGCTGTTCAAAGAGAAGAACTGCCTGAGCTGCCATGCGGTCGAGCCAAATGATAAGCGTGCAGAGGCAGCAAGAACGGCGCCAAACCTTGCTACTTTCGGTGAAAGGACAAAAGTGGCAGGGGTGAAGGATGCGAATAAAGAAAATGTGAAAGCCTGGCTGGAAGACCCTGAGAGCATAAAGCCAGGGAACAAAATGACAGGAACATATCCGAAGCTTTCAGACAGTGAAATGGACGCGCTTTATGAATACTTAAAAGGCTTGAAAGCAGAAAGCAAGTAGGGAAGAAAGGGAGATATTGGGGGAGGTCACATATGTTGAATGCGCTTACAGAAAAGCGGACGCGCGGATCTATGCTTTGGGATTATTTGACGACGGTGGACCATAAAAAAATCGCGATACTTTATTTAATCGCAGGGGGATTCTTCTTTCTTGTCGGGGGAATTGAAGCGATGTTTATCAGAATCCAGCTTGCAAAGCCGGAAAATGCTTTTCTCAGTGCTCAAGCGTACAATGAAGTGATGACGATGCACGGAACGACAATGATCTTTTTGGCTGCGATGCCGCTTTTATTTGCTTTGATGAATGCGGTTGTTCCATTGCAGATCGGAGCGCGGGATGTTTCGTTTCCATTTTTAAATTCGCTTGGTTTTTGGCTCTTCTTTTTCGGGGGCATTTTCTTAAACTTAAGCTGGTTTTTGGGAGGAGCGCCAGATGCGGGCTGGACGTCATATGCCTCGCTTTCGCTTCATTCAAAAGGGCACGGCATAGACTTTTTCGTCCTTGGACTGCAAATATCCGGACTGGGGACGCTGATAGCCGGGATTAACTTTTTGGCCACGATTATTAACATGAGGGCTCCCGGCATGACGTACATGAGGCTGCCTTTGTTTACATGGACGACATTTGTGGCGTCGGCATTGATTTTGTTCGCGTTTCCGCCGCTTACGGTTGGCTTGGCTCTTATGATGCTGGATCGGCTGTTCGGCACAAATTTCTTTAATCCTGAGCTTGGCGGTAACACGATTATTTGGGAGCATTTATTTTGGATATTCGGACATCCGGAGGTTTATATTCTGATTTTGCCTGCTTTCGGCATTTTCTCAGAGGTCATCCCGGTGTTTTCTAGAAAGCGTTTGTTTGGATATTCTTCAATGGTTTTTGCAATCGTGCTTATCGGTTTTCTTGGCTTTATGGTTTGGGTGCACCACATGTTTACGACAGGCCTCGGACCGATTGCGAACGCAATCTTTGCAGTTGCCACAATGGCGATCGCGATTCCGACCGGGATTAAGATATTTAACTGGCTGCTGACGATTTGGGGAGGAAATGTGAAGTACACGACGGCCATGCTGTATGCCGTCTCATTTATCCCATCCTTTGTGCTTGGCGGTGTGACAGGTGTCATGCTGGCTGCGGCAGCTGCAGATTACCAGTTCCATGATACGTATTTTGTTGTGGCGCACTTTCACTATGTCATTATAGGCGGAGTCGTATTCGGGCTATTAGCCGGTGTTCATTTCTGGTGGCCGAAAATGTTCGGTAAAATTCTGCATGAAACAATGGGGAAAATTTCATTTGTTTTGTTTTTTATCGGTTTCCATCTTACTTTTTTCATCCAGCACTTTGTCGGTTTAATGGGAATGCCGCGCCGTGTGTATACCTTCTTGCCAGGCCAGGGCCTTGAAACCGGCAACTTGATCAGTACAATCGGGGCGTTTTTTATGGCAGCAGCAGTTATCCTCCTGCTTGTCAATGTCATATGGACTTCGGTGAAGGGCGAATATGTCGGAGATGATCCATGGCATGACGGACGTACGCTTGAATGGGCTGTTTCGTCACCGCCGCCTGAATATAATTTTAAACAGCTTCCATTTGTCAGAGGGCTTGACCCGCTGTGGATCGAGAAGCAGGCGGGACACAAATCTATGACACCGGCTGAACCGGTTGATGATATCCATATGCCAAACGGTTCAATTCTGCCGCTGATCATTTCCTTCGGTCTCTTTGTCGCTGCCTTTGGTCTCTTGTATAGAACCGACCACGCTTGGGGCCTGCCGGTGATCTTTATCGGACTTGGCATCACATTTTTTACAATGCTGCTCCGTTCATTGATTGATGATCACGGTTATCATATTCACAAAGAGGAACTGCCGAACGATGATAAAGGGGTGAAGGCGTAATGCAAATTGAAGAAAAATTCACCGCAGAGACCTTTCCAGCTTCTCCCGAAAAAGCAACACTGGAAGGGAAAAATAAATTTTTAGGATTTTGGCTTTTTCTTGGGGGAGAGACTGTTCTGTTCGCGTCTCTCTTCGCCACTTTTCTTGCACTACGGAATTCAAACGCCGGTGACCCGCCTACGACAGAAATGTTTGATGTCACACTCGTTTTTATCGCCACAATGCTCTTATTAACGAGCAGTTTAACGAGTGTGTATGCGATGTACCATATGAAAAACTTTTCATTTGGCAAAATGCAGCTCTGGCTGGGAATTACCTTGTTATTGGGTGCGGGATTTTTAGGCTTGGAAATTTATGAATTTAAGCATTACACACATGAGTTTGGCTTTACCATCACAAGCTCGGCGCTTGGCTCATCGTTTTATACGCTTGTCGGCACACATGGTGCACACGTGGCGTTTGGCCTTTTGTGGATCAGCACGCTGATGATCCGCAATGCAAAGAGGGGCTTAAGTTTATATACAGCACCTAAGTTTTACGTGGCCAGTCTTTACTGGCATTTTATTGATGTCGTGTGGGTCTTTATCTTTACCGTTGTATATTTAATGGGGATGGTGGGATAAACATGGTCGATAAAAAAAGCAGAGGACATATCAGCAGCGACCTTGAATATAAGAAAAAGAAGCATGCTCAGGAAATGAAATATCAAGTCATGTCTTTTGGCCTGATGATCGGTCTTACGCTCGTTGCATTTCTGACTGTGGCAACAGACGGCATCGGCAGCTGGTTTACGATTCCTTTCATTATACTGCTCGCGGCTATTCAAGTGATATTTCAGCTGTATTACTTCATGCATATGAATCAGAAAGGGCATGAAGCGCCGGCATTGTTTCTGTATTCAGGCATGTTTGTCGCGTTCATTACGGTGCTTGCGTTTGTTACAATTATATGGTGGTAATTTGAGCAGCCGCCGGAGGTGAAGACATGAATCAGTTAGACGTGTTTGGGTTTCGCGCCATGTGGAGCCCTTATCTTTTTTGTATCCTTTTAGGCATCACGGTGCTTTACATCTTTTTTTACAGACGGTTGACTTCAAAGCCTGACCGTATCACGGGTAAAGAAATGGCCTGTTTTCTGTCGGCGATGCTGTTTTTATATGCAGCCGAAGGAAGCCCGGTTGATCTGCTCGGACATATTATGTTCAGCGCCCATATGGTGCAGATGGCTGTTTTGTATTTAGTGGTTCCGCCTTTATTAATCGCAGGGATTCCCGCATGGGCCTGGGAAAAAATGATTTTTCGGCCTGCCATTAACCCCTTTTTTACATTTTTCTCTACACCTTTAATTGCATTGCTTTTATTTAACGGCGTTTTTTCTCTATATCATGTGCCGCTAATATTTGATACTGTCAAAACGGATACGCTTTACCATGCGTTAATGACTTGGCTCATCTTCGTGTTAGCGTTTTTTATGTGGTGGCCGCTCGTACACAAGGTGGCTCGTCTCCCGCAGCTCAGCGGCCTGATGAAGCTGGGCTATATTATGGCGGACGGTATGCTGCTCACGCCTGCTTGTGCACTGATCATGTTTAGCGGCACGCCCTTATATGCCACTTATACCGATCCGTCTGCCTGGGCGGAAGCCATGAAGCTTTGTGTTCCTGCGGATATGCTGGGACAGGTTCCGTTAACAGGACCGGAAATGTTTAACACACTTCCTTTGTTAGAGGATCAGCAGCTTGGGGCAGTTATGATGAAAATCATTCAGGAAATTGTGTACGGCGCTTTTTTGGCTATTGTCTTTTTCCAATGGGTGAAGAAGGAAAGGGAAAAGGATGGACAGGAGGAGCCGCCTTATATTCAGCAGACGATATCATAAAAGGTACAGCGGCAATCGGCTGTACCTTTTTTATTACATTTGAACTGTTTTCAGCATGTCGGAGATGTCCTGGATGAGTGCCTTGCTTTTGGTCACAACCTGCACTGGGAATTCTTCTGTTTCTCCGTATTCCACTCCGTGCGGGTAATAGTGTTTTCCTAATAGAGGGGGCATTAATTGAATAACGGCGCGGCCGCTTCCGACATCGCCCTCTGTCGCAATGCCTTGAACCCGCAGGTAAAACGTTCCCTCAATCGTCGAAAACTTTCTGTCATAGGTCACTCTTTCATAATCCCATTGACCGGCTCTGATGAGTCCCTTGCTTTCCATCAAATCGTCCAAGAGGCTGAGCTCAGCCTTTACCCCTTCAAGTCCGCTATCAGTAAACTTCAACACTGACCCCTCCTTATAAAAATTACCTTTCCTGACAATCATAGTATGAAAGCGTTAAACTTTCAATGAATCTTCTTCTTTTGAAAGTATGCAAAAATGAAAATTTGACGAAAATATCACTAGATAAAAGGAGGTTTTACGGATGACAAAAATAAAAGATCTGATGACAGCTGACTTGCAATATTGCACGGTATTAGATAATGTATATGAAGCTGCGGTAAAGATGAAAGACGCGGATGTAGGAGCCATTCCGGTAGTTGATGAGGATGGAGAAACACTGGTCGGCATCGTAACCGATCGTGATCTGGTGTTAAGAGGCATCGCCTCAAAAAGGCCAAACTCGCAAAAAATCACTGACGCTATGACTGAAAAACCTGTCAGTGTGGAAGAGGACGCGCCAGTTGATGAGGTTCTTCATTTAATGGCATCCCATCAGCTCAGGCGCATACCTGTAACCAAAAACAACAAGCTGACTGGTATTGTCACGCTTGGCGATCTTTCCTTATCTGAACAAACAAATGAACGTGCCGGCAGTGCTTTATCAGTTATTTCAGAGGACGAAAACAGAGAGCAAGGCTTTTTGCATTAACACATAAATCTTTGACATGTTAAATAGGCTGTATTGTAATGAAAAATAAGGCAAGACATGCAATTCACATCACGGGGGTGATAGATTGAAAAATATATTAAGAGCTATGGTTATCCTCTTGATTATTTGCGGAACTTATGTTCTGTTTATTCAATATGGGGCTGTTCCTGAAAAAAAATCAAATGACAGCGAACCTCAAGTCTCTAACGAGGAAGCGGCAAGCGGCAAACGAATACATATGCCGACTTCAGGATTATTGTCCTTTATGGGCAAATCCGCCGACGATGTAAAGAAAAAACTTGGGGAACCGGAACGTATTGACCCCTCGGCTTATGATTACGAATGGTGGGTTTACAATCAGGGAAAAGACCAGTATGTGCAAATCGGGATGCTGCACAATAAAGTGGTCACATTATTTGCGGCGGGAAATGATATTAACGCAAAGCCCTTCAAAATCGGTGAGTCAACGGGAGAAGTATTTAAGACAACCCAGGTGGCTCCGTTTGTAAATGTAGAGTATAAAGGAAATTCCTATCGGTTTGAGTTTTCTGAAGAGGACATCAACACCAGACCGACTGTAAAAGTAGGGAAGATGTACGTCCAGCTGTATATGGACAAATTTGAAGGGAAGCTATCCAGCATCAGGGCGTTTGATGCGCAAACCTTTGTCAAGCAAAGACCTTATGAGGTAGTGTACCGCGGTGAGTTAGTAGAACCGCAAACCGTTACGGAAGATAAGTGGAAAGAGATCCAATCAACGAGTGAAAAGCAAATACTCGATTTGACCAATGTTATTCGTGTCAAACATGGGTTAGCTAAGCTTGAGTGGGATCAGCCGACGGCCGAAGTGGCTTTTGGCCACAGTGAGGATATGAAAGAAAACAACTATTTCTCCCATGTATCGAAGAAATACGGCACGCTGAAGGACCGCTTAGAAAAAGGGGATGTCGACTTTGAGCAAGCGGGAGAAAATATCGCGTACAATTATGTGGACGGTCCGGCTGCTGTAGAAGGCTGGCTGAATAGTGAAGGCCATCGAAAAGCGCTTCTACATTCAGACTACACGCACCTTGGCGTCGGTGTAGACCGGAAGTATTACACTCAAAACTTTATTAAACGCTGAAATCAGCCGCGGACAACAGGTTCTGCGGCTTTTTATTGTTTCTGCAAAGGCTTTAGAACAAGGAATTACAGTAGACGAAGCTTTCTCAATGGATACTGTGAGTGACATTACCAAAAAAATGAACTTTTAAGGAGCTGAAGCTGGATCAACGTGTTGCTGTCCGGCTCTTTTTTGATGAGGAGACTTTAAGATCGGCCGGGGGCGATTAAGGATCTTGTTCTGATGGGCTTTGGAATGCGGCATCCCAAACATTTACAAAAGGCAGGAATCTTGATTTCAGGAACAATTAAGGCCCCGGCTTTATCGGGGGAGGAAGCTTCTGTTATTCTGCGCTTCTTGTTTTACGAGAAAATGATTTTTCGATGAATATTAGGCGAACACATTGGCTCACAAACCGATACATTGTAGTAGGTATATTTTTCGGAGGGGGTGAGGATTGTGGCGAATCAACATGCCAATCATTCAATTAATGACTTTAAACAATTCGTTAAAAAACATCCCAAGCTGATCAAAGAAGTGCGCAAAGAACAAAGAAGCTGGCAGGACGTGTACGAAAATTGGGTCCTTTTCGGAGAGAAAGACCCAATTTGGGACCCGTACAGAGAACCGGAGGAAGCCGCAGAAGCGGTACCCGAAACATCAGAAAAAAATGATTTTGTTTCTAAAATGGTTACAGCTGTGAAAAAGATGGATGTCAATCAAATGAATGAACAGATCAATAAAATGAGCCAATCGATCTCATCGTTGCAAAGCCTTCTCAACACATTTTCCGGAAACGGACAGAAGCAATCTCAGCCAGGACCCGGACAGCATCCTTTTTCTTTTCGGAAGGATTAATAAAGGAGAGCTTATATGCGCAAAGACGTTCAGGAATTTATTTTAGCAGATAAAGAACGAAAACGATTCTTAAGAGAACAGCCGATATGGTACCGGAGGCTTGCGAGAAAGCCGGATGACTTGGCTTCATTTCAGCTTGAGATGATGAATTTTTACGAAAAAACCATTCCGCATCGGGTGAATCAATTTACGAACGGGATTCAAATGGCGCAAATGATGATGCAAATGTTCCAAGCAATGCGGACAAAAGATTAAAAGACCCGAAAATGGGTCTTTTTCATTGTGTAAACTAGGGAGGCTTTTACAACTCCATTTTTAAGTGCGGCTAAGCATTTTCCAATTGGCTGGTTTCATGGTAAACTAACAACTGGAGGTGCGTGCTATGTATGCGACGATGGAATCCGTGCGGCTTCAAAGTGAAGCTCAGCAGCTTGCCGAGATGATTCTGCAGTCGGAGACGGCTGAGAACTACCGCAATTGTTACAAGCGTCTCCAGGAAGATGAAGAGGCAGGGCGGATTATTCGTTCTTTTATCAAAATAAAAGAGCAATATGAGGATGTGCAGCGTTTTGGCAAATATCATCCTGACTATAGAGAAATATCCCGAAAAATGAGGGAGATCAAACGGGAGCTCGACCTGAACGATAAGGTGGCCGACTTCAAAAAAGCAGAGACGGAACTGCAGTCTATTCTTGATGAAATCAGCGTTGAAATTGGGACAGCTGTCTCAGAGCATATTAAAGTTCCGACTGGGAATCCTTATTTTGACGGTTTGTCTTCATGCGGAGGCGGCTGCGGATCAGGCGGCGGCTGCGGATGCAAAGTGTCATGACGAGACTGGCCGTCTCGTCTTTTACATATAAGAGAAATCAGGCAGGTGAATGTATTGGAGAATAGACGCCAAGGCATGATTGTGTATCTTCATTCTTTAAAGCAAAGCAAAATGCTGAGAAAGTTCGGAAATGTGCATTATGTGTCAAAACGCTTAAAATATGTCGTGCTGTATTGTGATATGGGCCAAATTGAAAAAACAATGGACAAGATCTCATCTTATTCTTTTGTTAAGAAAGTTGAGCCTTCATATAAACCGTTTTTAAAATTGGAATTTGAGTCAAAGCTTGATAAAGCAAAAGAATATGATTATAAAATCGGAATATAGCTGTATAAAAAAATCCCCGCAGGTTTCTGCGGGGTCCTTCTATTCCTTAACAAGTTAAGGAGAAGGCAAAGGGAGAGGAGAAACCGGAGGAAGAACTTATGGGGAAACGTAAGTCTTCTCCGCGGTTGGCAACAACATCCTCTGGATGCTGTTGCTTATAGTATGGACAATGATCATTCCGCTTATACACTTGTATATGAAGATTAGCGCTCATTGTTTGAAAGAATGCTTTATGATAAGATAGGATTGGTTTTTTTCTTATACATAACGGCGTCCGGCCGAACAAGGAAACAAAATAGCTTTTAGAAAAAGTGGTGTGGAACATGAGAGTAATTTCTGGATCAAAAAAAGGCCGTTCACTAAAGGCAGTGCCGGGAACATCAACGAGACCGACAACCGATAAAGTGAAGGAATCCATTTTCAATATGATTGGCCCTTATTTTGACGGGGGCAGGGGACTTGACTTATTCGCAGGAAGCGGAGGTCTTGGTATTGAAGCGCTTTCACGAGGGTTTGACCATTGTGTATTTGTTGACCGTGATTTTAAAGCGATTCAAACAGTGAAATCGAACTTGAAAACATTAGAGCTTACAGCATACGCAGATGTGTACCGTAATGATGCGGAACGTGCTTTGCACGCAGCTGCGAAAAGAGAAGCGGGCTTTCACGGGATTTTTCTTGATCCTCCGTATAAGGAACAAAAACTGAAGGCGCTCTTAAGTGTGATAGACGAACAACAAATGCTGGAGGATGGCGGCTTTATCGTCGCAGAGCATGACAAAGACGTCGAGCTTCCCGAAGCAGTAGGTGATCTAGTGATAACAAGAAAAGAAACCTACGGCCTGACAGGGGTGGCGATCTATAAAAAGAGGGGGTTGTGATGTGACGAGTATAGCTGTCTGTCCCGGCAGTTTTGATCCGGTGACCTACGGGCATCTGGATATCATTAAACGCGGGGCCAATATATTTGATCAAGTGTATGTGTGTGTGCTGAACAATTCTTCAAAAAAGCCGCTATTCAGTGTAGAAGAACGCTGTGAGCTTTTGAGAGAAGTGACAAAAGACATTCCGAACATAACAGTTGAAACGTCACAAGGGCTGTTAATTGATTATGCAAAAAGAAAAAATGCAAAAGCCATTTTAAGAGGCTTGAGAGCGGTGTCTGATTTTGAGTACGAGATGCAGGGAACATCCGTAAACCGTGTGCTTGATGAATCAATTGAAACCTTTTTTATGATGACAAATAACCAATATTCTTTCTTAAGCTCAAGCATAGTAAAAGAAGTGGCAAAGTATAAAGGCGCGGTGTCAGAATTTGTACCGCCGGAAGTCGAGAAGGCGCTTCAGGAAAAATTCAGGCAAGGATGAGTGTTTTTTAAGCTCATCCTTTTTTTGTACCGTTTGTCAGTCTGTAAGAAAAAATGAAAATGTACGTAAACAGTGCACATAACGTGACAGCAGGGCCAATCTGCACAAGCAGATTCCATCCGCTGATAAGAGCTGTCGGCAGCTCACCTGTATCAAGAGATTTAAAAACGTACTGATCATGGTCATTCCACGCGGTGTAAAGAGGTTTCCATAACAGAATGACAAAAACGGCGGCATAAATGCCTTGCAGCACACGCGCGATAAAGAATGGTTTAAATCTGATGTCCGTCTCTGATAAAATGCCTGCCACCTGAGCCTGAACGGAAAAGCCGCTGAATCCGAGGATAAAGCTGACAACAACAGCTTTTTGCAAAAGGGAGACATCTGTCTCGCTGACAAGCTTGCTTCCTAATGTGATTTCAAACATTCCTGATAATAGAGGAATGTCCAATTGAGCGGGAAGCTGAAACAAGGTCAGTGCGCCTTTTGTAACAATAGAGAGAATATCGGTCAGCTGTACGACGGATAACAAACGATTAAAGACAGAAAACAAAATAATAAAGCCGCCTACCATTAGAAGCGTTTGAACGGATGAGGTTACAGCGTCGCCCAAAATTTTTCCTAAAGGCCGTTTTTCCGCAAGCCTTGCAGTGTGAAGCGCATGTAAAGCATCTTTGATAGAAGGCAAAGATATGGTTTTATTTCTCATGAGCTGGCGCTCTTCTTTACGCCCGTAGGAGCGCATCGTTAAACCGACAGCCAAATTGCCCAAATAGTGTGCAGATGCTAATAAAATACCTAATGACGCATTCTGAAAAAAACCGACGGCGACAGCTCCAAAAATAAAGAGCGGGTTTGATGAATTGGTGAAGGAAGCAAGCCGTTCTGCTTCTACTCTTGAAATCTGTTTTTCCTGCCGCAGCCTTGCCGTCAGTTTTGCGCCCGCGGGGTTCCCTGATGCCATGCCCATGGCCAGAACGAAGCCGCCGACACCCGGCACGCGGAAAATAGGGCGCATAAAAGGCTCAAGCAGAACACCGACAAACCTTACAATACCAAAGCCGATTAATAGCTCAGACAGTATGAAAAACGGCAGCAAAGACGGAAATACGACCTCCCACCACATGGACAGCCCGGTTTTAGAGGCTTCGAATGAGGCCTGCGGATGTGAGATGACAGTCGCTGTTAAAAAAATAAAAAACGCAGCAATCAAAAGTGTATGAATCTTCGACAAGTTCATTCTTACCTCCCCGACGCTAAAAATGCACAATGACATGTATATCATGATAAAATATGGTATGACTCGAAACGGCCAAGCAGTACCTGTCCTCTTGACCCTTTGTACTAATATACGAGCATAGGGGTTCAGTTTAGACCATAGAATTCCGTATACAGGGAATTCGGGCAGGAGGTTAACATGTTGGCCAAACCTAAAATCGGGTTAGCGTTAGGATCGGGAGGCGCCAGAGGACTTGCTCATCTCGGCGTGCTTTCCAGTTTACATAAGCACCAAATTGATGTGGATATGATTGCGGGGAGCAGTATGGGCGCTTTGGTCGGCAGCTTCTATGCCGCGGGGCATGACGTGGAAACGATGAAAAAAGTCGCCAAGGCTTTCAAACGGCGGCTCTATGCTGATTATACGGTACCGAAACTCGGTTTTTTGAGAGGTGACCGTGTCAGGCAGCTCGTGCATGCTTATACATTCGGCAAACCGATTGAGGAACTCAAAATCCCTCTTGGAATTGTCGCGTGTGATCTGCAGACAGGAGAAAAGATTGTTTTCCGCAAAGGGTCAGTGTCAGATGCGGTTCGGGCAAGCATCAGCATACCAGGCATTTTTATTCCGCAGAAGCTGGACGGACGGCTTCTCGTAGACGGCGCGGTGGTCGACCGTATTCCGGTTTCTGTTGTAAAAGATATGGGGGCTGACATTATCATCGCTTCAGATGTCTCCAGGGTTCGGAAAACCGAAAAGGCGGCGCATATTTTTGATGTAATCATGCAAAGTATGGATATACTGCAAAATGAATTGGTGCGACATCAAACGATTGCCGCTGATATCATGATTCGCCCTTCTCTTGAAACATACAGCTCCAGCTCGTTTGCCAATATTGATGAAATGATATCGGCAGGCGAGGAGGCAACAAACCGAATGATCAGCCAGATAAAAAAAGAAATAGAGAATTGGGAGGGCTAATAACTTGCTACGTAAAAAACATTTCAGCTGGATGCTTGTCATCCTCATACTGATTGCCGTTGTATCATTTATAAAACTGCCATACTATATTACAAAACCGGGAGAAGCGACAGAGCTCGGCTCACTGATAAAAGTGGAGGGGGGCTACCCGGAAACAGGGAGTCTGTCCTTAATGACTGTCAAAGTGGGACCGGCTAATCCATTTACATACGCATGGGCTAAAATGCACCCCTATTATGAAATTGTTCCTGATGAAAGCATCAAGGAAGAAGGAGAATCAGATAAGGAATATATGAAACGGCAGCTGCAAATGATGAAAAGCTCTCAGGAAAATGCCGTCATCGCCGCATATCAAAAGGCAGGAAAAAAAGTAAGCTATTCCTTTAACGGCATCTACGCAAGCTCAGTTGTCGAAAACATGCCAGCGAAAGGGAAAATAGAAGTCGGCGATAAAATCATCAGTGCGGACGGAAAAAACTATCAGTCTGCTGAAAAGCTGATCGATTATATCAGCAGCAAAAAAGCCGGGGATAAAGTAAAGTTAAAAATCGAAAGAGAAGAAAAAGAAAAGACGGTCACCCTTGCGTTAAAACAATTTCCTGATGAGCCTGGCCGTGCCGGAATCGGGGTTTCGCTGTATACGGACAGAAACGTCAAGGTAAAGCCTGATATTGATTTCGAAATCGAAAATATCGGCGGCCCGTCAGCGGGATTAATGATGTCGCTTGAAATCTATAATCAGCTGACAAAAACAGATGAAACAAAAGGCTACGACATTGCAGGCACCGGAACGATTGATGTTGACGGGAAAGTCGGCCCGATCGGCGGCATTGACCAAAAAGTTGTTGCCGCAGACAAAGCCGGCAAAGACATTTTCTTCGCTCCGAATCAAAACGGCGCCAGCAATTCTGATTACAAAAACGCAGTGAAAACAGCGAAAGACATTGATTCGGACATGAAGATCGTGCCTGTTGATACGATGCAGGGTGCGATTGATTATTTGAATAAGCTGAAAGCGAAAAGCACCTGATA
>NZ_NSDH01000067.1:0-37029 GCF_002289525.1 Bacillus sp. 7705b | reverse complement strand
GGTTACAGCAGGTTTTTTGTTTTCTGACAGGTTGAAAAGAGCAGAAAGTCAGAACGAACACGGACCTTTTTGTAAGTTCTAATACAGTTATTCAGCACTTCCCGAATGAACACTTCATTGCTGAAGGTTTTCGCAAATGCGGGAGCCACCGTCTTCGAGACAAATTGTCTTATCCGCAACGCCAGCTTTTTTGGTAATTTCACTCATGGATGCCGAGGCAAATCGCGGATTTTGCAATTTTGCGGAATCAAAAAAGTGAACAGGATACTGTTCCCGCGCGTCAAGCATAGCAGACCGGCTGTACGGGACAAATGGCTAAGGGCGGTATGCCAAAAAGTTATGGGTCTTTATGGGTCTTAGTCGTTCATGCATACTGAAAGATAAGAAATCAGGCACTTTTTTCAATTGAAGCAGGTGTGTTATGGTACAACCATCGATTTCTAAAAATTTGAAATAAAGGAGCGCTGTTATGCAAATCAAAGAAATTTTTGTGATCCGCTGCATTTCGTGCTTAAGTGTCGTTCTGCTCCATATCATTTCAATGGTCCTGATGCTTCAGGCGGAAGCACTTGCTGATATTTCTCACACGGTTGATTCTTTGCGTACACTCCTGATGTTCAGCACGCCTGCTTTCATTTTCATCTCTGAGTTTTTGCTGGCGCGTTCTTATCCTGACGGGGTGCCGGAGGGGTTTTTGAAGAAGAGAGGAAAAGTGATTTTTATTCCCTTTTTGTTTATCGCAGCCATTGATGCCTTGCTGATGGCCAGTGCAATGGGGGGGAAGCTGACTTTTCTGGCGTTTGTGCAGAAATATCTGGAAAACGTATTTTTAGGAAACTTTATCGGATATTTCATTCTTGTCATCTTCCAATTTTATATCCTGCACATGCTCTTTCATGAGTATTTGAAAAAAGCATCGCCAAAATGGGTGCTGTCTGTTTCGTTTGTGGTGACAGCCGCTTATTTGGGCTATTTCTCAGCAGTCAGTCCGGCACCCGCTTCTGAACAAGGCGGTTCATTTCCGTTCTTCTGGGTTCCGTTTGCAGGCTGGCTTTTCTACTTTTGTCTCGCTTATTACTGCGGAAAAGAGTACAAGCGGTTTTTAGCGCTGCTGAATCAATACCGCTGGGTGGTATACGGCGCTGCGGTCGGGTCCGCCGCGTTGGTTGTGGCTGTTTCTTATTTCGGAGAGGTCGGCATGATCAGCTCAAAGCGGCCTGACATCATGCTTTATTCAACAAGTATGATTTTCCTGTGCTTTCACCTGTTTTCTAACATAAAGCAGGTGCCGAAAATCATTATGTTTATCAGTAACTATTCCTTTTCGATTTATCTGCTGCACGCTTATTTTATGATCATTGGCTATGTTTTGCTGTTAAATATGCCAGACATTCCCGCCGTGCCGGCCGTTTTCTTGCTGTTTGCCGTCTGCACAGCGGGCCCGATCCTGACATCCTGGGCACTGAACAAGTTTAAATATGGATATTTGTTTGTAGGGAAAATCTATCAGCCGAAGAAGCGAAAAGTAAAAATGGAAGTGCGAGACCACGCAGGCTGAAAAATCACGGCAGGAGAAACGTTCCTGCCGTGATTTTTATGTTTGATTCACTTGCAATGCTGTTTTTAAATACAGTTTAGCTGCTTCAGCCATTCCTGATACATCAGCTTTATCTTCATTGAAATAAAGCGCGTTCTGGATCATGCCATCGTTCACATTAAGAAAAAACTTAGTAATCGTCGCCAGAGGCTGCAGCGGCTGAAATTCACCTTGATCGATTCCTTTTTGCAAAAGCTTCGAAAACCTTGTCACAAAAAGATCATAACGCTTCTCCAAATACTCGCGCCGTTCTTCATTGCGCCAAGCAGTCACCAAATATTCAAATTGCACCGGCGCCAATGTATCCGCCGCTCCACGTAGGCCTTCAGTCAGTCCATCGAGGTAGCTGGTAATAGTATCCCAGACACTTCGGTTTTCAGCTGATTCATCCAGCTTTCGGAGCCCTTCATCGAGGCCGGCCTCAATGATGCGGCGAAACATCTCTTCTGTACTGGAAAAATAAAGATAGACGCCGCCCCTGCTGAAGCCCGATTCCTCCACAACGTCCTTCATTGTCGTTAATTCAAATCCTTTTCGTTTAAAAACGGTTTTGGCGGCTTCTAAAATCTCCGCTTGCCGTTTATCTTTGTGCTCCTTTGTTACTTTCGGTGACAAAATATCGCCTGCTTTCTGCCATTTTCTTACCTATAAGTGTAGTCAATCCGGCCGCAATCAGCAAGCAGCCGCAGATCAGAAAAGCAAGAGATACGCCGATCAATTCGGCCAGCACGCCCCCGCCCGCCATGCCGAGAATGGAGGCGAGAGTCGTCATGCTCTGAATAGCGCCAAACACTCTGCCGCTATAATCAACAGGCACGGACGTCTGAACAAGAATTTGAAACGGGATATGGACGAGGCCGAAAGCTGCTCCCATGATGAAAAAAGCGAAGATAAAAAGTGCTGTGCCGACAATTCCGAGGCCTCCCAGAAATGGCACACATCCAGTTGCTATTCCAAGCAGACATGCCCCTAGTGTGAAATAAAGCAGATAAGAGGAAATTCGCCTTTTTCCTACAATGGACGCCGTCAGCAGCATACCGGCCCCGCTTACGGCCATGCACCATCCTGCAAGTTCGGGCGGCGCACCGGGAAAAGAGCGGATGAGAATAATAGCCTGTGAATCGCCTATCTGCAATATGAAGAGAACAAAGCAAGCCGTGAACAAGCCCGTCAATAGAAGAGGTGTCTGTTTCATAAATAGAAAACCTTCTTTTATAGAAGCAAGTGCTGATGTTTTGTCTTGAGGTGTATTGGGTGTTTGCTGAAACGCATCTCTCGGAAGCAAAAACAAAATGACAGCAGACAGAAGAAAAGCGCCCGCGTTGATGAAGAAAACGGAATGAATGGAGACTGCGGCGACCATTATGCCGCCAAGCGCGGGACCGAAAATTTTTGCAGTGTTATCGATGATGCTGCTGATAGAAACAGCCTGCTGAAGGAAAGCTTCTGATGTCAATTCCTTAAGCTTGCCGTTTTTAGAAGGTGAAAACAATGAAGAAAAACAGCTCTGAAGGCTGAGCAATACGTAAAGCTGCCAAAGCTCACTGACATAAACACAGCTGATAACGGTGAGGGTGCGGCCGATTTCAGACAGAAACATGATCATTTTTCTGTCAAATCGATCTGCAAGCACACCCGATACGGGGCCGAGAACAATGACAGGCAGTGCAAATGACATCATTAAAAAAGACATATCCAGTGAAGAAGCATCCAGCTGAAAGGCGGCTAATGTTAAGACGGCCAAAATGTGCAGCCAGTCGCCAAGGGAAGAAATCGTTTGCGAGGCTAACAGCGTCATCAGCCCTTTATTTCTCCAAAACAATGATTGACCCATAGTTTTCTCCTCCTGCTCATAAAAGTGACACTAGTGTCGTTTTTATTGTATGGGAAAATAACACAATAAACAATCGTTTTCTTGTAAAATAATAAAGATTGAATAAAGCATTCAGGAGGGAAATGTGCATGTCAACAGCCAATCTAAGCTATCCGATAGGAGAGTACAAGCCTAGGAAATTCATATCAAACGAGCAGAAAGAAGAATGGATTCAAGTGCTGGAGGAAGTGCCGGTTAAGCTGAAGCAAGCCGTTGAGGGAATGACGGACAGCCAGCTTGATACACCGTACCGAGACGGCGGATGGACCGTCCGGCAAGTTGTTCATCATCTGGCTGACAGTCATATGAACAGCTATATCCGTTTTAAATTAAGCTTGACAGAAGAGACGCCGGCCATCCGTCCGTATGATGAAAAAGCATGGTCGGAGCTTGAAGACTCCAAAACAGCGGAGCCGAGCGGTTCACTCGCGCTTTTGCAGGAGCTTCACGGAAGATGGACGGCTCTTCTCCGCACTCTGACGGATCAGCAATTTCAGCGCGGATTTTACCATCCCGATACAAAAGAGATCATTACCCTAGAGAACGCGCTCGGGCTGTATGTTTGGCACTCACATCACCATATCGCTCATATTACGGAGCTTTCCAAACGGATGGGGTGGTCTTAACGCTTTTGCCGGCGGAAAGCCGGGAGACTGATTGCTGCAATCACCAGCAGAGAAATCACAGCCGCCGCCGCATATAAATGATCATAGCCGCTGGCAACACTGGCATGAATGGCATCGCTTATCGCAGTTTTGACTTCAGGCACAGGAAAGCGTTCGATCTGTTCTTGTAAAGAAGAAACATCTGAACTGTCGATCTCGGGAATCATCTGCATAGCCTTCCCTGACTGTCCGCTGTCCGATAAGCGGCTGCTGATTTCATCGCCGATTTGGTCAAACCCTGCTGTGATAAAACCTGCATAAAGAGTAGGCGCCAATGTCAGTCCGATTTGCCTTACTAATGAAAGCGTGCCGAGCGCCGTGCCCTTATTCGCTTTAGCTGCTTCTGATACAAGAACATTCAGCGGAGCGCCTAGCAGAAAGCCAAAACCGATGCCGGCCGCCACGCTTGCAATGACAAACTCCCATTTTTCCGTCACCCAAAGCGGAAATAAAGCAAATCCCGCACATGAAATGATTCCTGAAAGCACAACAGTTTTCACCGGTCCTTTTTTGTCGGTGAGCGCTCCGCCAAGCCAAGCGCCGATTCCGGAAGCTAAGGCAAGAGGTGTCATCCAATAGCCCGCTTTTGCGGCAGGAACGCCTAAATATTGCTCAACATATGACGGAATAAAAATAACCGCCGCCAACAGGCCCCCGGATAATAAACCGATGATAAGCGTTCGCTGAAACATGTGATTCCGAAGTAAAGAATACGCCAGAATGGGATCGCCCCCGCGCATTTCCATCCGCTTCTCAAACCATACGAGCGCCGCAAAACAAAAAATACCGAAAACAATACATCCATAAACCTCAGGATCTCCCAGGCTTTTTAAGAGATTTGCCCCGTCAAGGTTTGTCATGCCGTACATTACAGCCAAAATTGACAAGGACAGAAGAAAAATTCCGGCCGTGTCGAGACGTTTGGCCTCCGGCGCTTTGGTTTCCACAATAAAAAATGCACCGAAAACAACCAGCAGCACTGCAATCGGCAGGTTAATCAAAAACAGCCAATGCCATGACCCGGTCCAATCAAGCAGAAAGCTTCCGATATTGGGTCCGAGCACAGCAGCCATCCCGTTCATCGCCCCTAGCAAACCAAGGGCCTTCCCTTGCTTTTCCTTTGGAAGTGTAGCAAGGACGTGAGAACTTCCGATGATGAAAATCCCGCCGCCTCCAAGCGCCTGAATCAGCCGTGAGATAAGAAATAGCGGAAAGCTTTGGCTTAAAGCGACAAGCAAAGAACCAAGCCCGAAAAGGCCGACTTCAATAAGAAACAGCTTTTTTCTGCCGTAGCGGTCGGAAAGCTTTCCGACGATCGGCACACTGACGCTGAGACCGAGCGTATAAAGCGTAATGCCCCATGAACCCCAAGACGGAGAAACGGCAAACGATTCGTTTATCGTGGTCAGCGCAGCGGAGATGATCCCGTTATCCAGCGCAGCCATAAACACACCGATGGTAAACAGGCTGATCGCCCACTTTTGGCTTTTTTGATCTGCCAATGCCTTATGCATATTCATCACTCCTTTTACTTCACTCAGAATATATTATTCATTTAAAATGAACTAAATGTCAAATAAAAAAAGTCTGCCTCCGCAGTTTGCGTGAGGACAGACTTCGCTGACATTATTCTTTTTTAGCCTGCTCCAGCGCTCTGGAAAGAACAGAAAGCCCTTTGGAAACAGCTTGCTTTTCATCAGGAGACAGCATTTCCAAGGAACGCTTCAATTTCATATGGCCCTTTTGATAAAGCCCGCGAAAAATATTTTTCGCATCCTCCGTTAAATGGACAACCACTGAACGGCGGTCCTCTTCAGAGTGTGATCGTTTAACAAAGCCGGATTTCTCAAGGCGGTCTAGCAGCCCGGTTGTATTTGATAGGGAAGCTCCCATTTTCTCTGCAATATCACTGACCTTCAGCGTTCCGTGATTGTTTAAAAGCATCAGCACTTTCATTTGCGGCATGCTCATATCCAGCTTCATCCACTCAGACACATCACCGAGCCCGGCAGATGTTAAGACTTTCATATAAAGCACCCAAATTTCACGTTCCTCAGATGAAAGAATATTTTCGTTTAATACTGTTGTATCATGTAAGTTATATTCCATTTGATCACTTCCTCATCATTCGCTCCTCTTACCATATTACTCGATTTTAACTGCTGAAAGAAAGTCAGCATAAACCGCAGATGGGACTTTGTCCGAAAAATAGCGGTAGTGTATAATGAGTTGGAGATTATTGGGGAAAGAAATATCGAACTGTATATGATTGGAGAGACCATTGCTGATTAAAAAGAATGCTTTATCAATTTTAAAAATCGTTTTTCCTGTTGCTGTTTTACTATTTGTGTTTTATCAGTCGAAAAAAGAATTGACAAACCTGTCATTCAAACGAACGCTTATGGTGATCAACGGGCTGGAGCGGACCGACTTATTCATTCTTGTGCTCATCGGCCTGCTTGCTGTTGCGGCCATGTCACTCTATGATTACGTTCTTAAATATTCGCTGCGCCTTTCGATCACAAACGGAAAGGTGTTCAGAGTATCCTGGATTGCCAATTCATTTAATAATGTGCTCGGGTTCGGCGGTTTAGCCGGTGTCGGGTTAAGAATGATGTTCTATAAGGAGCATACGAAAGACCATAAGGCGCTCGTGAAAGGAATCGCCTGGCTAACGTCATCTATGCTGCTCGGGCTATCTGTTTTCAGCATTTTCGTCGCAGCGCGGGTGCTGCCAGTGGATGAAGTGATCCATGAAAAGCCTTGGCTGTGGGCAGTCGTTATCGGTTTCGCGCTGATTTTGCCGTTATCCTTGGCGGTGGCCAAAATAAAAGGCCGCAAAGCCGGAGACGAAGAAAATGAGGATAAAGTGAAAAATCCGATTTTCGCTTATATGGGCGCTTCCGTAGCAGAATGGCTTATGGCTGGAATCGTGATCTATCTGTCTCTGCTCGCCATGGGAATTCATGCTGACATCAGGTATGTGTTCGGGGTATTTGTGATTGCGGCAATCGGAGGCATGATCAGTCTTGTTCCAGGCGGCTTCGGCTCGTTTGACCTTTTGTTTTTGCTCGGAATGGAGCAGCTTGGCTACCATCAGGAAGCCATTGTGACGTCGATTGTGCTGTACCGGCTTGTCTATTCATTTATCCCGTTCGTTTTGGGGCTGTTCTTTGCTGCCGGCGACCTGACCGAAAATACAATGAAACGGCTCGAAACGAACCCGCGCATCGCACCGGCTATCGAAACGACAAACGTGCTGCTTGTCGTACAGCGGGCCATGTTAGTGAGGATTTTACAGGGATCGCTTTCACTTATTGTGTTCGTAGCCGGTCTCATTGTCCTTGCGTCGGTGTCACTGCCGATTGATAGGCTGACAGTCATTCCGCACATTCCCCGTCCGGTCCTTTTGCTGTTCAACGGGCTGTCCTTAAGCTCAGCGCTCATTTTGCTGATATTGCCGATCGAGCTTTATAAACGGACAAAACGGTCCTATACAATGGCGATTACAGCACTTGTCGGCGGATTTGTTTTCAGCTTTTTAAAAGGGCTCAATATCAGTGCAATATTCATATTGCCGATTATCATCGTCTTGCTTGTGCTGCTGAAAAAACAATTTGTCAGAGAACAGGCTTCCTATACACTAGGGCAAATGATTTTCGCTGCGGCCCTGTTTACTGTGGCACTGTTTAACTATAACCTTATCGCAAGCTTCATCTGGGATCGGATGAAAAAGGTGCTGCGCCACGAATATTTCGTCCACAGCACTTCCCATATTACACATGCGACCATCATGGCAGTCATCGCCGTTCCGCTGTTCTTCTTTATTTTTACAGTGGTGTACCATAAGAAAACCAAACCAATTGGGGAAAAAGCTGATCCAGAACGTCTTGCTGAGTTTTTGAATGAAAAAGGCGGCAACGCGCTGAGCCATCTTGGCTTTCTCGAAGATAAGCGGTTTTATTTTTCAAGTGACGGAAATGCCCTGCTTCTGTTTGGAAAAATCGCCAGACGGCTGGTCGTGCTCGGCGATCCGTCAGGCCAAAGAGAATCGTTCCCGCTCGTGCTGGAAGAATTTCTGAACGAAGCACATCAAAAGGGCTTCAGTGTTCTGTTCTATCAAATCGAACGAGAGGACATGGCGCTGTACCATGATTTTGGGTATAACTTTTTTAAACTTGGCGAGGAAGCCTATGTGGACTTAAACACGTTTACCATATCAGGGAAGAAAAAAGCCGGCCTGCGGGCAATCAATAACCGGTTTGAACGGGAGGAATATACTTTCCATGTTGATCATCCTCCATTTTCAGATCAGTTTTTTGAAGAGCTCAAACAAATCTCCGATGAATGGCTCGGCTCGAAAAAGGAGAAGGGCTTTTCGCTCGGGTTCTTTGACCCGTCATATTTACAGAGAGCACCGATCGCCTATATGAAAAATGCCGAAGGGGACATTGTAGCTTTCGCCAATATCATGCCGATGTATCAGGAAGGCGAAATCTCGGTCGATCTGATGCGCTATCGCAGCGACGCCCCGAACGGTATTATGGATGCATTGTTCATCCGCATGTTTTTATGGGCGAAGGAGGAGGGGTGCACGTCATTTAACATGGGCATGGCGCCCTTGGCCAATGTCGGCACGGCCTTTACATCCTTCTGGTCAGAGCGCTTCGCGGCTGTCATTTTTAATAATGTTCGGTACATGTACAGCTTCAGCGGGCTCCGAGCATTTAAAGAAAAATACAAACCCGAATGGCGCGGAAAATACTTGGCGTATCGGAAAAACAGATCTCTTTCTGTCACCATGTTCCTCGTCACGCGTCTGATCGGCAAAAGCAAAAAAGACTCCGTCTAAACAGACGGAGTTCTTTTTTTTATTTAGACTTTAAGAAATACGTTTCAATATCGTCAAGCAGATAGTTTGCGGCTTTGATTCCGCCTGCGGTTGTCCACACGACGTCATCGACCTCATGGGCGTTCCCTGATTTCACAGCCTTGAGGTTTTTCCATAGTGAACTGCTCGTCCACTGATTGGCCCATTTCTCATTATCTTTTGCATTATCGGCTTTATAAGTGAAATAAAAAAGCACATCGCCATCCATATCAGGAATGGATTCTTTGCTGTCTGTTGAGAACGTGAATTGGTCCTTTTGTTTCTTGAATAGCTCAACTTGCTTTTCAGGACGTTTAAAACCAAGCTGGTCTAAAATAATGCCAGAGAATGAATCCTTATAATAGATTCTCGACTCGCCGGACAAAAAGCGTACAACAGACACGGTTTTGTTTGTCTGATCGCCAAGCTTATCTTTCATATCGGCAACGCGCTTATCAAAATCAGCAATGACTTCTTTGCCTTTGTCCGCCTTATTCACCGCGTCGGCATAAAGAGTCAGGTTATCCTTCCAGTTCCCGGCTAAAGATTCAGCGAAAACCGTCGGCGCAATCGCATTTAACTGATCATAAATCTTTTCTTGGCGCACTTTATTTCCAATAATCAAATCAGGCTTTAATTCCGCGATGGCTTCCACATTCGGTTCAGTTTCTAGCCCGACGTTTTTAACACTCTCCATATCGTCTTTCAGGTAGTCATACCACGGGTCGCCCTTCCATGACTTCACGGCCCCGACAGGTTTAATGCCAAGCGCTAAAAGCGCCTCTGTTCCTTCATTTGTTAAGACGACAATCCGTTTTGGATGGGCTGGAATGTTGTCTGATGTCCCCATTGCATGTTTAACCGTTCTTGTTTTGCTGCTTGACCCCTCGCTGTTACTTGAACTTTCTGAACTATTACAGGCAGAAAGCATCATAACGGCCATAAGTAATACAAATAGCATGCTGATATGCTTTTTCATCTTTTTCCTCCCAATATTGAAATTCATTATCATTTAGATCATAATAAGCAGTGGTGAGAGTGTCAATCATTAATTGAGGATGATTCTCAAAAACAATCAATTTACTGCAGTCATGATGAAGAATGTTACATAGTAAATCACTAGGAGAATTGGATGATGATCTTCAAAAAGGCTTATTCGAAATGGATTTTGTTATTATGTCTGCTTTTCGTTTTGCTGGCGGCTGTCTGCGCAAGTGTCATATACGGCTATACCGGTACGTCATGGGGACAGGTCTATCAAGCGTTTACATCTTTTAACGGATCAAATGAGCAAGTCATCATTAAAGACGTCAGGCTCCCGCGCGCCTTGGTTGCCACGGTCGTCGGCGCTTCCCTTGCGGCTGCCGGCGCTCTGATGCAGGCGCTGACAAAAAACCCGCTAGCATCACCAGGGATTTTCGGAATCAACGCAGGGGCCGGCTTTTTTATTGTTGCCGGATCATTTTTTCTGCATATTCAATCACCCCAAGCGCTTGTATGGAGCTCGTTTCTCGGTGCTTCCTTTACCGCCGCGATTGTCTATGCCGCAGGTTCGCTTGGAAGGGAAGGGCTCACGCCGATCAAATTGACGCTGGCTGGAGCAGCCATGGCGGCAATGTTTTCTTCGCTGACACAAGGCATGCTTTCCGTCAATGAACTCGAGCTGGCTCAGGTGCTATTTTGGCTGACGGGCTCTGTGCAGGGCAGGAGTCTCGATTTGCTGATGACAATGCTTCCATATGCCGCGGCGGCGCTTTTGATCAGCTGTTTCCTCGGCCGAAAAATTAATCTTCTTGTCATGGGAGAAGATGTTGCCAAAGGACTTGGTCAAAAAACGGGACTGCTGAAATTCGCTATGGCACTATGCATTGTCCTGCTTGCCGGTTCGGCTGTCGCCATTGCCGGGCCGATTTCCTTTATCGGCATCATCATCCCGCACTTTGCCCGCTTTATCATCGGCAATGATTATCGCTGGGTTCTGCCGTTTTCCGCTGTGTTGGGTGCGATTTTACTTGTTGCCGCGGACATCGGGGCACGATATATCATTATGCCTCAGGAAGTTCCTGTCGGGGTTATGACGGCGATTATCGGCATGCCTGTGTTTGTTTACATCGCAAGAAGGGGGGCGAATCTATGAAACTTCGTTTTGGCTTTACAGCGGCTGAAAAGAAAGCATGGATTGTCTTTTTTGTTTTACTCGGTTTAACAGCGGCCGTGTTCATCATAAGCGCCGGTCTCGGACAGCGGTTCATTCCTCCTTGGGATGTGGCCAAAACATTTTTCGGTGCAGGTTCAAAGCTCGATGAAATGATGGTGATGTCGTTCCGCATGCCAAGAATTTTGACAGCTGTATGCGCCGGCGTTTGCTTGGCTGCGGCAGGCGCAATTTTGCAGGGGCTGGTCAGAAACCCTCTCGCATCCCCAGATATTATCGGAATCACGGGCGGAGCGGCTGTGGCTGTGGTGCTTGTCATGATGTTCTTCTCAGACCAAAGCGATTCACTGACGATCAGTCTGTCATGGCTTCCGGCTGCCGCATTTATCGGGGCATCAGTTGTTGGACTTATCGTTTATTTACTCGCATACAAAAATGGCGCCTCCACGTTTCGGCTGGTGCTGATCGGAATCGGATTTTCAATGTCTGCACAAGCGATGACCACATTGCTCATGATCAAAGGACCGATCTACAGGGCGTCCCAAGCCAATGTATATATAACAGGTTCGGTCTACGGATCTAACTGGCAGCATGTAAAAATAGCCGTGTTGCTGTCTGTCATTCTCTTATTCATTTGTTTTATCTGTCTTAAAAATATGAATATACAGATGCTCGGTGAAGATATTGCGGCAGGCGCGGGAAGCTCCGTGCAAAGAAACCGGTTCTTCCTCCTGCTGCTGAGTACGGCTCTTACGGGCTGTGCGGTTTCGGTTGCCGGAACGATTGGTTTTGTCGGTCTGATGGCGCCGCACATCGCAAGGCGTCTCGTCGGCTCGTCTTACGGTGCGCTGCTCCCGACATCTGCACTGATCGGGGCTCTGCTCGTATTAGGAGCAGACATCATCGGCAGAACCTTATTTGCCCCGGTCGAAGTCCCGGCAGGCGTTTTTACAGCGGCGATCGGCGCCCCCTATTTTATTTATTTGCTCTATAAAACAAGAAATTCCTGATTGTAAGAACCCGTTTTCTCTGCAAAGAAAATGGGTTCTTGATATTGACTGAAAATTCCCTCTAATATTTTGTTATACTGACAGAGACATTGATGTAGAAAGGATGGCAGGCGAATGAAAGCAGAGGTATTAAAATATGAAGCATTTACGGAAAATCCCGGCAAAGGAAACCCAGCGGGTGTGGTATTGAACGGGGACCATTACACAGAAGAAGAAATGCAGAGAATAGCTGAAATCGCAGGATATTCAGAAACCTCCTTTATTCGGAACAGCGAGGCGGCTGATCTTGAACTCCGTTACTTCACTCCTGGACACGAAATGAATTTATGCGGACATGCGACGGTCGCTTCCCTATACGCATTATGTGAAAAAGGAAGGCTGGAGATTGGTAAAACGTACAGCATCCAGACAAAAGCCGGCATCCTGCCAGCAAACATTTCTGAAAAAGAGGGGCGCATCCATATCACACTTGAACAGGCTGCTCCGAAATTCAAACCATTTACGGGCGACCGGGAAAGGCTCGCGGACGCATTGGGAATTACGGCGGAGGACTTTCATGAGGACCTTCCAATTGTTTTTGGCAGTACAGGCATATGGACTGCGATCGTTCCGCTCAAATCATTAGAAGCCTCTAAAAAAATGGTGCCGAATAACAAACAATTTCCGGAAGTTCTAGTTGATCTGCCAAAAGCCTCAGTGCATCCGTTTACCTTTGAAACGATTCACTCTGACAGCGACCTGCACGGGCGCCACTTTTCGTCGCCGTATTCAGGAACAATAGAAGATCCCGTGACTGGCACAGCATCCGGTGTGATGGGAGCTTACATGCAGCGATACGGCCGGTCCGGGCAGCGTACATTCATCATTGAACAAGGACAGGAGATGGGGAAAGACGGAAGAGTGGAAATTGAAATAAATGGAGATAACGATCACATCAAAGTGAACATGACAGGGACTGCCGTTTACTCAGAAACTCGGATTCTTGAAATCTAATATGGCTGACGGTTTACAAAAAGCTGCACTTTCCGTTATGATTATGATTGATAATCATTTTCAATTGGATAGAAAGGGTGAAGCGGTATGCCTCAAGCCGAACAGATAAATCAAGATTCAGCACTGCGGGATATCATACGCAGCAGAAGATCAATCCGTAAATTTAAACAAGATCCCGTACCTCCGGCTGTCATCCTTGACATGCTAGAAACGGCAAAATATGCGCCAAATCACAGAGTGACGGAGCCTTGGAGATTTATTTACGTTTCCAGTGAAACAGGAAAAGCAAGCTTGATTAAAACCTTTGCTTCATTTTCTAAAAAATCAAAGCCGGACATGACGGAAGAAAAACTCCAAAATTTCAAAAAGACACTCAGCCGTGTGCCGGGATTTCTGCTCGTTGTATTTCAGGAAGATGAGAACGAAAGAGCAAGAGATGATGATTTTGCGGCAACCAGCTCATTGATTCAAAACCTCCAGCTTCTTGCCTGGGAAAAAGGAATTGGCATGGTTTGGAAAAGTGGAAAGATCCTCTATGATAAAGACGTGCATCAAGCCTTCGGTTTACAGGATAACGAGCGCTTCGCCGCGATCATACAAACAGGCTATCCTGATGAAATGCCGGAAGTGAAAAAACGCACACCGATAAAGGAACGGTTCACCGAGCTGTAAAAAACCCCCTGTCTCAAGCAGAGACAAGGGGTTTTTCGTTAACGTTTTTTGCTTTTCGCTCTGCTGTCGGCCGCTTTCGCGCGCTCCTGCGCTTCGCGGTCATCCGCATCAGCGAGTTCGCTTGAATATTCCTCGTAAACGCCGTCAGTTTCTCGTTTTAACGCATCGGGAACCTGAGGAAGTTTTTGTTTGTTTTTATCACGGTTTTTGTGGATATGATTTCTGCCCATATCAAATTCCCCCTAAAAAGTGATATCAAACAAACATAGTATCTGCTTTCCGGCGCTATGTATCCCTACTTCCGCTTAGCAGCTTTTTCCGCCTTTTTAAATTCACTCGAATAAAGAACTTCCTGCATTTTCTTCAGGTTGGCTCCTTGCTGGTGCTTCTCCCTCTTCTTTTCCATAAAAGGACCTCCTTCAACCATGTTATTCTTAAGGTTGACGCTTCCTTCCGTTTTTATACAGCCTTTCGGTCCGTCAGCAGCTGCGAGAGGGCGAATTCAAGATCTGAATATGTAAAACGGAATCCGGACGTAATTGCTTTTTTCGGCAGAGCGCGCTGTCCTTTCACGATAAGCAGGCTCATTTCTCCCAATGCTTTTGATAAAAAGAATGCTGGAACGGGGAGCCAGTGGGGACGGTGTTTCACCCGTGCAATCGTTTTTCCGAACTGCTTCATTTCAACCGGATTAGGCGCTGTCACATTAACAGGACCTGAGACGCTGTCGTTTTCGATTGCATATACAATCAGCTGGGCGGCGTCCTCCACGTGAATCCAGGACAGCCACTGATTGCCCGTCCCGATCGTTCCGCCGGCCAGCAGCTTATATGGCAGAACCATCAGCGGGAGAGCGCCTTTTTCTCCGAGCATCACGCCAAATCTCGCGTAAACCGTTCGAATGCCCATCATTTCTATATTTTGCCCTTCCCGTTCCCACATATGTGCAGTGTGGCTGAGAAAATCCTCGTCCGACGTGGGGGAGTCTTCTGTAAAGGTTTTTTCAAGGCTAGTGCCGTAAATGCCCACTGCACTGGCTTGAATAAGCGCCTTCGGTTTTTCCGCCTGTTTATGAATAAGCCGCCGTACTTCCCGGGTTGCATCGATCCGGCTGGAGAGAATTTGCTGCTTCGTTTTTTCGTTCCAGCGGCCAAAAATTGATTTTCCCGCAAGATTTACCCAAACATCAATATGAGGAAGTTCTTGTTCAGGCGCAGCTTCTTCAGTCAGCCATTGGACATAACTGATATTTTTTTGTTCAGTTTTTGGCGCGTTTCTTGATAAAATATAAACATGATGTCCCTGGCGGGTGAGGACGCCAGTCAGATGCGTACCGAGAAAACCCGTTCCGCCCGTCATTGCAATATTCATAAACATCTCTCCTCATCGTTCTGATACCTATACTTTACCTCATTTTGATCATAGAAAACGCGTTTGAGACCGGAGAAGGGAGATTAAGATGCCATTTATTACAAAGATTTCAGCGCAAAAGAAGAATACGGAACGCTTTAATATTTTTCTGGATGAAAAATATGCTTTCAGTGTTGACGCAGATGTGCTCGTGAAATTTGAGCTTACAAAGGGAAAAGAACTTGATGACCTCGAGATCATTGAGATTCAATACGGAGATGAAGTGAAAAAAGGCTTCAACCGTGCGATTGATTTTTTATCCTATCGAATGCGGTCAACGAAAGAGGTAGAAGACTATTTAAAGAAAAAAGATACCTCGGCGCCCGTCATTGCGGAAGTGATTCATAAGCTGAACGATTACAACTATTTAAATGACCAAGAGTTTGCGGCGGCCTACGTGAGCACCCACAAAAAAACAAACGGAAAAGGGCCTGACGTTTTGTTCAGAGAGCTGAAAGCGAAGGGGATTGATGACGACACCATCAAAGATACACTGAGTTCTTTCTCCTTTGAAGAACAGACGGAAAAAGCAGTTAAGCATATCGAAAAGCTTCTGAAGAAAGACAAGAAACTCTCTTCAAAAGAAATCAAACAGCGAGCACAGATGCAGCTGCAGCGCAAAGGCTTCTCATTTGATGTCATCTCTGCGGCGCTGGAGCAGATTGAATACGAAAATGACGAAGATACTGAAAAAGAAGCGCTGCGTCTTCATGCGGAAAAAGCGTTTAGAAAATACCGTTATGACGGCTCCTATGAATGTGCCATGAAGGTCAAACAATTTTTATTCAGAAAAGGATTCTCACTCGATTTAATCGATCAATTTCTGCAGGAAGAGGAGTAGCTGAAAATGGAGAAACGATACAGTCAAATGACAACGCACGAACTCAATACAGAAATCGCAGGACTTTCTGAAAAAGCAAGAAAAGCGGAACAGCTTGGAATCATAAATGAACTGGCAGTGCTCGAACGGAAAATTGCCATGGCAAAGGCATACTTGCTGAACCCGGAGGACTTCACGCCGGGAGAAACGTATGTTGTGGACGGCTCTGAGGACGAGTTTCACATTAACTATTTAAATGGCGTTTTCGCTTGGGGATACAGAACATCGGCTCCCGATCAAGAAGAAGCGCTTCCAATCTCAGTATTGCAGCAAAAGAAGCAGGGATAACCGAGAGGCTGAATATCAGCCTCTTTTTTATTTGAGCACACTCAAGGCGATTTTTAGAGAAAAAATGATTGAATTCACCCTGGATTTCTTTTAAGATGGAACTCGTTGTTTTTTCACATTAAAGGAGGCGATGACGTTGAGTATGAAAAATCCATCAGTAAAATTAATTATTTTTGTTCTAATGATCTGCACGTTTTCAATTGGATACACAGAATATGCGGTGATGGGTATTTTGACGTCGATTGCCGATGACTTTCATATACATGTTTCCTCTGCGGGACTCCTTGTCACCGCTTATGCGGCAAGCGTCTGTGTGACAGGCCCGCTCGTCACGATTGTTTCTGTCAAGCTCCCGAGAAAGCCGGTGCTTCTTGGATTGATGGGGATTTTCATCCTTTCCAACCTGATGAGCGCCCTGGCACCGAATTTTGCGGTATTGGCGGTCTCAAGAATTTTATCGGCTTCCATTCACGGCGCTTTCTTTGCGATTGCGATGGTATTCGCTAGTGAAATGGTGCCGCCGGAAAAACGCGCCGCAGCCGCTGCGTCTATGAACGGCGGTTTAACAGTGGCTTTGATGCTGGGTGTTCCATTCGGTTCCTACTTGGGTGATGTCTTAAACTGGAGAGTCGTGTTTTCCATCATTACGGTGCTTGGAGTGATCGGATTTGTAGGCCTGATGGCTACCGTGCCGAACAGAAAACCAAAAGTCATCCCGATGCTCATGAATGAGTGGGGAGTATTTAAACATAAACAGGTGCTGTACTCCTTTGCGATTACAATTTTAGGCTATTCAGGCGTATTTATCGCGTATACATTTATCGAACCGATTTTAAGAAATTCAGCGGGATTCAGCACAGTCGGCATTACTGGCGCCCTCTTCGCCTATGGTTTGGGAGGGGTTGCGGGAAATTTCTTTGCGGGAAAAGTGCCGCTTCCTCTGCTGACCCGGACCATGATGGGCGTCATGATCGGTTTGATCGGCGTACTTGCGGTATTCCCGTACATCGCCGTTTATCCGGCCGCAGCCATTGTCGCGACTTTCTTATTTGGAGCTTGCGCATTTGGCACACCGCCTCTTTTGCAAACAAAGGTGCTTTCTTCATCTGAGACCGGCACAACGATCGCCGCAGCTGTGAGCGTGTCTGCATTTAACCTGGCTAATGCGCTCGGCGCGTGGATCGGCGGCATCATTTTAAGCGGAACCGGCTCTTATTCCTGGCTGTTTGCGGGAGGAGCGCTGATGACCGCGTGCGGACTGGTGCTCTCAACATTTGCGCATCTGTCTGAAAAGAAAAGCGTCTATGAGTATCAAGTCAATAAAGGCTAAAAAACAGCTGCACATGTGCAGCTGTTCTTCTTTTATCGTTTGCCGGAGGCTCTCATTTTTTCCTGAGGATGCTGGTTGATTGACCCGTCAGGACGCTTTGAAGCATAGTCGTCCTTTGCTCTCGGTTCACCTTGAAACTTGTTTTCGTTTTCGTAAGGAAATCCTTTTTCTTTATTGCGGACCATGTCATATCCCCCTAGGTTCGAGATCAAAAAGTTGCGTCTTGCCAGATGAAGACGTAAGGTTAGTATATGGAGAACATGAAGTTTTAAAGCGTAATTTTTTTCCTGAAGGAAAGGAGACCACCAAATGAATACGTATATTGAGAAACTGACAAATCTGCTTCTGGAAAAAAACGATATGATCAGCTACATTCAGGCGAAAACATGGGTGGAATTGTTATGGAGCGACTTTGAAGCAACCTATGCAAAAGCCGGACACGCCTACCAAGGCGAAAAAATGACCGAAAAAATCGTCACACAGTGGATTGAGAACTATGGCGGCCAGCTCCACCTTTTCCAAAGCGGCCGTGAAGACGTGAATGATTACTTAAACCAAAGCAGAGGGCTTTTACATTAACACAGCCTGCCGGCAAAGTACGGCAGGCTGTTTTTTACACATTTGTATTAAGTACATCACTAATCACCATTCTAAGCATAAAACCAAGAAAAGCAGTATATGCAATCAGCTGCAGATAGGACAGAGGAAGCATGGATTGATGAATAAGAACAACACCTATAAGCAATATAACAATCATCACCCAATGTGATATATAGCCCGCGAAATGAGCATTTGAGCGGGTGCGTTGGTCATTCTGAAAGTGTACGTTTCCCCAGAGTTTATTTCTATGAATATGTGCGGCAGAATAAAGAACTCGTGCAGTTCCGATGACTGCTAACAGAAGTGTTAAAGTTGAAGGTGAATGCCAATAAAGGACATACAATAAAATGGGAAGCAAAGTTTGCAAAAACAATCCGGTACGATACGTCATGTTCATATTATTTGTCTCCTTCTATCCAGAATAATTGATCTAATGAGCACTCTAATACTGAAGATAATTTAATTGCAGTGCCTATCGAGGGTTCATATCTTTGTTTTTCAATTGCAATGACCGTCTGTCTTGTCACTTGAATGTTTTCTGCCAGCTGATCCTGTGTCCATCCTTTAGCTTTTCTGTATTCTTTTACACAATTACGAACCCCGTGCTTCATCTTATTTGATCCTCTCTCGTTATGTAACGTATACCTTACATAATGTATCATACAAAGATTAGAATGTAATGTACACCTTACAAACCTTAAAATTTCCTTAACTGTTAGAAAAAATAAACAAAAAGTGTTTCATCCTCCAGGCAATCAGGGAATACCTCTTATATCTTGTCAAAATCCGAGGAGGAGCTATGTATGAAAAAGAAACAAGTATTGCTCGCTTTAACTGCCGCCGCAGGACTGAGTTTCACAGCATGTAGCACTGCTCCCGCAGCAAAAGCTGCAACCCTTCAGACCATAAATGTCACCATGCCATCATCAGATTCTTATATGATTAAAGCAGGAAAACTGAATGTCCGGGCTGAGCCAAAACAAAAAAGCGCGATTCTCGGCACAGTATCATCTGAACAGAAAGTCACTGTAAAGAGATTTGCTAATGCTGATTGGGCTCAAATCGAATTCAAAGGAAAAAAAGGATATATTTCAACACACTTCTTAATGAAAACCGCAAGTCAAGCAAAAACAGCAAAACAGACTGCCTTCTATTCTCCAACACCGGAAAATGGAAAAGCCAAGCAGCTTTCCTCGGGGACAGAAGTCACTTTGCTCGGCTGGGGATTCAGTGAAAACGGAGGATTTGATTTCAGCTGGGCATTCGTTGATCACGGCGGGATAAAAGGCTATATTCCGACAAAGGATTTACAAATACGCTAAATAGACAGGCTCATGCTTGTCTTTTTGTCAGGATATTGAAACATTTCTTCTTTCTGAACGTAACAATGAGAGAGGAGATGATCATATGGCATGTTTAGTCGGCGGAGGGCTCATGATGATTGCAGGTCTTTTCATCAAATTGTTCCCTCCAAAATCCATTAACAGTGTATATGGATTCAGAACGAGACGCTCAATGTCAGATCAAAAGTTATGGAATGAAGCCAACCGTTACAGTGCGGCGCTCATGATCCTGTCAGGTTTGATTGTCTTGGGGGCCGGGGTGCTCCTGAGATCAAGCTTTATCATCCTTCAGCTGATCTTGCTTGTTGCTGCTTGTATCATCACTTTTATACTGACAGAGAAAAGGCTGAAACATATGACGCAAAGTCAAGGAGGAGATTTAAGTGGAAGGAGTTAACAGCCAGTTTGTCAAAACAAATGGAATCACACTCCACGTTGCTTCTGCAGGACCGGAGGACGGCCCGCTTATCGTCCTGCTCCATGGATTTCCTGAGTTTTGGTATGGCTGGAAAAACCAAATCAAACCGCTTGCGGACGCGGGGTACCGGGTGATTGTTCCTGATCAGCGAGGTTACAATCTCAGTGACAAACCGGAAGGAATTGAGGCATATCGGATTGATACATTAAGAGATGATATCATTGGGCTTATTTCGCAATTCACTGATCAAAAAGCAATCGTGATCGGTCATGACTGGGGAGGAGCAGTAGCCTGGCACTTGGCATCAACACGTCCGGAATATCTTGAAAAGCTTATCGCCATTAACATACCGCATCCGCACGTCATGAAAACCGTAACACCAGTCTACCCTCCGCAATGGCTGAAAAGCTCATACATTGCCTTCTTCCAGCTACCGGACAAACCGGAGGCCGCGTTAACAGAAAACGACTATGAGAAATTAGATAAAGCCATCGGGCTATCTGATCGGCCGAAGCTTTTTTCTTCTGAGGATATCAATAAGTACAAAGAAGCGTGGAAGCAGCCTGGCGCCCTGACGTCAATGCTGAACTGGTACAGGGCCCTCAGAAAAGGCAGCCTTGCAGAAAATTCCCGCGAATGCCATACAGCCCCTTACCGGATGATCTGGGGAATGGAAGACCGCTTTTTAAGCAGAAAGCTTGCAAAAGAAACAGCAAGACGCTGTCCAAACGGGCATTTAATATTTGTGGATGAAGCATCCCATTGGATCAGCCACGAAAAGCCGGCCATCGTGAATCAGCTTATTTTAGAATATCTTGAAAAACAATAAGTCAGATTTTCTTTGCACCGTCTGTCGAAATGGCAGACTTTTTCTATGCTTTTTTTTCATACTCTATTTTAAACCTGACAAAATAACATTACATATACTCAAATGTCATACCAAAAATGTAACAAAAAACAGGTTTAAACGACTTTAAAAAAAGGAATAGCCTTACTGAAGATTTGTGTACAATTCCCCTAAGGCAATACTTAAAAAGAATAAAAAAAAGAAGGTGCCTTAATGAAGCAAGGATTAATCTCGATTATTATCCCGTCTTACAATGAAGGTTATAATGTCAAACTCATTCATGAATCTTTAAAAAAGGAATTCAAAAACATTCATTATGATTATGAAATATTCTTCATTAACGACGGAAGTATTGATGACACGCTTCAGCAGATCAAAGACCTGGCATCCAAATGCAGCCGAGTGAAATACATATCATTTTCGCGAAACTTTGGAAAAGAAGCCGCGATCTTGGCCGGATTTGAACATGTTCAAGGCGAGGCAGTTGTCGTGATGGACGCCGATTTGCAGCATCCGACCTATTTGCTGAAGGACTTTATCAAAGGCTACGAGGAAGGCTATGATCAAGTCATTGCCCAGAGGAACAGAAAAGGGGATAACCCCGTGCGTTCGCTTCTTTCGTCCCTTTACTACAAGTTCATTAATAAAGCGGTGGAAGTTGATTTGCGTGACGGTGTCGGAGACTTTCGTCTGTTAAGCCGCCAAGCTGTGGATGCACTTTTGAAATTGAGCGAAGGCAACCGCTTTTCAAAAGGCCTGTTTTGCTGGATCGGCTTCGAACAGAAAATTGTTTTTTACGAAAATGTCGAAAGAAAAAACGGCACATCCAAATGGTCATTCAGCAGCCTTTTTAATTACGGAATGGACGGCGTTGTCTCCTTTAACCATAAACCGCTGAGAATTTGCTTTTACACCGGCATTTTTGTATTGCTGCTCTCTCTTATTTATATCATAGCCACGTTCGTCAAAATTCTTACAAACGGTATTTCTGTACCCGGATATTTCACAATTATATCTGCGGTCTTATTCCTTGGAGGGGTTCAGCTGTTAAGCCTTGGCATCATAGGAGAATACATCGGCAGAATCTATTACGAAACAAAAAAACGTCCGCATTATTTGATCAAAGAAGCAAATATCCCGAGCAAAGATCTGCCTGAAACGAACGAATTGAAAAACATGCGGCGCCTGACCAAACTGCACTGAAATGAATCAATTGCCATTGGCAGTGCTTTTTTGCATGCTTACAGTTAACGGCAAGACTGGAGACCTCTTATGAAAAAAAGAAAACATGTCATGATTTATGCGGCCAGTCTGTTCATAGCCGTTCTTGCGCACGCTTTTTTTGTGAAAGAATGGGCGGAAGGCAGATATATGACCGGTCCCGGTGACGGGCTGGCGCAAATGATCGTATTTAAGAAATTATTATATGAACAATACACGCAAGGAAACTTTTTCTATCATTATTCATTCGGACTCGGCGGCGGCACATTCAGTCAGCTTGGCTATTATTTTTCTGCTTCTTTCCTTTTTCTTGCGACATCCGCCGCAGTATGGCTGCTGCAATCCGTTCATCTCATTGGTGAGGCGGACACGCTTTTTTGGGCACAGTCAGCTGTTTTTATCAGCATTTTTAAGCTGAGTCTGATTATTTTTACAGCAGCTTCTGTTTTCAGCTATTTGCTCAAACGCAGAGCAGCGGCGTTTACGGGTGCTGTACTATACGGAGTATCGATTATTTACTTTCGCCATGAAGCGTATTGGGAATTTTTCACCGATACAATGATTTGGCTTCCGCTTCTTGTACTCGGAGCGGAAAAAATCATCAGGGAGCGGCGTCCGGCATGGTTTATCATTGCTTGCTCACTGAGCTTAATCAACAATTTTTACTTTGCATACATAAATCTGATTTTCATTGGAATTTATATTTTGTTCAGATGGCTGATCAAGCTGGAAGATCATGAAGTGAAAAAATGGGTTCAATGCAGAATGTTTTTAGTCTCGGGACTCATTTCTTTCGGTATCAGTGCGGCGGTATTTGTGCCGGTGGTTTACGGGTATTTAAATAACCTGCGCCCTCCGTATAATGAAAAAATAGAGTGGCTGAATTTCGATGATAATATTTTATTTTCAAGCAGGATTATCGTGGTGCCAGCCATCTTTTTGCTGTTTTTGTTTGTCATTTCTTTTTATAAACACCGGGTGTTTCGCCTTTTTGCCGGATTGAGCCTTCTGTTTATCCTCTTTCATTTCAGTCCGTACGCGGCAAGCGCCTTTAACGGCTTTTCCGCGCCGCAAAACCGGTTTGAATATATTTTGGCCTTTACAATCGCCGGAGCAGCCGCCGCAGGTTTATCACAGCTGCAGGAGCTGAGGCGGAAAGAACTGCTTCCTGCAGCAGCGATTGTTCTGCTTCTTTATTGGTATCATGTCCAAAGGTATGAGCTTGATATATGGAAGCCAGCGAATGAAAGCATCCTACTGCTTTTGTTCCTGACAATCGCTGCTTTGTTTGCCGCAGTTTTTGTGAAAAAACGGGCAAAGCTTGCTGTATACGGTGTGGTGATTCTGTCTTCGCTGCTTGTCGCTAACACCTATCAGAAATATGCGCTCTCAGAAGGAGGCGGGCTGGACAGTGTCTCAAAATCCTATATTACAAGCGAGGAATACAAAGGAGACGAACAATCTCAGCTCATCAGACGTGTGCAAAAGGAAGACAATGATCCGCTCGTGAGAATCGACTGGATGAATGGCGTCCGCAATAACACTCCGATTATTTACGGGTTTAATGGATTCAGCGCCTACTCGAGCATTTTAAACAGCCATTTGCTCTCCTTCTATTGGAATGATCTTCGCATCGATATGGGAAGAGAAAGCGTCAGCCGCTACGCTTCATTGGGGGACAGAGCGAATTTGTACAGCTTGCTTTACGGCAGATATTATATGACGGAAAAAATAAACGAAGCGAATGTTCCATACGGCTTTACAAAACATATGGAATCAGAGCACTACACCGTTTATGAAAATCAATACATGCTTCCTTTTGCCAAATCAGCAGATAAAGTTTACTCAGAAAAGGATTTGGAAAAATTGCCGACTCTTGCGAAAGAACAAGCGATGCTGAAAGGAATTGTATTAGCAGATCCAACTGAAAAAACAGAGCAGCCGCCTGATCTGGCGAATCTGATCTCCAAATCGGACATCACTGCAAAACAAGCTCAATATCAAAACGGACTCCTCACTGTAACTGGAGAAAACGGCGGAGAATTGATCATCACTCCGAAAAAGGCGTCAGCCGGTCCGGGCGATTACTATGTCAGTTTTTATTTAAAAAGCAAAGCAAAAGACAAAGGATTTACGCTAAAGGTAAATGATTATGTCACAACAAGAAAATCCAATCAATCGATCTATAAAACGGGTGTAAATGATTTAACCATCAGAGTGCCTAAATCAGATCATATCTCGATCAGGCTTCCGAAAGGAACGTACGAGCTTTCACACATAGCGCTTTATGCAGAAAATTATCAAACATTAAAAAACGCTGTGTCGAAAAACAAAACAGAGAGAACAGACAGCCTGGAATGGAATAAAAACAAGCTGACATTCACATATCACAATTCTAAACCCCAGTACATCATGCTCCCGATTCCGTATGAGAAAGGCTGGGAGCTGAAAATTAACGGAAAACAGCAGAAAATTGAAAAAGCCGATTACACTTTTATCGGTTTTAAGGCGCAAAAGGGAGACAATCAAATTGAACTCACCTACTATCCGCCATATTTTAAAATATCCGCAGTGATGTCTTTCATCAGTCTGCTCTTAGCTGTTTTTTATACAAGACGCAAAAAAGCCCGGCTCTAAATAGAGCCGAGCTTTAATTTTTTCTGAAGCTTTTCTTCGCTGAATATCCAGCCGGTATAAGATGAGCGTATCTCAAGATCATGACTGATATGAACAATTGCGACAAACGGATAGTGCCCTTTACTCCGATAACGCAGGTCAATAAACCGTACCTCGTAATGATCCTTATACGTATCCACTTCCCACCTGTAAACCGGGGAGAACGAAAGAAACGCCGCAATGTTATCATCCTGCTTCGCCGCTTGCATAACGTCGGTTTCAGGCACAGGCACCCGATTAAACGTATCAAGTATCACCACGTGCCCGTCCATGCTCCTTCCTACATAAAAAGCATGCGCAGTTGTAACCGCAATCCGCCATTGCCTGAATTTCATCGTCGGCGAAATGATAATGCTTTCGATCTCTTCATGAATCATCTCACGGAGCTGCCGTTTGATTCGCAGCTGCATCATCAGGCGCAAGATATAATAGCCTGCCAGTACTACGTATAAGGTGAGAAATGTGATACCGGGGCTGCCGCCGACATACCAAACCGCGATGGCCGCCAGATGGCTGATAAATATAAACGGATCAAATGTGTTAATCAGCCCGAGCGCCACCCATTTTTTCGAAAACGGCCGGATGGCTTGTGTTCCGTACGCGTTGAAAATGTCAACAAATACATGCAGCACAACTGCCAGCAATGTCCACAGCCACAGATGCAGAAAATCAGCCTGCGGATAAAATAAATACAAAATCGCCGGAATGATGACAGACCAAAACAAAACGGCGGGAATAGAATGGGTAAAGCCTCTGTGATTTCTTATATAAACAGCATTGTTTTTAAGTTTTAACACAGTATCAATATCAGGAGCCTGTGAGCCCGCAAGCGTAGCGATCATGACTGCGTGAGCCATTGCCGGATCTGTTCCGACAACCGGATCCAGTGTCGCGATTCCGCCGAGGGCGATGCCCATGACAACATGTGTGCCCGTATCCATAGGTGACCTCCTTGCAGGTGTATCCTGCACATTCACTTTTGTAAGACATTACCTATTTTTATATACCCAATCTTTTAACCTGTTTAATCGTTCTCATATGTTTCCGCTTTTTCTTTACTTCTATTTAATGTAACATATTATCGTACTGTGCCCTTAGTGTACAACAAAAAACAGTCTAAAGAAAAGCGGGGCGCGAGAGACTGGGGAGAAACACATATGAACGTACTTGAAGATAAGATAAAACAAAAAGATATACAGCAATTTCAAAATGATTTAATTAACTGGTTCGAAAGAGAACAGCGCATTCTGCCGTGGAGAGAGGACCAGGATCCGTATAAAGTATGGGTATCTGAAGTGATGCTCCAGCAAACGAGGGTAGAGACGGTCATTCCTTACTTTTTACGGTTTGTGGAGCAATTCCCGACAGTAGAAACGCTCGCTGATGCCGATGAAGAAAAAGTGCTCAAAGCATGGGAAGGCCTCGGTTATTATTCGCGGGTCAGAAACCTGCAAAGCGCGGTTAAAGAAGTGAAGCAGCAATACGGGGGAGTTGTTCCGTCAGAAGAAAAAGAGTTCGGCGGCTTAAAAGGCGTAGGCCCTTACACAAAAGGAGCGGTGCTAAGCATCGCATACAATAAACCGATTCCTGCGGTTGACGGAAATGTGATGCGTGTCATGTCGAGAATTTTGTCCATCTGGGATGATATTGCCAAGCCAAAAACAAGAACGATTTTTGAAGAAGCAGTCCGTGCGTTTATTTCAAAAGAAAAACCCTCTGAATTCAATCAGGGTTTAATGGAGCTGGGAGCCATCATCTGTACGCCGAAATCACCTTCTTGCCTGCTTTGTCCTGTTCAGCAGCATTGCTCAGCGTTTGCAGAAGGCACTGAACGAGAACTCCCGGTGAAAAGCAAAAAGAAAAAACCGGGAATCAAAACAATGGCTGCAATTGTACTGACAGATGATGACGGACAAGTCTATATTCATAAACGCCCGTCTAAGGGACTGCTTGCCAATCTGTGGGAATTCCCGAATCTTGAAACGCAAAAAGGAATCAAAACAGAGCGCGAGCAGCTCACTGCATTTTTAGAAAGTGATTTTGGCATAAAAGCTGAAATCAGTGACCTCCAAGGTGTAGTCGAGCATGTTTTCACCCACCTGGTATGGAATATTTCTGTGTTTTTCGGTAAAGTAAAACAAGTGTCGGATACTGCAGACCTGAAAAAAGTAACGAAGAAAGAGCTCGAAGAATTCGCGTTTCCAGTGTCACACCAGAAAATTTGGAAGATGGCAGTGGAAGCAGCCGGAGTCATTTAATTCGGCTGCTCGGTAAGAGTCCTTAATCATAACTGACGCGCGTGCCGTGGCTGTAGTCTGCTTCATTACGCTTCATTCCGCCGCGCGCTTCAATCTCTTGCGTTAATTCACGGTATTTTGATTGGCCTTCTTCGTTCAAATAAGGCATAATTTGCTGAAAGGCATGATGAAAAAAGGCGAGTTCACTGTTTTTCCAGTCCTTTTTGGAAATCATGGTCAATTCGCTCATATCTCGTCCGACATACATAACAGAAGACCCCCTTTAAAGTTCTTGCCATTATTGTTTGTGGAATGAAGAGAACTATACGCTACAAGGAGCTGAGGAAAAAATGGAACAAAATAAATGCGCACTCGTAACAGGAAGCAGCCGCGGCGTCGGAAAAGCAGCGGCGATCAGACTTGCGGAAAACGGCTATAATATTGTCATTAACTATGCACGCAGCAAAAAAGCCGCTCTGGAAACAGCGGAAGAAATCGAAAAACTTGGCGTGAAAGTGCTTATCGTAAAAGCAAACGTAGGCCAGCCCGCAAAAATTAAAGAGATGTTTCAGCAAATTGATGAAACCTTTGGAAGACTGGATATTTTTGTTAATAACGCTGCATCAGGCGTACTGAGACCGGTTATGGAATTAGAGGAGACACATTGGGACTGGACGATGAACATCAATGCAAAAGCTTTGCTTTTCTGCGCTCAGGAAGCGGCAAAGCTGATGGAGAAAAACGGCGGCGGTCATATCGTCAGCATCAGCTCATTAGGTTCAATCCGCTACCTTGAAAACTATACGACAGTTGGTGTGTCAAAAGCTGCGTTAGAGGCTTTAACCCGTTATCTCGCAGTAGAGCTTTCACCAAAACAGATTATCGTAAATGCGGTATCAGGCGGAGCGATTGACACAGATGCGCTCAAACACTTCCCGAACAGAGAAGACCTTTTGGAGGATGCGCGTCAAAATACCCCGGCGGGACGTATGGTAGAGATTAAAGATATGGTCGATACGGTTGAATTTTTAGTGTCATCAAAAGCTGACATGATCCGAGGGCAGACCATTATCGTTGACGGCGGGCGCTCACTGCTCGTTTAAAAAATTTTTTTGAAAAAAGGAATAGCCACTCGATTACCTGCACATTCTAATGACCGTGGAGGTGATAACAATGGCTAACTCAAATAACTTCAGCAAAACAAACGCTCAACAAGTCAGAAAACAAAACCAACAATCAGCTGCTGGTCAAGGTCAATTCGGCACTGAATTTGCTAGCGAAACAAACGCTCAGCAAGTCAGAAAACAAAACCAACAATCAGCTGCTGGCCAACAAGGTCAATTCGGCACTGAATTCGCAAGCGAAACTAACACACAGCAGGTAAGACAGCAAAACCAATCTGCTGAACAAAACAAACAACAAAACAGCTAATCACTGAAACAGAAAAAAGCACTTCATCTTCGGGTGGAAGTGCTTTTTTCTGTTTGAAAAACGACAAAACTTGTGAAAGCTCAACAGAATGAGTCAAAGGGTTTGCTTAGATCAGAATCGAAATGATTAATGGTGGAAACGTTTAGACTTTGACCAGGCTGAAGGAGGAACCGATGACGGAATTTGAAAAGCTGGTAATAGAACAGATGAAAACGATGGACAAGCTTCTCGATCTCCAATCAGAGCTCGACCGCTGCAAAGAAATCGAAGCAGAACTCCGGCACTTGGAAAGGGATGCAAGGCTGCGCGGTATTCAGGATGAAATTGCGGTAAAACGAAAGCATCTTGCTGATATACAGGATACGTTTCAGAAACAGACAGAGCAGGTGATTCGTTCATATCGCAGCTCAGAAAAGCCGTCTTCCTATGTGTAGAGCAGGAATGTGCCATTCCCAAGCCGGAATGGCTCTTTTATTTTCATTTTTCAATTTGTAACGTTATAATAGGTAAAAGACGTTGTCGGTAAGCAAATTTGGACATACTAACTGTAGGGCTTTATAGAAAGTAGGGGAGAAATATGGGTTATCCCAAGGAAGGAGAAACCATTCAAATTCACAGCTATAAGCATAATGGGCTGATTCATAGAATTTGGAATGAGACAACAATCTTAAAAAGTACAGAAATGTGTGTCATCGGAGCCAATGACCGGACGATGGTAACCGAATCAGACGGCCGGACATGGATAACCAGAGAGCCCGCAATCTGTTATTTTCACGCAAGACAATGGTTTAATGTCATCGGGATGCTGAGGGAAGACGGGGTTCATTATTATTGCAACATCAGTTCTCCGTTTGCCTATGATGGCGAAGCAATTAAATATATTGATTATGACTTAGATGTTAAGGTTTTTCCTGACATGACTTACAATATTCTCGATGAAGACGAATATGATGATCATCGGAAATCCATGAATTATCCAAAAGAAATTGACAGTATTTTAAGAGACTACTTAAACACACTGCTCCATTGGATTCATCAGCGGCAGGGCCCGTTTGCACCCGAGTTTGTCGATATGTGGTATGAACGGTATTTGCGCTATACAAAATAATGGTTACGTAAAAACCTGTTGCGGGGTACAACAGGTTTTTCACATGGGCTCACACACATCATGATAAAGAGAGGGGGAATCAACGTGGGGGTTATGAAACGCTATATGCAATTCGTCAAACCTTATAAGAAGCAAATTTTCATTACAGTATTAATCGGGATCGTAAAATTCTCCATTCCGCTTGCTCTCCCATTGCTTCTGAAGTACGTAGTTGACGACATTATTCAAGGAGGCGGCACGGCCAGTGACAAAACAACGTCATTGTTCACCATTATGGCGATCATGTTCGCCTTATTTTTAATTTTGCGCCCGCCTGTTGAATATTATCGGCAATATTTTGCCCAGTGGACAGCCAGCAAGGTACTCTATGATATAAGAGCCAAGCTGTTTGATCATATACAGAAGCTGAGCCTTCGTTTCTATGCGAATACTAGAACAGGGGAAGTCATTTCCCGAGTCATCAATGACGTGGAACAAACAAAGGATTTTGTGATCACAGGTCTGATGAATATATGGCTCGATATGCTGACGATTTTGATCGTGATCTCTATCATGCTGACACTGGACGTTAAATTAACGCTTATTTCCATCATTTTGTTTCCGTTATACGGTATATCAGTGAAGTATTTTTACGGCCGTTTAAGAAAGCTGACAAGAGAGCGGTCACAGGCGCTTGCTCAGGTACAGGGGCATTTGCATGAACGGATTCAAGGCATGCCAGTGATCAGAAGTTTTGCGATAGAAGACCATGAGCAGGCCAACTTTAATGAAAAAAACAGCCATTTCTTAGATAAAGCAATCCGTCATACGAATTGGAATGCCAAAACCTTTGCGGTTGTCAACACCATTACAGATCTGGCACCGCTCATCGTGATTGCATTCGCCGGCTATTTTGTCATCAACGGACCGCTGACAGTCGGAACGATGGTTGCGTTTGTCGGGTATATCGACAGAATGTATAACCCTGTCAGAAGGCTGATTAATTCTTCTACAACCTTGACGCAGTCAATCGCTTCAATGGACAGGGTATTTGAATTTATTGACGAGCCGTATGAACTGACTGACAAACCAAATGCCATCAAAGCTGACCATATCCGCGGAGAAGTCGAATTTCGAAATGTGTCGTTTCAATATGAAAAGGGAAAAGAAAACATCCTTTACGATGTGTCTTTAAAAGTAACCAGAGGAGAAACCGTAGCCCTCGTTGGAATGAGCGGCGGAGGGAAATCCACGCTCGTCAGCCTGATTCCAAGGTTTTATGATGTATCAAGCGGCAAACTATTGATTGACGGGACAGATATTCGGGATTATGAAGCAAGAAGCCTGCGCAATCAGGTTGGCATGGTGCTTCAGGATACCTTTTTATTCAGTGAAACGATTAGAGAAAATATTGCGATCGGAAAACCTGATGCCACGCTTGAAGACATTATGGAAGCCGCAAAAGCAGCCAATGCACATGATTTTATTATGAGTTTTCCGGAAGGGTATGAGACCCGTGTGGGAGAAAGAGGCGTTAAGCTCTCAGGGGGACAAAAACAGCGGATTTCCATTGCGCGTGTATTTCTGAAAAATCCGCCGCTGCTGATCTTGGATGAAGCTACTTCAGCTTTGGATCTTGAAAGTGAGCACTACATTCAAGAAGCGATGGACAAGCTGGCGAAGGACAGAACAACTTTTGTTGTGGCCCACCGCTTATCAACCATCACACATGCGGATAAAATTGTTGTCATGGAAAACGGAACAATCATCGAAACCGGAACCCATGATGAACTGATGGATTATGACAGTCAATACAAGCACTTATTCACAATCCAAAACTTGAACTAAACATCGATCTTATATCCTTTGATTAAGGATATAAGATTTTTTTGTATGAAAAAAACCCGGTGATGTGAACCGGGCTACTCTTCTATTTCCATTTCGCAGTCTTTCGGATGGTACGTTTGAAAGCTTGTAATAAGTGTTTCTAAATGTTCAAGCTGCTCGCGGTATTCCACAGCGCTTGCCATAATATTAAGCATATTATAATCAAGAAGCTCATCATCTGAGTTGCGCTGGTTTCTAAGGAATGACTTTGTCAGCAGCTGTTTGTATTGGATGCCTTCTTCATCTGTATCATCATGCGGTTTAATTTTGCCGACAAACCTCATCAAAATCCGCTCGTGCCAATGAAGCAGGTAATCAAGTTCTTCAGTCAGCGTTTCCTGAAACTCTTCAGGCATATGATAAATCTCGTTTTCCAGGCGATGCAGCTTCTTCAGCGTGTCGAGCGCCCGGTTTGCGGTTATTATCGCCTGTCTGAACAGGACAAGTTTTCTTGATTTCACGTAAGTCGTTTTCTTAAAGTAGCTTCTTTCTTCTTTATATAGAAGATATGTCTGATCAAGCTTGATCATTTTCTCTTTCAATTTTTCAATATCCTCTTTCAAAATCGAATGCTCTGTTGACTGGCGCATAATCAGCCTGATCCATTTCATAATTTCTTCAGTGTTTTCGACTGTGTTATGAATCAGCTTTGTCTCGTACTTAGGCGGCAGGAACACCAGGTTGACGATAAAGGAAGAAAGCACCCCTAAAATGACTGTGCTTGTTCTGATCAGCGCAAACATTAAGAAGTCGTCACCGGCAGATTCTAAAATCGCAATAACTGTAACAAGAGCAATCGAAATCGTATGTTCAATTTTAAGCTTCAGCATTATGGTAATAACAATCACTGCTGTCAATCCGATCATAATCGGACTGGGTCCGAAAATAAGACCGAAAACTGTGGCAATAACAGCTCCGATAATATTTGCCTGAACCTGATCAATAATAATAAGAAAAGAGCGGTAAATTGACGGCTGGATCGCAAATATCGCTGCAATCCCAGCAAAAATCGGTGCGGGAAGTCCGATCCACGAAGCTAAATAAAGAGCCAGCGTAATCGCGATCCCTGTTTTGAAAATGCGGGCACCAAGTTTCATTGGTTTGTGCGTGCATTCCTTTCTATAGTAAATTGTTTGACCTAGCAAATGGCTAATCCTTAAAATTCCCTGTGAGTTTATTTGCTAAACAATTAAGTAATATACAGGGATCAATACAATTATTCAAGCTATTTTTCAAGAAAATGACCAAAATCTTACACGCTTTTTAAAAGTACAAAAAAACAGGAGCTTTAAGCTCCTGTCCGGGGATGTGCAATATTACTTTTTAAGATGTTTAAAAGCATCCTCAACAGCAGCAAGCGTATCTTTAATATCCTGCTCTGTATGCGCTGTTGTAATAAACCACGCTTCATATTTAGAAGGTGCGAGATTAATGCCGCGCTCCAGCATCAGCTTGAAAAACGTAGCGAATGTTTCACCGTCACTGCGTTCTGCCTGATCGTAATTTTCTACTTTCTCATCAGAGAAGTATACCGTCAGCGCACCCTTTAACCGATTGACTGTTATTGTGATGCCGTGGGTTTCTGCGTGTGCCAAAATGCCTTCCTCAAGCATAGCGCCAAGATGGTCAAGCTTTTCATACACGCCTTCCTCTTTCAGCACTTCCAGACAAGCAATGCCGGATAAAATAGAAGCGGGGTTTCCGGCCATTGTTCCTGCCTGATATGCAGGGCCGAGCGGTGCGACTTGCTCCATAATTTCTTGTTTGCCGCCATAGGCTCCAATTGGAAGTCCGCCGCCAATAATTTTTCCGAGTGCAGTTAAATCCGGTTTCACCTGTAAAAGATCCTGAGCACCGCCATACATAAACCGGAAAGCAGTAATGACTTCATCATAAATAACGAGGGCGCCCGCATTGTGTGTCAGTTCGTTTACTTGTTCTAAGAAACCTTCTTTTGGCTCAACGATACCGAAGTTGCCGACAATCGGTTCAACGAGAACTGCTGCGATTTCACTGCCCCATTTCTCTAAGGCCGCTTTGTAGCTGTCAATATCATTAAAAGGAACTGTAATGACCTCGTTTGCAATGCTTTTCGGTACACCGGCTGAGTCAGGCGTGCCCAGAGTAGACGGACCGGAGCCGGCCGCTACGAGCACAAGATCTGAATGGCCGTGATAACAGCCTGCAAATTTAATAATTTTGGTGCGGCCTGTGTAAGCACGAGCCACACGGATGGTCGTCATCACAGCTTCTGTCCCTGAATTGACGAATCTTACTTTATCCATAGCAGGGATGGCTTCCTTCAGCATCTTTGCAAAAGTAACCTCATGTTTTGTCGGTGTTCCATATAATACACCGTTTTCTGCGGCTTTTTTAATCGCCTCTGTAATATGCGGGTGGGCATGTCCGGTGATGATCGGGCCGTAAGCCGCCAAATAATCAATGTATTTGTTTCCGTCGACGTCCCAAAAATAAGCGCCATTTGCTTTCTCCATTGCAACAGGAGAACCCCCGCCAACTGCTTTATATGATCTTGAAGGGCTGTTTACACCGCCGACAATATGCTCTAATGCTTCACGGTGAAGTTCAACTGATTTTGTATACAAAAATAATAACCTCCTATATCTCCTTGCGTCCCCTCTATTGTAGCATGCTTCCAGACAAGAACAACGGATTCAGGCTCAAGATACAGAGTCATAGTTGTAATCTGGACAAGAATTGGATACGCTTAATACAAAAACATCCGGAGGTAAAGAAATGACTATTGAAATCGGACAAAAAGCGCCTGAGATTGAGTTGAAAGGCGATCATGGGGAGATAGTAAAATTATCGGATTATGAAGGGAAATATATCGTCCTTTACTTTTATCCAAAAGACATGACACCGGGATGCACAACTGAAGCCTGCGATTTTCGTGACAGCCATGAAAACTTCGCTGAGCTGGATGCTGTGATTATCGGCGTCAGCCCGGACAGCGAGGAAAAACACGGGAAATTTAAAGAGAAGCATAATCTGCCGTTTTTGCTGCTTGTCGATGACGAGCACAAGCTGGCGGAGGCGTTTGATGTATGGAAACTGAAGAAAAACTTCGGAAAAGAATATATGGGGATTGAACGCTCCACTTTTTTAATTGACAAAGAAGGCCGGCTCATTAAAGAATGGAGAAAGGTAAAAGTGAAAGACCATGTAGCCGAAGCGCTCCAGACGCTGAAAGATATGTCGGGAAAGTAAAATCGTCAATCAGCCTCATAGCATATGCTGCAACTTTTACCCTAATATCAATTGACAAATTATCGTAAAAAGAGTTACACTAATTATAAACATTATAATGTAAGAATCTTTTTTAGAAGAGAGGTGCATGACGGATGGCTGCACATGAACTAAAAGAAGCCTTAGAAACGTTGAAGGAAACCGGAGTTCGCATTACTCCTCAACGTCATGCGATTCTGGAATATCTCGTTAACTCTATGGCTCATCCAACAGCGGACGATATATATAAAGCTCTGGAAGGGAAATTTCCTAACATGAGCGTAGCGACGGTATATAACAACTTGCGTGTGTTCCGGGAATCCGGCCTGGTAAAAGAGCTCACATATGGTGATGCTTCCAGCAGATTTGATTTTGTTACATCCGATCACTATCACGCCATTTGTGAAAGCTGCGGTAAAATTGTGGACTTCCACTATCCCGGCCTTGATGAAGTAGAGCAGCTTGCTGCACATGTGACCGGCTTTAAAGTAAGCCACCACCGTTTAGAAATTTACGGCGTCTGCCAAGAGTGTTCAAAAAAAGAAAACCATTAAAATAAGCTGACCGCGAAACGGTCAGCTTATTTATTTCGACATTTTCTTCTTATTATAAGACTCATCAAATTCTTTTCCTTCTAAGCTTTGATCTAAAGTCAGCGGCTCTCTGCAATGCATACACATATCTACTCTGCCTAAAACCTTGGTCTCTTTTTCACAGCCCGGACAAATGACCCGAACCGCTTTGGTCGAGAGCATGCCGATCCAAAAATAAACAACCGTGCTGAGCCCGATAGATAAAAGCCCAAGTATCATAAACAAACTCGAAAGCAAAACGGATTCCTTAAAAAAGATCCCGATGTACATAATGATAAACCCAACGAAAACCAAACTTAACGCAAACGTTCTGATTTTATTAATTTTGCTGGAGTATTTCGCCATGTCCATCCCCCTCTGAATTAAATATAGCACAAACCCGATGGTATTTTCTTCATGTTTTCGTTTGAAATGGAATTTAAATATGGAGACTTGCTTTGGAATTGTTTATAATAGTTCAATGTGTTTAGAAAAAAGGAATTTCGATTTAACCATAGAATTGAATCAAATAGAGAATAAAAAAATTGAACAATTGCATTGGAGGAATAGTGATGGAAAATCTTCTCCGTCCAATTTACCAAGAAAGAGCAAGTCATCCCAATACATTGGCTGTTATTATGATTGAGAGAAGAAACAAAACGTCTTCCATAACAGACAACTTTGATGCCGCTTTGCTTGTCATTGTAAAGCAGTCTGATAAGCCTGTTTTTATAAAGCATTATGAATTTGATCACAAAACAGCCTCTTTACATGTGATAACTGATGCTCAGGTTCAAGAATGGATTTTGCTCGGCACAAATAGGAGAATCATAGATTGGATTGTAAACGGAAGAGTCATGTTTGACCGCAATGAGTATATTGCTGAGCTTATCGACAGGCTTAATACTTTTCCGTTTGCAGAACGCAAACTGAAGATCGGCCTTGAATACGGCAAGTTAATTAGAAGATACGTTGAAGGAAAAGCTTTCTTTGAAGCCAATCAATTTTTAGATGCCTACAATGCAGTAGTCCATGCATTGCATCATCTAGCACGTATTGAAGTAATCGACAGAGGATTCCATCCGGAAACCACTGTGTGGAGTCAAGTGCGTCAGATGGAGCCTCAAGTGTACAAATTATATTCCGAGCTGATTGAAAGTCACGAAAGCTTGGAAAAAAGACTTGAATTATTATTCTTAGCAAATGATTTTCTTATTCATTCTAAAGCTGAGATTGGTTCAGCACATCTTTTCGAAGTGATGAAAGAAAAGGACATATGGCAATTTAGCGAGCTTCTTCAGCATCCTGACTTAAAACATTTTACTCAAGACCTTGGCGTCATGCTTGATTACCTGACAGAAAAAGGTCTTATCAGCGTGTGCCGAATTGAAACCAAAGGACAGGCTGTCTTTCATCGAGGATATTCTTTTAAAAAAGATGTTGACTCTGATTCCTGAGCATGGTATATTATTAAACGTCGCTGATGCGCTTCTGAAAAAATAAGCTCACAGCGGCGGAGAAATAAAATAAAAAACATTTGACAAAACAAAGTCGAAATGTTATACTGAAAAAGTCGCTTCTTAAAGAAGTGGTGGATGATCTTTGAAAACTAAACAAGACAAAACGTACCTGTTAATTCAAGTTTTATTATAAATCGCACAGCGATGTGCGTAGTCAGTCAAACTGAGGTCTGCACGATGCAGATCACGCAGATGTTA
>NZ_NSDH01000066.1:0-911 GCF_002289525.1 Bacillus sp. 7705b | reverse complement strand
TGCCTGTAGGGGAAGCTCGCTTTTATGAGGCGGGCTTTTTCTTTGCCATTCTTTAAGTTATGAAAAAAAGGAGGTTCTAATAATGAGTGAGCACTATTATTCAGAAAAACCTTCAGTAAAAAGCAACAAACAAACATGGTCTTTTAGGCTTCGAAACAAGGAGTTTACGTTTACCAGCGACAGCGGTGTTTTTTCTAAAAAGGAAGTCGATTTTGGCTCGCGCCTGCTGGTCGAATCTTTTGAAGAGCCTGAAGTTGAGGGCAGCTTTCTAGATGTAGGCTGCGGCTATGGCCCGATTGGATTATCGCTGGCCAGCGACTTTAAAGACCGGACCATCCACATGATTGATGTTAATGAAAGAGCCGTAGAGTTATCAAATGAAAATGCAGAACAAAACGGAATAACAAACGTTGAGATTTACCAAAGCGATTTGTTTTCAAACGTTGACTCTGCTCAAACATTTGCTTCTATTCTTACAAATCCCCCAATCCGAGCCGGAAAAAAAGTTGTCCATGCTATCTTTGAGAAAAGCGCTGAACACTTAAAAGCTTCAGGTGAATTGTGGATCGTCATACAGAAAAAACAAGGTGCGCCTTCTGCCATTGAAAAGCTTGAGGAACTGTTCGAAGAAGTTTCTGTCGTTCAAAAAAAGAAAGGCTATTATATCATAAAAGCAAAAAAAGTTTGACTCGGTATTTTGGCTATGTTAATATTATAAAATGCCAATGTATATATTTAGATTGATATGATGAAATGTCAATATCTATGTATAAATTATACAAGTATGGAAATGCTAATAAAATCGGTATTTGTTTTTGGATGTGGTTTTCTTAATTAGAAACCCTTTTTTCTTTTGTCTTGTAAAAGTGTTTTCTTTCTTTCTTTGGAAGAAATGCTTATTACACATATAA
>NZ_NSDH01000065.1:0-8204 GCF_002289525.1 Bacillus sp. 7705b | reverse complement strand
GAGTTCATTGATTACAGTTTAGGGGAGCCTAAATATCCTGTAGAGGAATCAAAAGAACGTGATGTGACTTACTCAGCTCCGCTAAGAGTGAAGGTTCGTTTAATTAACAAAGAAACTGGAGAGGTAAAAGACCAAGATGTCTTCATGGGTGATTTCCCTATTATGACAGATACAGGTACTTTTATCATAAACGGTGCGGAACGCGTTATCGTTTCCCAGCTTGTTCGGTCTCCAAGTGTATATTTCAGTGGTAAAGTAGACAAAAACGGTAAAAAAGGTTTTACCGCAACTGTCATTCCAAACCGTGGCGCATGGTTAGAATACGAAACTGATGCGAAAGATGTTGTTTATGTACGCATTGATCGCACACGTAAGTTGCCGGTTACGGTTCTTTTGCGTGCTCTCGGCTTCGGCTCCGATCAAGAGATTCTTGATCTTGTAGGAGAAAACGAATACCTGCGAAATACGCTTGATAAAGATAACACAGAAAACAGCGATAAAGCGCTGCTCGAAATCTACGAGCGCCTCCGTCCTGGAGAGCCGCCTACAGTGGAAAATGCGAAAAGCTTGCTTGATTCTCGTTTCTTTGATCCGAAACGATACGATCTTGCCAATGTAGGACGCTATAAAATTAATAAAAAGCTTCATATTAAAAATCGCCTCTTTAATCAGAGACTTGCTGAAACGCTTGTTGATCCTGAAACAGGAGAAATCCTGGCTGAAAAAGGTCAGATTCTTGATAGGAGAACTCTTGATAAAGTACTGCCATACTTAGAAAACGGAATCGGTTTCAGAAAGCTGTATCCGAACGGCGGTGTTGTTGAGGACGAAGTAACGCTTCAATCCATTAAGATCTTTGCTCCTACTGATCAAGAAGGAGAACAGGTTATTAATGTCATCGGCAATGCTTACGTTGAAGAAGAGATTAAAAACATTACACCTGCTGATATTATTTCTTCTATCAGCTACTTCTTCAACTTGCTGCACGGAGTAGGCGACACAGATGATATTGACCATCTTGGAAACCGCCGTTTACGTTCTGTAGGTGAACTTCTCCAGAACCAATTCCGTATCGGTTTAAGCCGTATGGAGCGTGTGGTTCGTGAGAGAATGTCAATTCAAGATACGAATACAATTACACCTCAGCAGCTGATCAATATTCGTCCTGTTATTGCGTCCATTAAAGAGTTCTTTGGAAGCTCTCAGCTTTCTCAATTCATGGACCAGACGAACCCGCTTGCTGAATTAACGCATAAGCGCCGTCTGTCGGCTCTTGGACCGGGCGGATTGACACGTGAGCGTGCCGGAATGGAAGTGCGTGACGTTCACTACTCCCACTATGGCCGTATGTGTCCGATTGAAACGCCAGAGGGACCGAACATCGGTTTGATCAACTCACTATCATCATATGCAAAAGTAAACCGTTTTGGCTTTATTGAAACGCCATATCGCCGCGTTGATCCTGAAACAGGAAAAGTGACGCCAAGAATCGATTACTTAACTGCTGATGAAGAAGATAACTACGTTGTCGCTCAGGCAAATGCACGACTCGATGACGAAGGTGCGTTTGTGGATGACAGCATTGTAGCCCGTTTCCGCGGAGAGAACACCGTTGTTCCTAGAAACCGTGTTGATTACATGGATGTATCGCCTAAGCAGGTAGTATCTGCTGCGACAGCATGTATCCCGTTCTTAGAAAACGATGACTCGAACCGTGCCCTAATGGGAGCGAACATGCAGCGTCAGGCTGTGCCTTTGATGCAGCCGGAAGCGCCATTTGTAGGAACTGGTATGGAATACGTATCAGGTAAAGACTCTGGTGCCGCTGTGATTTGTAAACACCCTGGTATCGTTGAACGTGTAGAAGCGAAAAACGTTTGGGTTCGCCGCTATGAAGAAGTAGACGGTCAAAAAGTAAAAGGCAACCTGGATAAATACAGCTTGCTGAAATTTGTCCGCTCTAACCAAGGTACTTGCTACAACCAGCGTCCGATCGTAAGTGTCGGCGATGAAGTGGTAAAAGGAGAAATCCTTGCTGACGGTCCTTCTATGGAGCTTGGTGAACTTGCACTTGGCCGTAACGTAATGGTCGGCTTCATGACATGGGATGGCTACAACTATGAGGATGCCATCATCATGAGTGAACGTCTTGTGAAAGATGATGTTTATACATCTATTCACATTGAAGAATATGAATCAGAAGCACGTGATACTAAACTCGGGCCTGAAGAAATCACTCGCGATATTCCGAACGTCGGTGAAGATGCGCTTCGCAATCTTGATGACCGCGGAATTATCCGTATCGGGGCAGAAGTAAAAGACGGAGATCTTCTCGTTGGTAAAGTAACGCCTAAGGGTGTAACAGAACTTACTGCAGAAGAACGCCTTCTTCACGCCATCTTTGGTGAAAAAGCCCGCGAGGTTCGTGATACTTCTCTTCGTGTGCCTCACGGCGGCGGCGGAATTATTCACGATGTTAAAGTCTTCAACCGTGAGGACGGAGACGAACTTCCTCCAGGTGTAAACCAGTTAGTACGCGTATATATCGTTCAGAAACGTAAAATTTCTGAAGGGGATAAAATGGCCGGTCGTCACGGTAACAAAGGTGTTATTTCTAAGATTCTTCCTGAAGAGGATATGCCTTATCTTCCTGACGGCACACCAATTGATATCATGCTTAACCCGCTGGGCGTACCATCACGTATGAACATCGGGCAGGTATTAGAGCTTCACATGGGTATGGCCGCTCGTTACCTCGGCATCCACATCGCGTCACCGGTATTTGACGGAGCGCGTGAAGAGGATGTTTGGGAAACACTTGAAGAAGCCGGAATGTCTCGTGACGCTAAAACCGTTCTTTACGACGGACGTACTGGAGAGCCGTTTGATAACCGTGTATCTGTCGGTATCATGTACATGATTAAACTGGCTCACATGGTTGACGATAAACTTCATGCACGCTCTACAGGTCCTTACTCACTTGTTACGCAGCAGCCTCTTGGCGGTAAAGCTCAATTTGGCGGACAGCGTTTTGGTGAGATGGAGGTTTGGGCACTTGAAGCTTACGGTGCAGCTTACACTCTTCAAGAGATTCTGACTGTTAAGTCTGATGACGTGGTTGGACGTGTGAAAACATACGAAGCCATCGTTAAAGGCGACAACGTTCCTGAACCTGGTGTTCCGGAATCATTCAAAGTATTAATTAAAGAACTTCAAAGTTTAGGTATGGATGTGAAAATCCTTTCTAGCGATGAAGAAGAAATAGAAATGAGAGATTTAGAAGACGAAGAAGATGCAAAACAAGCTGACGGCCTGGCGTTATCAGGTGATGAAGAGCCGGAAGAAACAGCATCTGCAGACGTTGAACGCGATGTAGTAACAAAAGAATAATCTCTAGTTATAAAGGCAAGTGACATCGGTTAATCCGAAGATAAAAAGGGAGGTAGGCCCCTTGCTAGATGTGAACAATTTTGAGTATATGAACATCGGTCTTGCTTCACCGGATAAAATCCGTTCATGGTCTTTTGGTGAAGTGAAAAAGCCTGAAACGATAAACTATCGTACGTTAAAACCTGAAAAGGACGGTCTATTCTGCGAACGCATTTTCGGACCGACTAAGGACTGGGAATGTCATTGCGGGAAGTACAAGCGAGTTCGTTATAAAGGCGTAGTTTGTGACCGCTGCGGAGTTGAAGTAACACGGGCTAAAGTCCGTCGTGAGAGAATGGGGCACATTGAACTGGCTGCCCCAGTTTCCCACATTTGGTATTTCAAAGGTATCCCAAGCCGTATGGGTCTAGTGTTAGATATGTCGCCTCGTGCACTGGAAGAAGTTATTTACTTTGCTTCTTACGTTGTAACTGATCCGGCAAACACACCGCTTGAAAAGAAACAGCTTCTATCAGAAAAGGAATACCGTGCGTATCTTGATAAGTACGGTAATAAGTTCCAAGCATCTATGGGTGCGGAAGCGATTCATAAACTTCTTCAAGATATCGATCTTGTAAAAGAAGTTGATATGTTAAAAGAAGAGCTGAAAACATCTCAAGGACAGCGTCGTACTCGTGCGATCAAACGCCTTGAAGTTTTGGAAGCCTTCCGTAACTCAGGAAACAAGCCTTCTTGGATGATCCTTGATGTGCTTCCTGTTATTCCTCCTGAGCTCAGACCGATGGTTCAGCTTGATGGCGGACGTTTTGCGACTTCTGATTTGAACGACCTTTATCGTCGTGTCATCAACCGTAACAATCGTTTGAAACGCCTTTTAGACCTTGGTGCGCCTAGCATTATCGTTCAAAACGAAAAGCGTATGCTTCAAGAGGCTGTCGATGCTTTAATTGACAACGGCCGTCGCGGACGCCCTGTAACAGGTCCTGGTAACAGACCATTAAAATCTCTTTCTCACATGCTGAAAGGGAAGCAAGGCCGTTTCCGTCAAAACCTTCTTGGTAAACGTGTCGATTACTCCGGACGTTCTGTAATCGTCGTTGGTCCTCATCTGAAAATGTACCAATGCGGATTACCGAAGGAAATGGCGCTCGAACTTTTCAAACCTTTCGTTATGAAAGAGCTTGTTGAAAAGGGTCTTGCTCACAACATTAAGAGTGCGAAACGTAAAATTGAGCGCGTACAGCCTGAAGTATGGGATGTACTAGAATCAGTTATCAAGGAGCACCCGGTCCTTCTGAACCGTGCCCCTACGCTTCACAGATTAGGTATCCAAGCGTTTGAACCGACACTTGTTGAAGGACGCGCAATCCGTCTTCACCCGCTCGTATGTACAGCTTATAACGCTGACTTTGACGGTGACCAAATGGCGGTTCACGTACCATTATCTGCAGAAGCTCAAGCTGAAGCACGCATCTTGATGCTTGCCGCTCAAAACATCTTGAACCCTAAAGATGGTAAACCAGTTGTAACACCGTCTCAGGATATGGTACTGGGTAACTATTACCTGACTCTGGAGCGTGCTGGTGCTGTTGGTGAAGGTATGGTCTTCAAGAATACGGATGAAGCGCTTCTTGCTTATCAAAACGGATATGTTCACCTTCATACGAGAGTGGCTGTTGCAGCGAACTCCCTTAAGAACGTGACATTTACCGAAGAACAGCGCTCAAAATTGTTAATTACAACTGTCGGTAAATTGGTCTTCAATGAAATTCTTCCAGAATCATTCCCTTACATGAATGAACCAACGAAGAGCAACATTGAAGAGAAAACACCAGACCGTTTCTTCTTAGAAAAAGGTGCCGATGTAAAAGCTGCCATCGCACAGCAGCCAATCAATGCACCGTTTAAAAAAGGTATTCTGGGTAAAATCATCGCGGAAATCTTTAAACGATTCCACATTACGGAAACGTCTAAAATGCTTGACCGCATGAAAAACCTAGGTTTCAGATATTCAACAAAAGCTGGTATTACAGTTGGGGTTTCTGATATCGTCGTTCTCGATGATAAACAAGAAATTCTTGAAGAAGCACAAGGCAAAGTTGATAACGTTATGAAGCAGTTCCGCCGCGGTCTGATCACTGAAGAAGAACGCTATGAGAGAGTTATCTCTATCTGGAGTTCTGCAAAAGACGTTATCCAAGGCAAACTGATGAAATCACTTGATGAGCTCAACCCGATCTACATGATGAGTGACTCTGGTGCCCGTGGTAACGCGTCTAACTTTACTCAGCTTGCCGGAATGCGCGGTCTGATGGCCAACCCGGCTGGACGTATCATTGAGTTACCGATCAAATCTAGTTTCCGTGAAGGTCTGACAGTATTGGAGTACTTTATCTCCACTCACGGTGCACGTAAAGGTCTTGCCGATACCGCCCTTAAAACTGCTGACTCAGGTTACCTTACACGCCGTCTTGTTGACGTTGCACAGGATGTTATCATCCGTGAAACTGATTGCGGAACTGACCGAGGCATCCTTGCTCAACCGCTTAGAGAAGGCACTGAAATCATTGAGCGCTTAGAAGAACGCTTAATCGGCCGTTTTGCAAGAAAACAAGTGAAACACCCTGAAACAGGTGAAGTGCTTGTAAACGAAAACGAACTGATCGATGAAGACAAAGCGATTGAAATCGTTGAAGCCGGCATTGAAGAAGTGTGGATCCGTTCTGCCTTCACATGTAATACGCCTCATGGTGTATGTAAACGATGCTATGGCCGAAACCTTGCGACTGGTACCGATGTAGAAGTCGGAGAAGCAGTTGGAATCATCGCTGCCCAATCAATCGGTGAGCCTGGTACACAGTTAACAATGCGTACATTCCATACAGGCGGGGTTGCAGGAGACGATATCACACAGGGTCTTCCGCGTATCCAAGAGCTTTTCGAAGCGCGTAATCCAAAAGGTCAGGCAACAATTACCGAAATCGACGGTACAGTCGTTGAAATCAATGAAGTTCGCGACAAACAGCAGGAAATTGTGGTTCAAGGCGCAGTTGAAACACGCTCTTATACGGCACCATATAACTCCCGCTTAAAAGTAGCGGAAGGAGATAAAATTACTCGAGGCCAAGTGCTGACAGAAGGTTCAATCGATCCGAAAGAACTTCTTAAAGTGACTGACCTGACTACTGTTCAAGAGTATCTTCTTCATGAGGTTCAAAAGGTTTACCGTATGCAGGGTGTTGAAATCGGCGATAAACACGTAGAAGTAATGGTTCGCCAAATGCTTCGCAAAGTACGTGTGATTGATGCTGGTGAGACTGATGTGCTTCCTGGCTCATTACTTGATATTCACCAATTTACTGAAGCGAACAAAAAGGTATTGCTGGAAGGCAAACGTCCTGCTACAGGCCGTCCTGTCTTACTCGGTATTACCAAAGCTTCTCTTGAAACTGATTCATTCTTATCTGCTGCTTCCTTCCAGGAAACAACACGTGTCCTTACAGACGCAGCGATCAAAGGTAAGCGTGACGAACTTCTCGGCTTGAAAGAGAATGTTATCATCGGTAAGCTTGTTCCGGCTGGTACTGGAATGATGAAATACCGAAAAGTAAAACCTGTTTCAAATGTTCAGCCGACTGAGGACATGGTTCCGGTTGAATAACTGATATCATGCTGCTGAGAGACTGCAAAACAGTCTTTCAGCAGTCATATTTAAATAAAAAAATCACTCTATGAGAAGATAGAAACTAAAAAATGTCATACCTTGTTGACATTCGTCTCCTAGAATGATAATATAACCAAGGTGCTCGAAATAAACCTGTTACTTTGGAGGATATGTTTATGTCTTATGATAAAGTATCACAGGCCAAATCAATTATTATTGGTACGAAGCAAACAGTGAAAGCTCTAAAACGAGGTTCAGTAAAGGAAGTAGTCGTTGCAAAAGACGCGGATCCTATTCTTACGTCAAGTGTGATAACACTTGCGAAAGATAATGGGATTACTGTCTCAATGGTTGAATCCATGAAAAAGCTCGGCAAAGCCTGCGGAATTGAAGTAGGAGCAGCAGCTGTTGCCATTATGTTATAACGTACTTTTTGTTTTTGCGTGAGATTTATTCTCGTGTAAAGACATTGTTTTTTGCCTATTGATGAACCACCTGGGTATGTGGGTTATAAAACGTAATGAAGGGAGGAACAAAACATGCCTACAATTAATCAGCTAATTCGCAAAGGACGCGTGAGTAAAGTAGAAAACTCAAAGTCTCCTGCACTAAACAAAGGATACAACAGCTTTAAAAAAGAGCACACTAATGTATCTTCTCCACAAAAACGCGGGGTATGTACTCGTGTTGGTACAATGACACCGAAAAAACCGAACTCAGCACTTCGTAAATATGCTCGTGTTCGTTTGACTAACGGAATTGAGGTTACTGCTTACATTCCTGGTATCGGTCACAACCTGCAAGAGCACAGTGTTGTACTTATCCGCGGCGGACGTGTAAAAGACTTACCAGGGGTACGTTACCACATCGTTCGTGGTGCGCTTGACACTGCTGGAGTTGAAAACCGTGCGCAAGGCCGTTCTAAATACGGTACTAAACGTCCTAAAGCAAAATAATAAACGTATAAACGTATAATTGATGAAGGGAGGATATTCAGATGCCACGTAAAGGTCCTGTAGCAAAAAGAGACGTTTTACCTGATCCGATTTACAACTCTAAGCTTGTATCTCGTCTAATCAACAAAATGATGATCGACGGTAAAAAAGGTAAGTCTCAAACAATCCTATACAAGTCATTCGATATCATTAAA
>NZ_NSDH01000064.1:0-4630 GCF_002289525.1 Bacillus sp. 7705b | reverse complement strand
ATTTGCTCACTATCGTTGGTAGGATTTATATACTAAAAAACACAATTTCCCAATAAGGAAGGAGAAATTACCCAATGGCAAGAGAGTTCTCCTTAGACAAAACTCGTAATATCGGGATCATGGCTCACATTGATGCCGGTAAAACGACTACTACAGAACGTATCTTGTTCTATACTGGTCGTATCCACAAAATTGGTGAAACTCATGAAGGAGCTTCACAAATGGACTGGATGGAGCAGGAACAAGAACGTGGTATCACAATCACTTCCGCTGCGACAACTGCACAGTGGAAAGGATACCGCGTAAACATCATCGATACTCCAGGACACGTAGACTTCACAGTTGAAGTTGAACGTTCTCTTCGTGTACTTGATGGTGCTGTTGCTGTACTTGACGCACAGTCTGGCGTTGAGCCTCAAACAGAAACTGTTTGGCGTCAAGCAACAACTTACGGAGTACCGCGTATCGTTTTCGTCAACAAAATGGACAAAATCGGTGCAGACTTCCTTTACTCTGTAGGAACTTTAAGAGATCGTCTTCAAGCTAACGCTCATGCAATTCAATTGCCGATCGGCGCTGAAGACAACTTCGAAGGTATCATTGACCTAGTAGAAAACGTTGCGTATTTCTACGAAGATGATCTCGGAACTCGTTCTGATGCGAAAGAAATCCCTGAAGAGTACAAAGAGCAAGCTGAAGAGCTTCGCAACAGCCTCATTGAAGCTGTATGTGAGCTTGATGAAGAGCTTATGGACAAATACCTTGAGGGTGAAGAGATCACTATTGACGAGTTAAAAGCAGGTATCCGTAAAGGTACTTTAAATGTTGAATTCTACCCAGTTCTTGTTGGTTCTGCCTTCAAAAACAAAGGTGTTCAATTAGTACTTGATGCTGTTCTTGACTACCTTCCTGCACCAACAGACGTTGCTGCAATCAAAGGTATACGTCCTGATACAAATGAAGAGATTGAGCGTCATTCTTCTGATGACGAGCCATTCTCTGCATTAGCATTTAAAGTTATGACTGACCCTTACGTTGGTAAGCTGACGTTCTTCCGTGTCTACTCTGGAACACTTGATTCTGGTTCATACGTGAAAAACTCAACTAAAGGCAAACGTGAGCGTGTTGGACGTATCCTTCAAATGCACGCCAACAGCCGTGAAGAAATCTCTACTGTATATGCAGGAGATATCGCAGCTGCTGTAGGTCTAAAAGATACTTCTACTGGAGATACTCTATGTGATGAAAAGGATCTAGTTATCCTTGAATCAATGGAATTCCCAGAACCAGTTATTGACGTTGCAATTGAGCCTAAATCAAAAGCTGACCAAGATAAAATGGGTATCGCTTTAGCAAAACTTGCTGAAGAGGATCCAACATTCCGTACTCAAACAAACCCGGAAACTGGTCAGACAATCATCTCTGGTATGGGTGAGCTTCACCTTGATATCATTGTTGATCGTATGAAGCGTGAATTCAAAGTAGAAGCTAACGTTGGTGCTCCTCAAGTTGCGTACCGTGAAACATTCCGTTCCGGTGCAAAAGTTGAAGGTAAATTCGTACGTCAGTCTGGTGGACGCGGTCAGTTCGGTCACGTTTGGATTGAATTCGAACCAAACGAAGAAGGCGCTGGCTTTGAATTCGAAAATGCGATTGTCGGTGGGGTTGTTCCTCGTGAATACATCCCAGCTGTTCAAGCAGGTCTAGAAGATTCACTTGAAAATGGTGTATTAGCTGGATTCCCGCTTATCGACATTAAAGCAAAACTTTTTGATGGCTCTTACCATGATGTTGACTCAAACGAAATGGCGTTTAAAGTTGCTGCTTCTATGGCATTGAAAAATGCAGTCAGCAAATGTAACCCAGTTCTTCTTGAACCAATCATGAAAGTAGAAGTGGTTATTCCTGAAGAATACATGGGAGACATCATGGGTGATGTTACTTCTCGTCGCGGACGCGTAGAAGGTATGGAAGCTCGCGGTAACGCGCAAGTTGTTCGTGCGATGGTTCCTCTTGCTGAAATGTTCGGTTACGCTACTGCCCTTCGTTCTAACACGCAAGGTCGCGGTACGTTCACTATGCACATGGATCACTACGAAGAAGTGCCGAAGAGCATTGCTGAAGAAATTATCAAAAAAAATAAAGGCGAATAATTGATTTTGCCTCTTAACTCAAGTATAACTACTATTGTAAGATGAGGAAGTGAAAGCTTTCTTTCACTTCCTATCACTCTATACATTACTAATTAAAAGCTCTTAAGGAGGATTTTAGAATGGCTAAAGAAAAATTCGACCGTTCCAAATCACATGCCAATATCGGTACAATTGGACACGTTGACCATGGTAAAACAACTTTAACTGCTGCTATCACAACAGTACTTCATAAGAAATCTGGTAAAGGTACAGCTATGGCGTACGATCAAATTGATGGTGCACCAGAAGAACGTGAGCGCGGTATCACAATCTCTACTGCACACGTTGAGTATGAAACTGAAACTCGTCACTATGCACACGTTGACTGCCCAGGACACGCTGACTATGTTAAAAACATGATCACTGGTGCTGCGCAAATGGACGGAGCTATCCTAGTAGTATCTGCTGCTGATGGCCCAATGCCACAAACTCGTGAGCACATCCTTCTTTCTAAAAACGTTGGTGTACCATACATCGTTGTATTCTTAAACAAATGCGACATGGTAGACGACGAAGAGCTTCTTGAACTAGTTGAAATGGAAGTTCGCGATCTTCTTAGCGAATACGACTTCCCTGGTGATGATGTACCAGTTATCAAAGGTTCTGCTCTTAAAGCTCTTGAAGGAGATGCTGAGTACGAAGCTAAAATCTTCGAACTTATGGATGCAGTTGATGAGTACATCCCAACTCCAGAACGTGACACTGAAAAACCATTCATGATGCCAGTTGAGGACGTATTCTCAATCACTGGTCGTGGTACAGTTGCTACTGGACGTGTTGAGCGTGGACAAGTTAAAGTCGGTGACGAAGTTGAAATCATCGGTCTTCAAGAAGAAAACAGCAAAACAACTGTTACTGGTGTTGAAATGTTCCGTAAGCTTCTTGATTACGCTGAAGCTGGAGACAACATTGGAGCCCTTCTTCGCGGTGTAGCTCGTGAAGATATCCAACGTGGTCAAGTACTTGCTAAACCAGGTACAATCACTCCACACAGCAAATTCAAAGCTGAAGTTTACGTTCTTTCTAAAGAAGAGGGTGGACGTCATACTCCATTCTTCTCTAACTACCGTCCTCAGTTCTACTTCCGTACAACTGACGTAACTGGTATCATCCATCTTCCAGAAGGCGTAGAAATGGTTATGCCTGGAGACAACACTGAAATGAACGTTGAGCTTATCTCTACAATCGCTATCGAAGAAGGAACTCGTTTCTCTATTCGTGAAGGCGGACGTACTGTTGGTTCAGGCGTTGTTTCTACAATCACTGAGTAATAGTATATTGAAAACGAGACCCTTTGGGTCTCGTTTTTTGTGTACTTATTTGTTTGCTTGTATAATAAGGTTTATCTTATTTGAGGAGCTATGGGTTATGAGTGAAAACACATCAATTTCTTTCATGAAAAAACTGAGGATCGAAAATACGAAGCAAATGCTCATGATCAATGGAAATGATATAGCGAACCCATTGCTGCTTTTTTTACATGGTGGACCCGGAGCATCCCAAATCGGATTTATCAGGAGCTATCAAAAGGAACTGGAACAGCACTTTACAGTTGTAAATTGGGATCAAAGGGGTTCAGGTCTTTCCTATACTAAACAGATTCCGCAGAGTTCAATGACAATCAGTCAAATCATTAAAGATACAATTCAAGTAACCGAATGGCTTTTAGGCCATTTCTCAAAAACAAAAGTGTACCTTGCAGGACATTCTTGGGGTTCGCTGCTGGCTCTTCATGTTCTGCAAGAGAGGCCGGATCTTTTTCACGCTTATTATGGAATCAGTCAGGTCACTAATACTCAGATGGAAGAAAAAACGGCCTATGATTCTCTGCGCAAGACAAATCGCTTTCTTTCAGTAGCCTTAGGCTTAATTGGCCCTCCACCTTGGAACAAGAAAATTCAGCACTTCATCTTTCGAGTCTGTATTGAACTGAGCAGGGGAGGATTCACTCATCATCGCCGGCACATTCTTACAGTATTGTGTCAGTTGCTTGCTGGAAATGAGTATGGAATAAAAAACATCTCTCGTTTCATCAGAGGACAGCTTTTCAGCGCAATGTATTTAACTGATGATTTATTTCGTTTTGATGCATTTAAATCAGTTTCTTCTATTAAAGTACCGAGCTTTTTTATTTCGGGGAGACATGATTTGATCGTTCCTGCTGAAACATCGAAACAGTATTATCTGTTTGTGGATGCTCCTGAAAAGCGCTGGCATTATTTTAAAAACTCCGCCCACACGCCGCATATCGAGGAGCCTTCATTATTTGCCAATACTCTGAGTAAACACGCAGTGTACCACTTATGATAGAAGAAAATTCCCTTATTCACTCGCTTCTTGATAAATAAGAAAAACACCTGTATAATACTAAAAGTGTGCAAATCATGCATATTCTAAATAAGTCTTGCAACATACGTCTATTTTCTGTATAATGGTGT
>NZ_NSDH01000063.1:0-1554 GCF_002289525.1 Bacillus sp. 7705b | reverse complement strand
ATATGATCATAGAATCCTTGATCAATCTGCAGAGAAGATTGTTGAAACGGCAAAACGTTCTGGTGCCAGCGTATCTGGTCCGATTCCGTTGCCAACTGAAAAATCAGTTTACACAATCCTTCGTGCGGTGCACAAATACAAAGATTCTCGTGAGCAATTTGAAATGCGTACACATAAACGTTTAATCGACATTGTGAACCCAACACCACAAACTGTTGATGCGCTCATGCGATTAGACTTACCATCTGGTGTCGATATCGAAATTAAACTTTAATTCTAAAATATAGAATGATCTTAATAGGAGGTGTGACGAATGACCAAAGGAATCTTAGGAAGAAAAATTGGTATGACGCAAGTATTCGCAGAAAACGGTGATCTTATTCCGGTAACTGTTATTGAAGCTGCTCCGAACGTTGTTCTCCAAAAGAAAACAGCTGAAAACGACGGCTACGAAGCAATCCAGCTTGGTTTTGACGACAAGCGCGAAAAGCTTTCTAACAAACCTGAACAAGGACACGTTGCTAAAGCGGAAACTGCTCCTAAGCGCTTCGTAAAAGAATTACGCGGAGTGGAAATGGATGCGTATGAAGTTGGTCAGGAAGTCAAGGTTGAAATTTTCTCTGCTGGAGAAATTGTAGATGTAACAGGAGTATCTAAAGGTAAAGGTTTCCAAGGTGCGATCAAGCGCCACGGACAATCTCGCGGACCTATGTCTCACGGTTCACGCTACCACCGTCGTCCTGGTTCAATGGGACCTGTAGATCCTAACCGTGTATTCAAAGGTAAATTATTACCTGGACGTATGGGCGGAGAGCAGATCACTGTTCAAAACCTTGAAGTCGTAAAAGTTGATGCGGAACGCAATCTTCTTTTGATCAAAGGTAACGTACCTGGTGCGAGAAAATCTTTAATCACTGTTAAAAGTGCTGTTAAATCTAAATAACTCTCTTAGGAAAGGAGGAAATTGATCATGCCAAAAGTAGCATTATACAACCAAAACGGTTCTACTGCTGGTGACATCGAATTAAACGCTTCTGTATTTGGAATTGAGCCAAATGAAAGTGTTGTATTCGACGCTATTCTTATGCAAAGAGCTTCCTTACGTCAAGGATCTCACAAAGTAAAAAATCGTTCTGAAGTACGCGGCGGAGGTCGTAAACCATGGCGTCAAAAAGGTACTGGACGTGCCCGTCAAGGTTCTATCCGTTCACCGCAATGGCGCGGAGGTGGTGTCGTATTCGGCCCAACACCACGCAGCTATTCTTATAAATTACCTAAAAAAGTTCGCCGCTTGGCAATCAAATCAGTATTGTCTTCTAAAGTAAACGACAACAACATCATCGTACTTGAAGATCTTACTCTTGATACGGCTAAAACAAAAGAAATGGCAGCTATCCTTAAAGGATTATCTGTTGAGAAAAAAGCTTTAATCGTAACTGCAGATGCTAACGAAGCAGTAGCTTTATCTGCTCGCAACATTCCTGGAGTTACTGTAGTTGAAGCTAACGGAATCAACGTTTTAGACGTTGTCAACCACGAGAAGCTTCTGATTAC
>NZ_NSDH01000062.1:0-2358 GCF_002289525.1 Bacillus sp. 7705b | reverse complement strand
GGCTGAAAAGAAATATACTTTTGAAGTTGATGTAAGAGCTAACAAAACAGAAGTGAAAGACGCGGTTGAAAGCATCTTTGGAGTGAAAGTTGACAAAGTCAACATCATGAACTACAAAGGTAAATCAAAACGTGTCGGACGCTACACTGGTATGACTAGCCGTCGCAGAAAAGCGATCGTAAAACTTACTGCAGACAGCAAAGAAATCGAAATTTTTGAAGCTTAATTATCTGTAAAAAGAAGGAGGGAAATTCAAAATGGCGATTAAAAAGTATAAACCGACCTCTAATGGACGTCGTGGCATGACAACTTCAGATTTTGCTGAAATCACGACTGACAAGCCGGAAAAATCCTTGCTTGCTCCCCTTCACAAAAAAGGCGGACGTAACAACCAAGGTAAATTGACTGTACGTCACCAAGGTGGCGGACATAAACGCCAATACCGTGTTATCGACTTCAAACGCGATAAAGATGGTATACCTGGACGCGTTGCTACAGTTGAATACGATCCAAACCGTTCAGCTAACATCGCTCTAATCAACTATGCAGACGGAGAAAAACGTTACATTCTTGCTCCAAAAGGAATTCAAGTGGGTACTGAAATCATGTCAGGTCCAGAAGCTGACATCAAAGTAGGTAATGCACTTCCACTTATCAACATCCCTGTTGGTACAGTTGTGCATAACATTGAATTAAAACCTGGAAAAGGCGGACAGCTTGTACGTTCAGCTGGTACATCTGCTCAGGTTCTTGGTAAAGAAGGTAAATACGTTCTTGTACGTCTTAACTCTGGAGAAGTTCGCATGATTCTTTCTGCTTGCCGTGCTTCTATCGGTCAAGTAGGTAACGAACAGCACGAACTTATCAACATTGGTAAAGCTGGACGTTCTCGCTGGAAAGGCATCCGTCCAACAGTTCGTGGTTCTGTAATGAACCCTAACGATCACCCACACGGTGGTGGTGAAGGACGTGCGCCAATCGGACGTAAATCACCAATGTCTCCATGGGGCAAACCAACTCTTGGATTCAAGACACGTAAGAAAAAGAACAAATCTGATAAATTTATCGTACGTCGTCGCAAAAATAAATAACGGGGTTGTCTACGGTTCACTTCGGACCGTAGTGCAATCACGAAGGGAGGTTCCAAAATGGCTCGCAGCTTGAAAAAAGGACCATTTGTCGATGGACACTTGATGACAAAAATCGAGAAATTAAATGAAACAGACAAGAAACAAGTCGTAAAAACTTGGTCTCGTCGTTCTACTATTTTCCCACAGTTTATTGGTCACACAATCGCAGTCTATGACGGACGTAAACATGTGCCTGTATTCATCTCTGAAGATATGGTAGGGCATAAGTTGGGTGAATTCGCTCCAACTCGTACGTACAAAGGTCATGCTAGTGATGACAAAAAAACAAGACGCTAAGAGAGGAGGCTTTTAAATGCAAGCTAAAGCTGTTGCAAGAACAGTCCGTATTGCTCCTCGTAAAGCACGTCTAGTAATGGACCTGATTCGAGGCAAGCAAGTAGGTGAAGCAGTGTCAATCTTGAACCTAACACCGAGAGCTGCTTCTCCAATTATCGAGAAAGTATTAAAATCCGCTATTGCAAATGCTGAGCATAACTATGAAATGGACGCTAATAACCTGGTTATTTCTCAAGCATTCGTTGACGAAGGCCCTACGTTAAAAAGATTCCGCCCACGTGCTATGGGACGTGCGAGCCAAATCAACAAACGTACGAGCCACATTACAATCGTTGTATCAGAAAAGAAGGAGGGATAAGTAGTGGGTCAAAAGGTAAATCCAGTCGGTCTTCGTATCGGAGTCATTCGTGATTGGGAATCTAAGTGGTACGCTGGTAAAGATTACGCTGACTTCCTGCACGAAGATTTAAGAATTCGTGAATACATTAGCAAACGACTTTCTGACGCTTCTGTTTCTAAAGTTGAAATCGAGCGCGCAGCAAATCGTGTTAACATTACGATCCACACAGCTAAGCCTGGTATGGTTATCGGTAAAGGCGGTTCTGAAGTTGAAGCACTTCGTAAAGCCCTTAACAGCCTTACTGGCAAGCGTGTACACATTAACATTCTTGAAATCAAAAGAGCAGATCTTGATGCACAGCTAGTTGCTGACAACATCGCTCGTCAATTAGAAAACCGTGTTTCTTTCCGCCGTGCGCAGAAACAACAAATCCAACGCACAATGCGTGCTGGAGCACAAGGTGTGAAAACAATGGTTTCTGGTCGTCTTGGCGGTGCAGATATCGCTCGTTCTGAATACTACAGTGAAGGAACTGTTCCATTGCACACATTACGTGCGGACATTGACTATGCAACATCTGAAGCTGACACT
>NZ_NSDH01000061.1:0-7426 GCF_002289525.1 Bacillus sp. 7705b | reverse complement strand
TACTGCTCGCATTCGTGAAGTGCGCAAAGCTATCGCGCGCATGAAAACTGTGATTCGTGAAAGAGAAATTGCTGCTAATAAATAATCACTGAGGGGAGGTCGTGAGCATGAGCGAACGTAACCAACGCAAAGTTTACCAAGGCCGTGTTGTTTCTGACAAAATGGATAAAACCATCACTGTTGTTGTTGAAACATACAAGAAACATTCACTTTACGGTAAACGCGTAAAATACTCAAAGAAATTCAAAGCACATGATGAAAATAATCAAGCGAAAATCGGTGACATCGTAAAGATCATGGAAACTCGTCCATTGTCTGCAACTAAGCGTTTCCGTCTAGTTGAAGTTGTCGAAGAAGCTGTTATTATCTAATAAAGTTCGGAATTCTTTTTTCCGAAGGGAGGTAACAAATAATGATTCAACAAGAGACTCGTTTAAAAGTAGCTGACAACTCTGGCGCACGTGAAGTACTTACTATTAAAGTTCTTGGTGGTTCTGGTCGTAAAACAGCTAACATTGGTGATGTAATTGTTTGCACGGTTAAACAAGCAACACCAGGAGGCGTTGTCAAAAAAGGTGAAGTCGTAAAAGCTGTTATCGTTCGCACTAAAAGCGGAGCGCGCAGAAGTGACGGTTCATACATCAGCTTCGATGAGAATGCATGTGTTATCATCCGTGACGACAAGAGCCCGCGTGGAACTCGTATCTTCGGACCAGTTGCTCGTGAATTGCGTGAAAACAACTTTATGAAAATTGTTTCTCTAGCTCCAGAAGTTATCTAATGAAATAAATGCCTTATTCAAGGAGGTGCGATCAGGATGCATGTAAAAAAAGGCGATAAAGTTATGGTTATCTCTGGTAAAGATAAAGGCAAACAAGGAACAATCCTTGCTGCTTTCCCTAAAAAGGACCGCGTTTTAGTTGAAGGAGTTAACATGGTAAAGAAACACTCTAAACCAACTCAAGCTAACCCTCAAGGCGGTATTTCTAATCAAGAGGCGCCAATTCATGTATCAAACGTTATGCCGCTCGATCCTAAAACAGGTGAAGTGACTCGCGTAGGATACAAAGTGGAAGATGGCAAAAAAGTTCGTGTAGCAAAAAAATCTGGGCAAGTTCTAGATAAATAGTATTAAAGGAAGGGAGGTCTATCTCATGAACCGCCTTAAAGAAAAGTACAATAAAGAAATTGCACCTGCTTTAATGACTAAGTTCAACTATGACTCAGTTATGCAAGTGCCTAAAATTGAAAAAATCGTAATCAACATGGGTGTTGGTGACGCTGTTCAAAACGCAAAAGCAATCGACAGTGCTGTTGAAGAATTAACGTTTATCGCAGGTCAAAAACCTGTCGTTACTCGTGCGAAGAAATCAATTGCTGGATTCCGTCTTCGTGAAGGAATGCCTATCGGTGCGAAAGTAACTCTTCGCGGAGAGCGCATGTATGATTTCCTTGATAAACTTATTTCTGTATCTTTACCGCGTGTACGTGACTTCCGCGGGGTTTCTAAAAAATCTTTCGACGGTCGCGGTAACTACACACTTGGTATCAAAGAACAGTTAATCTTCCCTGAAATTGACTACGATAAAGTAACAAAGGTTCGCGGAATGGACATCGTTATTGTAACGACTGCTAATTCTGATGAAGAGGCTCGTGAGCTATTAACTCAAGTAGGTATGCCGTTCCAGAAATAATCAATGAAAGGGAGGCGAAATCGTGGCTAAGAAGTCAATGATTGCGAAACAACAACGTACACCAAAGTTTAAAGTACAAGAGTACACTCGCTGTGAACGCTGCGGACGTCCGCATTCAGTCATTCGTAAATTTAAACTTTGCCGTATTTGTTTCCGTGAGCTTGCATATAAAGGACAAATTCCTGGCGTGAAAAAAGCCAGCTGGTAATCCCCAAGAAAGGGAAGGAGGTAATTATATAATGGTTATGACAGATCCAATTGCAGATATGCTGACTCGTATTCGTAATGCAAACATGGTACGTCATGAGAAGCTTGAAATTCCTGCTTCTAAATTGAAAAGAGAAATTGCTGAAATTTTAAAGCGTGAAGGTTTCATTCGTGACGTTGAGTTCGTAGAAGACAGTAAACAAGGTATCATCCGCGTTTTCTTGAAATACGGACAAAATAACGAGCGCGTAATCACTGGTCTTAAAAGAATCAGCAAACCTGGTTTGCGTGTTTATGCTAAATCTAATGAAGTACCGCGTGTACTTAACGGTCTAGGAATCGCAATTCTTTCTACATCACATGGCGTTTTAACGGACAAAGAAGCCCGTGCAAAACAAGCTGGTGGAGAAGTATTAGCATACGTTTGGTAAAAAGTTTAACATGAATGGAGGTGTTTGGTATGTCTCGTGTAGGTAAGAAGCTACTTGAGATTCCTTCTGATGTTACAGTAACGTTAAACGATAACAATACTGTAGCTGTGAAAGGACCAAAAGGAGAATTAACTCGTACGTTTCACCCTGATATGGAGATTAAAATAGAGGACAATGTGCTTACAGTCGCTCGTCCTTCTGATCAAAAAGAGCACCGTGCCCTGCATGGTACGACTCGCAGTCTGCTTGGCAACATGGTGGAAGGCGTATCTAAAGGATTTGAAAGAGGTTTGGAATTAGTCGGTGTCGGTTACCGTGCGTCTAAATCCGGAAATAAACTTGTTTTAAACGTTGGATACTCTCACCCTGTTGAGATCGTCCCTGAAGAAGGCATCGATATCGAAGTTCCTTCTCAAACTAAAGTAGTCGTTAAAGGTACAGACAAAGAACGTGTAGGAGCTATTGCTGCTAACATTCGCGCTGTCCGTTCTCCAGAGCCTTACAAAGGTAAAGGAATCCGCTACGAAGGTGAAGTTGTTCGCCGTAAAGAAGGTAAATCTGCTAAGTAAGATCGCTTAAAGTGAAGAAAGGAGTGACCTAGATGATTACGAAAACTAGCAAAAATGCTGCTCGTCTTAAAAGACACGCTCGTGTTCGCGCTAAACTTTCTGGTACTGCTGAAAGACCGCGTCTTAACGTTTTCCGTTCAAACAAGCACATTTACGCTCAAATCATCGATGATGTAAATGGTGTAACACTTGCTAGTGCATCTACTCTCGATAAAGACTTGAACGTTGAAAGCACTGGAGATACTTCAGCTGCTGCTAAAGTTGGAGAATTAGTTGCAAAACGCGCTGCTGAAAAAGGCGTTTCTGACGTAGTATTTGACCGTGGCGGATACTTATACCATGGACGTGTAAAAGCTTTGGCTGATGCCGCTCGTGAAGCTGGACTTAAATTTTAATAAAAGAAGGAGGGACACATGATTATGCGTCGTATTGACCCAAGCAAATTAGAGTTAGAAGAACGCTTAGTTACGGTTAACCGCGTAGCGAAAGTTGTTAAAGGTGGTCGTCGTTTCCGCTTCGCAGCTCTAGTCGTTGTCGGTGACAAAAACGGACACGTAGGATTCGGTACTGGTAAAGCACAAGAAGTACCAGAAGCGATCCGCAAAGCTGTTGAAGATGCGAAAAAGAATTTAATTGAAGTACCAATGGTTGGAACTACAATTCCACATGAAATCATCGGACGTTTCGGTGCAGGTAACATCTTGTTAAAACCTGCTTCTGAAGGTACTGGAGTTATCGCTGGAGGCCCTGTACGTGCGGTACTTGAGCTTGCTGGTGTAGCTGACATCCTTTCTAAGTCTTTAGGTTCTAACACACCGATCAACATGATTCGTGCAACACTTCAAGGCTTAAGTGAACTTAAGCGTGCTGAAGAGGTTGCGAAGCTTCGTGGAAAATCTGTAGAAGAACTGTTAGGATAAGGAGGGAATATTAATGGCTAAATTAGAAATTACCCTCAAACGAAGTGTAATCGGTCGCCCGGAAGATCAACGCGTTACTGTGAGAACACTTGGTTTAAAGAAAACAAACCAAACTGTTGTTCATGAAGACAACGCTGCGATTCGTGGTATGATTAATAAAGTATCTCATTTAGTTTCTGTTAAAGAACAATAAAAATAATTGATCGGATAAGGAGGTGTCCTAATGAAACTTCATGAATTAAAACCTTCAGAAGGTTCACGCAAAACGCGTAATCGCGTAGGTCGTGGTATTGGTTCTGGCAACGGTAAAACAGCTGGTAAAGGTCACAAAGGTCAAAACGCTCGTTCTGGCGGCGGTGTACGCCCAGGGTTCGAGGGGGGACAAATGCCTTTATTCCAACGACTTCCTAAACGCGGTTTTACTAACATTAACCGTAAGGAATACGCTGTAGTCAACCTAGACAAATTGAACGGTTTTGCAGAAGGAACGGAAGTCACTCCTGAACTTCTTCTTGAGACTGGTGTTATAAGCAAACTTAATGCAGGAGTAAAGATTCTTGGCAACGGTAAATTAGAGAAAAAATTAACTGTAAAAGCCAATAAATTCTCTGCTTCTGCGAAAGAAGCTGTTGAAGCTGCTGGCGGTACAGCTGAGGTGATCTAACTTGTTTAAAACAATCTCCAACTTTATGCGTGTGAGTGATATCCGGAATAAAATCATATTCACTTTACTCATGCTTATCGTCTTTCGCATAGGTGCGTTTATTCCTGTGCCGTATGTTAACGCTGATGTGTTACAGGCACAGTCTCAAATGGGAGTATTTGATCTTCTTAATACATTTGGCGGCGGTGCGCTTTACCAATTCTCTATTTTCGCAATGGGGATTACTCCTTATATCACAGCTTCAATCATCATCCAGCTGCTTCAGATGGATGTTGTGCCGAAGTTTACTGAGTGGTCTAAGCAGGGTGAAGTCGGCCGCCGTAAATTGGCTCAGTTCACAAGATACTTTACGATTGTCCTTGGATTTATCCAAGCGTTGGGTATGTCATACGGATTTAACAATTTGGCTAACGGATTGCTGATTGAAAAATCCGGCGTATCCACATATCTGATTATCGCTTTAGTACTCACTGGCGGAACTGCCTTTTTAATGTGGCTTGGAGAACAAATCACTTCTCATGGAGTAGGCAACGGAATATCGATCATTATCTTCGCGGGGATTGTGTCTAGTATTCCGAAAACGGTTGGACAAATATATGAGACTCAATTTGTCGGCAGCAACGATCAGCTGTTTATTCATATTGTGAAAGTCGCTCTTCTTGTGATTGCGATTTTAGCAGTTATTGTTGGAGTTATTTTCATTCAGCAAGCTGTACGGAAAATTGCGATTCAATATGCTAAAGGCACAGGTCGTTCACCTGCTGGCGGAGGTCAGTCTACTCACCTTCCATTGAAAGTGAATCCTGCCGGTGTTATTCCAGTAATCTTTGCGGTTGCGTTTTTAATAACACCGCGTACGATCGCGTCATTCTTTGGAACAAACGATGTGACAAAGTGGATTCAAGCCAACTTTGACAATACACATCCGGTGGGGATGACTATATATGTTGCGTTAATTATTGCCTTTACGTACTTTTATGCTTTTGTCCAGGTTAATCCTGAACAAATGGCTGATAACCTTAAAAAACAGGGTGGCTATATCCCGGGGGTTCGTCCAGGGAAAATGACTCAAGATAGAATTACGAGCATTTTGTATCGACTTACGTTTGTGGGTGCTTTATTCTTAGCCGTGATTTCCATTCTTCCTATCTTTTTCATTCAATTCGCTGGATTGCCTCAAAGTGCACAAATTGGCGGAACATCTTTGTTAATTGTTGTCGGGGTAGCCTTGGAGACAATGAAACAACTAGAAAGCCAGTTGGTGAAACGAAACTACCGTGGATTTATGAAAAACTAGAGGAAATGGATTTATCCATTCCCTCTTAATTAAGAGAGGACGGGGGAAATCCGAATGAACTTAGTCTTAATGGGGCTTCCTGGTGCCGGTAAAGGTACACAGGGCGAACGAATTGTTGAGGATTATGGAATACCTCACATCTCAACAGGAGATATGTTCCGTGCTGCTATGAAAGAGGAAACATCACTCGGACTCGAAGCAAAATCTTATATTGATAAGGGAGAGCTCGTACCTGATGAAGTCACAATTGGAATTGTCAAAGAAAGACTTGGCAAAGATGATTGTGAAAGAGGTTTTCTTCTGGACGGATTTCCGCGAACAGTCGCTCAAGCCGAAGCTCTTGAAGAAATTCTTGAAGAATACGGCAAGCCGATTGATTATGTCATTAACATTAAAGTTGATAAAGATTCTTTAATGGAACGTCTGACTGGACGCAGAATTTGCAGTGTTTGCGGCACAACCTATCATTTAGTCTTTAATCCGCCGAAAACGCCGGGTGTTTGTGATAAAGACGGAGGCGAACTCTATCAACGGGCAGATGATAATGAGGAAACAGTCTCTAAACGGCTTGAGGTAAACATGAAGCAGACTCAGCCTTTACTCGATTTCTATTCTGAGAAAGGTTATCTTGTAAACGTGAATGGCCAGCAGGACATTCAAGATGTTTATGCAGATGTGAAGGATCTTCTTGGAGGATTAAAAAAATGATTATCTGTAAAACCCCACGTGAACTTGGTATCATGCGGGAAGCAGGGCGAATCGTGGCTTTGACTCACGAAGAGTTAAAAAAGCACATTAAACCAGGAATCTCGACAAAAGAATTGGATCAAATTGCCGAACGTTTTATTAAGAAGCAGGGTGCAATCCCATCTTTTAAGGGGTATAATGGGTTTCGCGGGAGCATTTGCGTATCAGTGAATGAAGAGCTCGTTCACGGCATTCCTGGCAGCAGGGTGCTGCGTGACGGTGACATCATCAGTATTGATATCGGTGCTAAATTAAATGGTTATCATGGTGACTCTGCATGGACATATCCGGTAGGAAACATCAGTGATGATGATAAAAAACTTCTGGAAGTGACAGAGGAATCTTTATATAAAGGCTTGCAGGAAGCAAAACCAGGTGAACGTTTGTCGAATATTTCCCACGCAATACAAACGTATGTCGAAAATGAGCAGTTTTCAGTTGTTAGGGAGTATGTCGGACATGGTGTTGGTCAAGACTTGCATGAGGACCCGCAAATTCCTCATTACGGTCCGCCCAACAAAGGACCACGGCTTAAACCTGGCATGGTTCTCGCTATTGAACCTATGGTGAACGCTGGCAGCCGCTATGTGAAAACTTTGGCTGATAACTGGACGGTTGTAACGGTAGATGGGAAAAAGTGTGCTCATTTTGAACATACAATTGCGATTACGGAAACGGGTTTTGATATACTGACAAAAGTCTAGATGATGACATCATTCCGAAGGCAGATGTTTTTCCGGCTTGATAGGGCAGAAGGTTCGGTTTAACATTGGCAGGAACGAATTCATCTTGCCGTTGTCGGTTGTCGGTGGAATTGTAATCATCATGTACTAATAGCAGACGGAGAAAAGCGTACATTTCATTCTCCTAAGAAATAGAATATCAATCATTTAACCC
>NZ_NSDH01000060.1:0-504 GCF_002289525.1 Bacillus sp. 7705b | reverse complement strand
TTTATGATTGCGTATCTCCGGAAGTTCAGAACAGTATAAACGAAACAGGGCGTGTGACAAACGGAAAACTGAGATTTTCTCTTTTGAAATTTGTCAGAAAGCAAGTTACTGATTTGAAGAAGGGAGAACACTTGAATGGCGAAAGACGATGTAATTGAAGTGGAAGGTACGATAGTCGAAACATTGCCAAACGCGATGTTCAAAGTTGAACTCGAAAATGGACACACTGTTTTGGCTCACGTATCTGGTAAAATCCGCATGCACTTCATTCGCATTTTACCTGGAGACAAAGTTACGGTAGAATTATCTCCATATGACTTAACTCGTGGCAGGATTACGTACCGTTACAAATAAAGCACTCCGGAAACTGAAGGAGGTTGGAAACACATGAAAGTGAGACCATCAGTTAAACCAATCTGCGAAAAATGTAAAGTTATTCGCAGAAAAGGAAAAGTAATGGTGATCTGTGAAAATCCAAAGCATAAACAAAAACAAGGATAATTT
>NZ_NSDH01000059.1:0-780 GCF_002289525.1 Bacillus sp. 7705b | reverse complement strand
ATAAGGAGGTGCCCAGAGAATGGCTCGTATTGCTGGTGTAGATATCCCACGTGACAAACGTGTTGTTATTTCTTTAACATATGTCTTCGGAATTGGCCGCACAACGGCTCAGCAAGTCTTGAAAGAGGCTGGTGTTTCAGAAGATACTCGTGTGCGTGATCTTACTGAAGAAGAACTTGGTAAAATCCGTGATGTTATTGACAAACTGAAAGTAGAAGGTGACCTTCGCCGTGAAGTTTCTCTTAACATTAAGCGTCTGATCGAAATCGGAAGCTACCGCGGAATCCGTCATCGCAGAGGTTTGCCTGTTCGCGGACAAAACTCTAAAAACAATGCGCGTACTCGTAAAGGTCCGCGTCGTACTGTAGCTAACAAGAAAAAATAAGTAAGGGAGGTACCTAAACAATGGCTGCTGCTCGTAAATCTAACACGCGTAAACGTCGCGTGAAAAAGAATATTGAGTCTGGAATTGCTCATATTCGTTCAACTTTCAATAACACGATCGTTACGATCACTGACACTCATGGTAATGCTCTTTCTTGGTCTAGTGCCGGAGCTCTAGGATTCAGAGGTTCTCGTAAATCTACTCCTTTTGCTGCACAAATGGCTGCAGAAACAGCTGCTAAAGGTTCAATCGAACATGGACTTAAAACTCTTGAGGTTACTGTAAAAGGCCCTGGTTCAGGTCGTGAAGCTGCTATCCGTGCGCTTCAAGCTGCTGGATTAGAAGTCACTGCTATCAGAGACGTAACTCCTGTTCCTCATAACGGATGCCGTCCA
>NZ_NSDH01000058.1:0-5251 GCF_002289525.1 Bacillus sp. 7705b | reverse complement strand
ATTTATTAAACGAATGCACCGACTCGTTGCCTGAGCACATACGGGACTAAACAATGGGGAATTTCGGATGGAATCTCATATGATTCTATTCGAGGTTTCGACGTTTTGAAGGAGGGTTTTAAGTAATGATCGAGATTGAAAAACCAAAAATCGAAACGGTTGAAATCAGCGACGATGCCAAATTTGGTAAGTTTGTCGTAGAGCCACTTGAGCGTGGATATGGTACAACTCTGGGTAACTCCTTACGTCGTATCCTCTTATCCTCACTCCCTGGTGCCGCTGTAACATCAATCCAGATAGATGGTGTACTGCACGAATTCTCGACAATTGAAGGCGTTGTGGAAGATGTTACAACGATTATCTTAAACATTAAAAAGCTTGCATTGAAAATCTACTCTGATGAAGAGAAGACGCTAGAAATTGATGTACAGGGTGATGGAACTGTAACAGCAGCTGATATTACACACGATAGTGATGTAGAGATCTTAAATCCTGATCTCCATATCGCGACTCTTGGTGAGAATGCGAGTTTCCGAGTTCGCCTTACTGCTCAAAGAGGACGTGGGTATACGCCTGCTGACGCAAACAAAAGAGACGATCAGCCTATCGGCGTGATTCCGATCGATTCAATCTATACGCCAGTTTCTCGTGTATCTTATCAAGTAGAGAACACTCGTGTAGGCCAGGTTGCAAACTATGACAAACTTACACTTGATGTTTGGACTGATGGAAGCACTGGACCTAAAGAAGCGATTGCGCTTGGTTCAAAGATTTTAACTGAACACCTTAATATATTCGTTGGTTTAACTGACGAAGCTCAGCATGCTGAAATCATGGTTGAAAAAGAAGAAGATCAAAAAGAGAAAGTTCTTGAAATGACGATTGAAGAATTGGATCTTTCTGTTCGTTCTTACAACTGCTTAAAGCGTGCGGGTATCAACACGGTTCAAGAGCTTGCGAACAAGACGGAAGAAGATATGATGAAAGTTCGTAATCTAGGACGTAAATCACTTGAAGAAGTGAAAGCGAAACTAGAAGAACTTGGACTCGGACTTCGCAAAGACGATTGACTAGTTTCCCTTGTGAACTAGGATTTTCGTGTGTTTATAATTCAGAAAAAGCATTCCAATAAAGGAGGGGACATCACATGTCATACAGAAAACTAGGACGTACGAGTGCACAGCGTAAGGCTATGCTTCGTGATCTTACAACTGATTTGATCATCAACGAAAGAATCGAAACAACTGAAACACGTGCGAAAGAACTTCGCTCTGTAGTTGAAAAAATGATCACGCTTGGCAAACGCGGTGATCTTCACGCTCGCCGTCAAGCTGCTGCATACATCCGCAACGAGGTTGCTAACGAAGAAAATAACCAAGATGCACTTCAAAAATTATTCTCTGACATTGCAACTCGTTACGAGGAGCGCCAAGGTGGATACACACGTATTATGAAGCTTGGTCCTCGCCGTGGTGACGGAGCACCAATGGCAATTATCGAATTGGTTTAATCACATATTTTTGTGTATCTAAAGAAGGGCGGGACAGTTTCTAACTGGATCTATGCCCTTTTTTTAGATACTGCAACTTTTCCAAAAGAGAGACAAGCAGAGTATGAGCTGAGAGGAGGCCGGTTGTCCGTGAATCAAAATCAGTTGATATCGGTAGAGGATATCGTTTTTCGATATCGGAAAGACGCAGAAAGACGAGCACTAGATGGCGTCTCCCTGCAGGTGTATGAGGGTGAATGGCTTGCAATTGTAGGTCATAACGGTTCAGGGAAATCAACACTGGCCCGGGCATTGAATGGTTTAATCCTTCCTGAATCAGGCGACATAAAGGTTGCTGGAATTCAACTGACAGAGGAGTCAGTGTGGGAAGTGCGTAAGAAGATTGGAATGGTCTTTCAAAATCCGGATAACCAATTTGTCGGAACGACAGTTCGCGATGATGTGGCTTTTGGTTTAGAAAACAATGGTGTACCGCGGGAAGAAATGATTGAGAGAGTAGATTGGGCTGTCAAACAGGTCAACATGCAGGATTTTCTTGATCAAGAGCCGCACCATCTCTCCGGAGGCCAAAAGCAGAGAGTTGCGATAGCAGGGATTATTGCCGCACGTCCTGATATTATTATCTTAGATGAAGCAACATCCATGCTTGACCCGATCGGGCGAGAAGAAGTGCTTGAAACGGTAAGACATTTAAAAGAGCAAGGCATGGCAACTGTCATCTCGATTACACATGATCTGAATGAGGCAGCAAAAGCTGACAGAATCATTGTCATGAATGGCGGTAAGAAATATGCCGAGGGTACGCCTGAAGAAATTTTTAAATTGAATAAGGAACTTGTTCGAATCGGGCTTGATTTACCCTTCTCATTCCAGCTCAGCCAGCTCTTAAGAGAAAATGGACTGGCTTTGGAAGAAAATCATTTGACTCAGGAAGGGCTGGTGAACGAGCTATGGACATTACAATCAAAGATGTAGAGCATCGCTATCAGATAAAGACGCCGTTTGAGCGCCTTGCCCTGTATGATATCAATGCATCGATTAAGGAAGGCAGCTATGTGGCCGTAATAGGGCATACAGGCTCCGGTAAATCCACTCTTCTTCAGCACCTGAATGGTCTCCTGAAGCCTACAAAGGGGCATATTTCATTAGGCAGTACCGTTATACAGGCAGGAAAAAAGAATAAAGAGCTTAAATCCCTCCGAAAAAAAGTCGGAATCGTTTTCCAATTCCCCGAACATCAATTATTCGAAGAAACAGTTCTCAAAGATATTTCATTTGGACCGATGAACTTTGGTGTGAAAAAGGAAGACGCTGAACAAAAAGCGAGAGAGATGCTGAAGCTTGTAGGTTTATCTGAAGAGCTTCTGGACAGATCACCTTTTGAATTAAGCGGAGGACAAATGCGCAGGGTTGCAATTGCCGGGGTGCTTGCGATGGATCCTGAAGTGCTTGTTCTCGATGAGCCGACAGCAGGGCTGGATCCAAGAGGGCGAAAAGAGATCATGGACATGTTTTATGAGCTCCACCAACGGGGAAACCTGACGACAATTCTTGTTACCCACAGCATGGAGGATGCGGCTGCCTATGCTGATGAAATGATCGTGATGCATAAAGGAACTATCCAGGCATCAGGCAGTCCGCGAGACTTGTTCTTAAAAGGGGAAGAAATGGCCGGCTGGGGGCTGGACCTTCCGGAAACGATTAAATTCCAAAGACAGCTGGAAGCCGCACTTGGTATCAAATTTAAAGAACCTCTGCTCACAATAGAAGATGCCGCTGCTGAAATCCGTGCTCTTTTTCAGGGGGGGAAAACCCTATGATGGACAGCATGATTATCGGCAAGTATGTGCCGGGTTCATCGCTTGTGCACCGGCTTGATCCAAGAACAAAATTGGTTACGATCTTTTTGTTTGTCTGTATCGTTTTCCTGGCCAATAATGTGCAGACATATGCGGTGGTTGGTTTATTTACAGCAGGCGTTGTTTCCTTAACAAGAGTTCCTTTTTCCTTTTTGATGAAAGGGCTAAAGCCGATCATCTGGATTGTTCTTTTTACGTTCCTGCTCCATATTTTCATGACACATGAAGGGCCGGTTATTTTTGAACTTGGCTTTTTCAAGATCTATGAGGGCGGTTTGGTACAAGGGATTTTCATTTCCCTTAGGTTCGTCTATCTGATTTTAATAACCACTCTATTAACGCTGACAACAACACCTATTGAGATTACCGATGGGATGGAACAGCTGCTCAACCCATTTAAAAAATTGAAGCTTCCTGTTCATGAGCTGGCTCTTATGATGTCGATCTCTTTACGGTTTATCCCAACCTTGATGGAGGAGACAGATAAGATTATGAAGGCTCAGATGGCGAGAGGCGTGGATTTTACAAGCGGACCGCTTAAAGACAGAGTGAAGGCAATTGTGCCGCTGCTAGTCCCACTCTTTGTCAGTGCGTTTAAGCGTGCTGAAGAGCTTGCGGTTGCAATGGAAGCAAGAGGCTATCAAGGCGGAGAGGGACGCACTAAATACAGAAAGCTTGTATGGACGGCAAAGGATACTTCTGTCATCGTCAGCTTGTTCATATTGGCTGCTCTGTTATTTTTCTTAAGGGCTTAGAGGTGCTTTATGAGACTGAAATGCACGATTTCTTATGACGGACATTTGTTTAAAGGATATCAAGTACAGCCGGGTAAAAGAACGGTTCAGGATGAGCTGGAGAAGGCGCTGGCTGTCCTGCATAAGTCAAAAGACAGAATCCCGGTCGTTTCCTCTGGAAGGACGGACAGCGGGGTTCATGCAGCCGGACAGGTGATTCATTTTGATACACCGCTCTCTATTCCGGCTGAGAGATGGCCATATGCTTTAAATGCACTGCTTCCGGATGATATTGCAGTCAAAACGGCAGAAATTGCGGATGATGGGTTCCATGCACGATTTAGCGCAGTTAAAAAGGAATATCGCTACTTTGTATACACGGAGAAACACCCGGACGTATTTAAACGGCATTACGCTTACCATTTTTCATATCGCCTCAATGTGCAGAACATGAGAGAAGCGGCAAAGCATCTTGTAGGAACACATGATTTTACAAGCTTTTGTGCGGCTAAAACGGAAGTGCAGGACAAAGTGAGAACGATTTACGAACTCGATTGGACTGAGACTGATGACGGCCTGCAAATGCGGATCACAGGCAGCGGTTTCCTATATAATATGGTCAGAATTATTGCGGGTACTTTGCTGGATGCAGGTATTGGAAAAATTTCTCCTGATGATGTGAAATCCATGCTGGAAGCGAAGGACCGCGAAGCAGCAGGGCGCACAGCACCGGGACACGGACTGTACTTATGGAACGTTTACTATGACAACTAAACCAGGTGTATAATATTTTCTTGACAGAGTCTGCATAAAGTTATAAGATATCATATGGTATGTATTTCAACCCCACGATAAGCCCCGGAACTTATTGTGTTGTGAAATAGAACGTAATCGAAGTTTATTGAAAATGACAGATCATTTAGGAGGGAAATTCAATGCGTACAACACCTATGGCTAACGCAAGTACTATTGAACGCAAGTGGTTAGTTGTTGATGCTGCTGGTAAGACTTTAGGTCGTCTTTCTTCAGAAGTTGCAGCTATCCTTCGCGGGAAACACAAACCAACTTACACACCGCACGTTGATACTGGAGATCATGTGATCATCATCAACGCTGAAAAAATCGAGTTAACTGGTAAAAAGTTAACT
>NZ_NSDH01000057.1:0-6717 GCF_002289525.1 Bacillus sp. 7705b | reverse complement strand
AGCGCGTGTGCGCTTAGTTCCAGGAGAAGGTCGTATCGTCGTTAATAATCGTGAAATCAGCGAGCACATCCCATCTCCAGCTCTAATCGAAGATATCAAACAACCATTAACTTTGACTGAAACAGCTGGAACTTATGATGTTTTAGTAAACGTACATGGAGGCGGCTTATCTGGTCAAGCTGGAGCAATCCGTCATGGTATCGCTCGTGCTTTGCTTGAAGCAGATCCAGAATACCGTGCAACACTTAAACGTGCAGGTCTTCTGACTCGTGACGCTCGTATGAAAGAACGTAAAAAATACGGTCTTAAAGGCGCTCGTCGTGCACCTCAGTTCTCAAAACGTTAATTTTACGTTTCACAAAGCTCTCAACCATGGGTTGAGGGCTTTTTTTATTTTCTTTTAAGAATTAAAGCAGAAGCGATTAAACAGGCATCCTTTTTTTGCTTTATAAAACGATCGTCTTTAAATGCCGGTCTTTCTCACAAGGTTTCGAATAGTTTAACCTCAGCTCCAGCACAAAATATGTCACCTTTCAATTCAATGCTTCAATGATCTATCTTGAGCCCCTGTTAATTCAAGCGCGTGCTATTCTATGACTGGTGTATCTGCATCTTGATAAATAGAGCGCATCTGCGTGCTGCATTCAAACGTCCTTTGCAAATGGCATACGCATTTATTCGCTAAAATGGTTTGTTATCACAAATTGAAGGATTTTCAACTCGTTTTTGGAAACACGGAACCGTTCAAATACCAATTCGCATCGCAGAAAGAAACGTCTAGTGCTGAAGTGAGTCTTACATAAGTGTTCAAATGCCATAGGGCAATGAAAAGCGTAATGCCGGCATCAAGTGCTTTGTCATTAATTTGATTTGAAAAAGTGATATTATAATCACTAGCAATAAAATCACATATCTCCTTTGTTAATTTATTGCGGTTTTATGAATTTTTTTCCGAATATGCAAAGGGAAAGCGGTATCAATCTAGAAATATTTGTTATACTCTAAACATTAAAGTAAGGAGAACGATTCATGAATGCGTTAGTAGATCATAATAGCAAAGCCTGGGATCAAAAAGTAGAGACAGGCAATGAATGGACTGTTGCTGTAGAGCGGCATGTCATTGAACAAGCGAAAAAAGGGAATTGGGATATAAGGTTAACACCTATTAAAAATGTGCCAAAGGATTGGTTTCCTCCTGTAAAAGGCTTGAAGGTGCTTTGTTTGGCTTCAGGAGGCGGACAGCAGGCCCCGGTTTTAGCGGCAGCCGGAGCGGATGTCACCGTCTTAGATAACTCAGAACAGCAGCTGGGACAGGACAGAATGGTTGCTGATCGCGACGGCTTGACCATACGCACCGTGAAAGGAAGTATGGATGATCTCAGTCAATTTGAAGATGAATCATTTGATTTCATCGTACATCCAGTTGCCAATGTTTTTGTTGAAGATATCCTGCCGGTTTGGAAAGAAGCGCACCGCGTGCTGAAAAGAAATGGCGTTTTAATTTCAGGATTTGTTAATCCAGTTGTTTTTCTGTTTGACATTGAATTAGAAGAGCAGGGCGTTTTAAAAGTAAAGCACTCTATTCCATACGCCGACTCAGAAGATCTTCCAAAACATAAGGTGAAAAAGCTGATTGAAAATAATGAAGCTCTGGAATTCGGGCATTCCTTAGAAGACCAAATTAAGGGACAGCTAGATGCCGGTTTTATTGTCACTGGTTTTTATGAAGATAAAGGCGGTTTTGTATTGGATCAATACATTAATACATATTCTGCAACAAGAAGCATTAAAGTATGAAGGCAGCGACCTATTAGAGGGAGCTGCCTTTTATTATTGTGCTGCCTCTGCTTTTGTGAACAAACATATGTTCCCTACCCCGCAGAAAGCTGCTTTTTTTACACTCTTTTTAATATGTTCAAGTTATCGACACCTTCATTTGGGCGAATTTCCAACCGAATTTGGGCATGGTTTCACCTCCCAAACCTCAAAATAACCGGTAAAAGGAGAGTGAATTTGTATGGCAGAGGTACTGTCTTTTATGGATGTGAAACGCCAAAAGGATTTTGAATTAGAAAAAAACTTGCTCAAAGAACTCTCACTTAGACAAATCATTCAGTCTGTAAAGGCATGTCTTACTCCATTATTTCCATTTTTGCAGGATGAAAGGGACGTTATTAGTGAAGGCTGTATTGATTTTGCGATAGAAGCTTATTTGTTAGGCGGGCGTTTCGGGGTTTTCGGGTATTATGGAGAATCTATGCAAAGTGTTAGTGCCCGCTCTGCAAGGGAAGAAGAAGAGCTTCGTATGGAGTTTTTTGAATACCTTTATCATTGGACACATGAGCAATACGCAACGTTTGATAAAAACACAGTTTATGAAGCTGCACGAAAATTCATCAAAGACTGGTGGACAGAAGGGTTTGTCCAAAGAGAAAAACAATGTAAGCTTCGCATGCGTTAATCATATTTCCCGACCCTGTCCCATACTTATGTAATAACGGACAAGCGGGAGGGGAAGGGATGAGGAAAAAGCTTAAATGGCTCAGTTTTATGCTAGGCTTCATCGTATTACTGTTTCTATTCAAGTATCAATTCAGCAATAACGATTCTTGGAATCCGTGGAGTCTGCCTTTGAGCGGGAAAATTATTTATCTTGATCCAGGTCATGGCGGGCCTGATGGAGGGGCAGTGGGCGGCAAGCTGTTAGAAAAGGATATAACCCTGGAAGTGGCTTTCAGAGTCAGGGATTATCTTCAGGAACAAGGGGCCTTAGTGATTATGACTAGAGAAAGTGACACCGATCTAGCTCCTGAAGGGACAAGAGGCTATAGTAAACGAAAAGCGGAAGACTTAAGACAGCGAGTGAACTTAATTAACAATTCAGAGGCTGAGCTCTACCTTAGCATTCATCTTAATGCGATCCCGTCACAAAAATGGAGCGGAGCCCAAAGCTTTTATTACGGAAAATACGAGGAAAACGAGAAAATTGCAAAATACATTCAGGATGAGTTGAGAACAAACCTGGAGAATACAACCCGAAAAGCAAAGAGAATTCATGGTATTTACTTAATGCAAAACGTCACAAAACCAGGTGCGCTTGTGGAAGTCGGTTTTTTATCCAATCCTGGAGAAGCAAAGATGCTGGGGAAACCGAAATATCAGGACAAAGTGGCATCTTCCATATATAAAGGAATATTGAGATACTTTACAGAAAAAGGCGACCCTCCGGAGTAAAGGAGGGTTTTCTCATGGTTCTAAGCAAAAGACACCTGCTGTTTATGTATGATATAATAATGTTTGTAAACGAATACACAAAAGGGTGAGGTTCGATGATAAGAGAAGATGAAGTAAGAAAACTAGTCGGTGAAATGCGCGAACCTTTTCTTCAAAGACCTCTGGGAGAATTGGATGCCGTTAAGGAAGTAAAAATAAAGCCTGAAAAACGGCATGTCAGTGTAAAAGTGGCTCTTGCAAAAACCGGAACAGCAGAACAAATGCAGGTTCAGCAAGAAATCGTAAATGTCTTAAAAGGGGCAGGCGCTGAGACGGTAGGCCTTCGATTTGAAGAGCTGCCTGAAGAAACAGTTGCGAAATTTCGGGCGCCGTCAACAGAGAACAAAACATTGTTAAATATGGATAACCCGCCGGTTTTCCTTGCTGTAGCGAGCGGAAAAGGCGGAGTAGGCAAATCAACTGTGTCAGTGAACCTTGCTATTTCTCTGGCTCGGCTTGGGAAAAAGGTCGGTTTAATTGACGCGGATATCTACGGCTTTAGTGTGCCGGATATGATGGGCATTACAGTGCGTCCAACAATTGAAGGAGACAAACTGCTTCCTGTTGAACGCTTCGGTGTAAAGGTCATGTCGATGGGTTTCTTCGTTGAAGAAAATGCTCCTGTCGTCTGGAGAGGGCCAATGCTGGGCAAGATGCTCAACAACTTTTTCCACGAAGTAGAATGGGGAGAAGTAGACTATATCGTTCTCGATCTTCCGCCTGGAACAGGGGACGTCGCACTTGATGTACATACGATGCTTCCGAGCAGTAAAGAAATTATCGTATCAACGCCGCACCCGACTGCAGCCTTTGTTGCGGCCAGAGCGGGGTCTATGGCTATTAAAACAGATCATGAGGTCGTTGGCGTCATAGAGAACATGGCTTATTATGAAAGTGCAAAGACCGGGGAAAGAGAATATGTCTTTGGCAAAGGCGGCGGAGATAAACTTGCTGAGGAGCTTAAAGTGCCTTTGCTCGGCAGAATACCGTTAAAACAGCCTGATTGGGATAAAGACCAATTTGCTCCGTCTGTTTATGACGAAAGCCATCCAATCGGTGAAATATATCATGACATTGCAAAAAAAGTCGTTGAAAAAATGGAAGTGCAAATATAAAAAAAGCGAACCGGGATTTTTTGATCCCGGCTTCCCTTTACTCACCTTCTTTAGCGGTTTCTGCTGCTGCTTTTTTCAGTTCATCTTCGAACTGTTTTTTGTAAAGCGGACTAGAAAGTGTTTCAGTAATTACTTGTTCTAAATAACTGCGGAATTCTTGGCTTTTTGCCAGTTCGCTGTATTTTTTATTCATTCCCGGGTCCTGCATAACACTCATCAGCATTTTCTGGTAATCCGGATCCTTCATCAGCTTTTTAATTACTTTTTCATGCTCTGTTTGAAGGGTTTTAGCAAAGCTTTCCGCAAATTCAGTGTCTTCAAAGATGTTTTTCCAAAAATCCGCACCTTTTTTAGAGGTGAGTGTTTTTTCTATTGTTCCTTTAATGGCATCCTGATCAATCACCAGTGCTTCATTCATCGCATCATCGTTTAATAATTCCTTAATTGCTTTCTTTCCATCATCTGTTTTTAATATATCAACAACCATTTTTTTGGTCTGATCATAATCCATATCCGCTGCTTGGTCTTTTGGAGCGCAAGCTGTTACAGATAATATCAAAAAACAGCCCATCAATAGCGTTTTGGCTTTTGACATGCTTAAGCTCCTTTCACATACTTATCTTACTTTTAATATGATTCATCCGGTTGGAATTATACATAACAAAATATCGCGATCTGCGATTTTTGAGGGGTTGAATAAAGAAATGAAAAGCCGTGGATTAGTTCGTTTTTTCTTTTCTATTTTAGCTGTCGGAGCGGTTGTCACGAGTGTTGTGGGTTTTGCTTTAAAATGGGGGGGATATAAGGAGCTGTTTCTGAATTTTGAAGCGGGCCAGATTTTCTCTGTTTTATTTTGGTTTATCGGTGTCGGCATGATTTTTAGTGTCATCAGTCAAATGGGCTTTTTCGTGTTTTTAACAGTTCACCGGTTTGCACTCGAAATATTAAGATCTTCATCTTTATGGAATTTACTGCAGCTGTTTTTCATCCTGTTTGTCGCTTTTGATTTAATGTACGTGCGGTTTTTATTTTTCGGAGATAGAGGAGAGTCAATGGCTGGCTATGCTTGGCTGCCGTTATTTTTATTGATCTTCGGTTTGCTTACCGCGTATATAAAACAAAAGCAGTCCTCAAAGAAAACGTTTGTGTCATCTTTATTTTTAATGGTTGTGATCACTGCATTGGAATGGTTTCCTGCGCTCAGAGTAAATGATGAGGACTGGCTTTACTTAATGCTCTTTCCGTTAATGGCGTGTAATGCTTTTCAATTGCTGATGCTGCCGAAGTTTGCAGAGAAATAATTTATTTTACTTCGGTGGATTTAGCATCTGTGTTTGCAATGAGATCTCCCACGTTGACATTTTTTAAACCTTTTTCTCTCATATGATGGATAATCTCAGGCAGGGCCTCTTCTGTTTGTTTAGCTGAGTCTGAGGCGTGTAAAAGAATAATGTCTCCTCCTGAAACTTGACGGTTTACATTATCGACGATTTTTTCAACGCCTGGATTCGTCCAGTCATGGGAGTTCACACTATAGTGAACGACTGTATAGTTATACTGCTTTGCGATTGATAGGACATTTTTATTGAACTGACCGGTAGGAGGTCTTAGGAGCCGTATGTCTTTGATTCCTAATTTTTCAAAGGCAGTCCGCGCACGGTTAATGTCCTTTTTTATTTCACTATCCTCTAGATTGGCATAGTTTTTATAAGCATAACCCATACTTCCTATTTGATGGCCGTCCTTTACAATGCGAGCCACCGTGTCCGGGTGGCGCTCGGCCCAAGAAGCGGAAAGAAAAAACGTCGCGTTTTTGATGCCGTTGGTTTTCAGGGTATTAAGAATAGGCTCGGCTTTCTCATCGCCCCAGCTGATATCAAAGGTAAGAGCAATGTCTTTTGAATCTGTTTCTCCTTTATAAATGGCTTTCGGTCCGCTGTCAGTCGAAAACACAGGGAGCGGGACAGCTCTTTGGATATAAAAAAAGCTGGCTGCAGCAAATGCGGCGATAAGTATAATGATAAATTGTTTAACGCGTTTTATGTGCCACACATAGAAGTGATTCACTGATGATGCCTCCTTATCTTGTCCATCATTCTTGTGTTACATCTTATGTGCCTGGCCAAACGAATATAACTGATAAAAAGTCTCTTTAAAACAGATTAAATTAGTTATTGACCATTTGATAATATCCGTGTTATATTATTATTCGTCGCTGATGAACAGCTGACAACAAATAAAAGCTTCATTAACCCTTTAAAAAAAGTGTTGACTTAAAAGAAGCTGAATGTTATAGTAATAAAGCTGCTTCGTTAAGCGGCATAAATGA
>NZ_NSDH01000056.1:0-30002 GCF_002289525.1 Bacillus sp. 7705b | reverse complement strand
ATCCGTTTTCAAACTTGAAGGTGTTTTTTATTTGTCTCATCTTATGGGGTCAGTCCCCACAGCGCAAGGTTTTTCTTCATTTATTCTTTTCCCGCAGCAGCTTCTGACTGTGCGCTTACCAGCTGGCTATTAATCTCCTTCGCATCTTTCAAATACTCTGTCTTGAATCCGCTCTTCAGCGCCCACACATAGAAACCGAGCGATACAAAGGCAATCAAGGCCATATCCCAGCCATACGTAATGACGTTCAGACCGCCGAATTTGTCACTGCCCAAATAGGAAATCATCATCATGACAAGCAGGTAAAACACCATCCATATGCCACCTTTAAAGTTTTGGCCAAATCCTTTCCATTTCGCCTTGGCCTGGTAATAGAAATAAATCGGAAGTCCGATCAAAATAATAAACAGAACCTGCCCTGTTAACGGCCAGCGCGCCCAATACAGCACGAGCGACGCAAAGATAAATCCAAGCGGCGCAATCACGCTTAAGCCTTTTAATCGAAGAGGCCTGTACAAATCCTTCCCTGTCCGTCTCAATGTCATCACTGTAACCGGGCCGGTGATATAAGAAATTAACGTGGCTACAGAAATAATTTCCGCTAACACACCCCACCCCCTGAACAGGAACAAAAAGATAAACGAAACAATCAAGTTAAAAAACATCGCTTGGCGCGGAACGCCGTAAATCGGATGAAGTTTGCCAAACACGCTCGGCATGTATTTGTTCTTCTCCATTCCGTAAATCATGCGGGAAGTCGTCGCCGTATACGTAATACCTGTTCCGGAAGGTGACACAAAAGCATCCGCATATAATACGATGACAAGCCAGTTAATATTTAATGCAATCGCCAAATCAGCAAAAGGAGAATTAAAATTAAGATGGCTCCAGCCGTGAGCGATATCAGACGGATTCACCGCTCCTATGAAAGCAATCTGCAGCAGCACATAAATGACTGTCGCAACTAACAGAGAACCGACAACCGCAATCGGGATCGATTTCCCGGGATTTTTGGCTTCTCCCGCCATATTGATCGGGCTTTGAAATCCGTTAAACGCAAACACGATACCTGAAGTCGCAACCGCAGTCAGAACACTTGCCCAGCCATTCGGTGCAATGCTTTGGCCCGCTGTAAAGTTTTCTCCATGAAATCCGACAAAGAGCAAAGCGCCAATTGTCAGTCCTGGAATAATGATTTTAAAAATCGTAATTAATGAATTCGCTTTCGAAAACAAATTGACTGTCCAGTAGTTCAGCAGAAAATAAATCAGAAGCAAAACAGAAGCGAACACCAATCCTTCTCCTGTCAGCGTTCCGTTTTTCACCAAACCGCTTGTCCATTTCGCCCATTCCCATGGCCACGAACTCATATATTGAACAGAGGCTACAGCTTCAACAGGAATAACGGATACAATTGCAATCCAGTTGGCCCAGCCTGCAATAAATCCGATAAAAGAACCGTGTGAATATTGCGTATATTTCACCATTCCTCCTGCCTCAGGGAACATAGAACCTAATTCACTGTAAGAAAGAGCAATAAATAAAATAACAATCATGCCGATAACCCATGAAATAATAGCAGCAGGCCCCGCAATTTGGGCAGCGCGCCACGCCCCAAATAACCAGCCTGACCCGATCATCGACCCGAGCCCGACCATCATAAGGGCAAACGTTCCCATTCTTCGATGTAACTGATTCATATCGTAAACACCTTTCATGTATGATGACATTCTATTGCTAAGTTATATTATTATTCTGATTACTTTACTTTGTCAATATTTATCGAATGATAACTAAAATAATAAAAAATCAATGTATCTCGCCTTCCAATATAGGAATTTAGTAACTAGCTTCACCTAAAATAGAATTTACTGTAAAACAATCGATAAAATACACAGAGGTTTAGCCTTAAGCAGAACGGGAATGATACAGGAAACATTATTTTTAAAATAGAAAGGAGTTATTACCATGAAACAAAAGCTGTTACTTTCCGGTCTCGCTGTTTCAACTGTCGGCATCACTTCTTATCTATTAAAAGACCCGTCAAACCGCCAAAAGGCAAGAGAATTCATTCACAGCATGAAAATGAAGATAACAAAACAACCAGACATGGAAACGTTCCCAGTCGATAAAGCCGGTCACCCGCACCCGCATGACATTGAGGACAACAAAATGGTATCCGAAGGCTCCATGTATCCTGTTCAATACTACGATGAAAAAAAGAAGTAATCAAAAAGCTCTCTTCGAAAAGGAAGAGAGCTTTTATATTTAGCTTTTCCGTCTAATGCTGCTCATCACAAAACCGCTTTCAGGCAATGACGGCATTCTGGCAAGACTGTAATGCAGCGATTGTGTTGGCACGTCATATTCAACCTGATTCACGAGAAAATCCAGGCTCGCTTTCATCACTTCAATGGTAATCCCTTCCCCCGGACAGCGGTGGCCCTTCTCCGCGTTGCCCCCGCCTTGAGGGATGAAATCAAACGGATTTTCCTCCCGCTCTTTAAATCGCTCAGGCCGGAACTCATCAGGCTTGTCCCACATACGGGGATCATGATTCGTTCCATACACATCAAGCAGCACTGATGCACCCTTTTTAAACTCACAATCATTCCATATAAAATCTTTTTTGACAACGGCTCCTAAAAACGGTCCGAACGGATAAAATCTGCGCACCTCCTGCACAAACATTTCTCTTTCCTGACTGCCTCCAGAACGAAGCCATTCCTTATACTTCGGGTGTTCATGCAGCGCCAACGCTGAAAACGAAATAAAGTAAGCTATCGCTATAATCGGACGCAGCACATTAATGAGCTCGATGGCTGCCATGCGGGCATCAAGCCGGCTCCCATTCTCTTGCGTATAAAAAGCCATTTCATGCAGCGCTGAACCATTTTCAGTTTTCAGCCTGCCGCCGCGGACCTCTTCAATCATTTTTTCAATCCACTCTTCTGTTCGGGGTCTCGCTCTTCTTCCCTTCCAATGCCGCGGTCCCACAGCACCGAACGCGTCTACCATGTCGATGAAATCGTCCGCTCTCTCTTTCACTTCCGTTTCCTTCAGCGGAACACCCGCCCAATAGCAAGCCACCCGGCATAAGATTTCTTTTGCTTCATCAAACAACACAACCTGATCCGCCATTTCCCATCTTGTAACAGCCGCTTCCCACTGCTCTGTCATCAGCTCAGCCAGCCTTTTTTGATGGGGCGGTGTCATTAATGACAGAAAAAGCAGCTTCCGATGAATATGAGCGTCGCCATCCATTGTCTGGATTGCATTGACGCCAAACAGCGATTTCTGCACTCGTTTCGGGAGAGCACCCTGCCGCTGAAACCGTTCGGTATCATAAAATACCTTCGCAGCCTCCGCGCCGCTCATACAAATAAATGTTTTTCCAAGCAAGCGTGCCTGGAACAAATCCGAATGGTAATGCTCTTTTCTATTCTTTATAAACAAATATCCTTCCCGCATCAAAGCCACACTGTTATCGAGGCTTTTGTCATGTGGAATCTGCTCATTCATCCCGCAACCCTGCCTTCCTTTTTTACTTCTGTTTTCACTTCTGTTTTCACGTTATCTCACGAAGATAAACCCCATTACAGTATTTGTCTCCAAGCATTTTTTCATTACTTTTAAAGGTAGAAAAGCAGAAATGGAGAAAAGATAGATGATCAAAACAAAGGGGAGATCAAAGTGAAGAAATGGATATATGCTTTTCTTGTGCTCGTCATTGCCGTGACAGGAGGTTTGTCCGTTCATGCAAAAGCGCCCGCCAATGAAACAAAAAAACACCTGAATGTCAGCCGAATGGATGTGGATAAGGAGTTCAAGGATACTGACGGAACCTTCATCCTTCATGATCTAGAAAAGGATAAGACATTTGTCTACAACAAGGAACGGGCCAACAAAAGACAAACTCCGCAATCTACCTTTAAAGTGACCAATGCCTTAATCGGCTTGCAGGTAAAAGCCGTCCGGGATGAATACGATGTCAAACGCTGGGATGGCATCAAACGCGAATTCGAATCATGGAACCGCGACCATACACTTGGCTCAGCCATGCGGGAATCTGCCATATGGTATTACCAGGCATTAGCGAGGGACATCGGCGAGGAAAGAATGAAAACATGGCTTCATACCCTGTCATACGGAAACGAAGATATCAGCGGCGGAATCGACCAGTTTTGGCTGCAAAGCTCTCTGACAATTTCTCCGTTGGAACAAGAAGCCTTTATGGAGAAGCTTTACAAAGAGAATCTCCCGTTTGACAAAACGGTCATGAAAACGGTCAAACGCATGATGATTCAAGAAGAAGGAGATCATTATACGCTTTACGGTAAAACCGGAACCCGCCTGACAGACATGGGATTAGGATGGTTTGTCGGATTCATCAAAACAGAGCACGGCTCCTATACGTTTGTCACAAATGTTGATGACTCCGGTACAACAGCCAAAAACATCACAATTGATATTCTAAAAAAATATAGCCTGATCACTTCATAAATGAATGAGCCCTGCAAACGTACAGGGCTCTTAAATGTCATGCTCAAAGCAATAATGATTCACAAGCTCTTCAATCAAATCATGATCCGGGTAATTTCCGTTAAACTCGAATTCAATTTCTTCAACAAATTCTCCATGATGATACACGTGGATCGCCCCATTTTGCCGGACGACACTAAACTCCGGCTGAAACGTATATCCGCTTCGTTCAATCGCACCCAATTTCATTCCCGCCTTTCTCAAAGCAGTAATTCATACACCTCATTTAATTCCTTGGCCCGTTTTTGATCCTGTTCGTCTTGGGCATACTTAATTTCCTTTTCCAGCACCTGATTCAAATATGACATCTCATCGTCATCCAAATCCTTTACAAACTCCTCTTCATTGGCATAGCGCTTCGCCAGCATCTTCTTGCAAATCCGCAGACAGACTTCGTTTTCAAGATGATTTGAAAGTGACTCGCGCAAATAACCGAGTGTAACATCCATAGTATAAGCACCTTTCCTTTGCGTTCTATATCCTATAGGTTGCTGAAATGAGAAAAATCCATACGCAAAAAATGAAAAAAGAGACATCAGTCAATGTCTCTTTTTCCTGTATTATTCAGCTGCTTGATTTCTTTTTGTAAGATCCGCCTGCACGCGCTTCCCAATTCCAAAAGCATAATAACTGATGACCACAAGAGCTAAGAAAATAACCCCTACAATTAAAGATATCCGAGTATCATCATTAAACCACATGCCGACAAGAACCATCAGCAAGAAAGCAATCGTCAAATAATTTGTGAAAGGTGCAAACGGCATTTTGAACGGATGTTTATCTAACGCCGCGCCCTTCGCTTTTCTGAATCCGAGGTGGCTGATCAAAATGATAAACCAAGGAATCATCCCCGGCAGCACGCTTGCGCTGTATACATAAACGAAAATCTTCGGCGGCGCAACATAGTTCAGCACAACGCCGACAGCTAATCCGATCAGCACCGCGATTGTGCCATACAGCGGCACACCATTGCGAGAAATCTTCGCAAAGAATTTCGGTGCCTGTCCATTGACACCTAATGTATAAAGCATACGTCCCGCGCTGAATATCCCGCTGTTGCAGCCTGACATCGCCGCCGTGATAACGACAAAGTTAATAATGCCGGCCGCTGCTGTAATTCCAACTTTAGAAAACGTAGACACAAACGGGCTTCCAAGTGAATTCAGCTCATCCCAAGGATATACCGTCACGATCACAAAAATAGCACCGATATAGAAAATCAAAATACGCCAGATAATGCTTTGAATCGCGTTGCGCAGCGTGTTTTGCGGGTCCTTTGCTTCTCCGGCAGTAATCCCGATCAGCTCAACCCCTTGATAAGCCGCAATAACCAGAGACAATGCAAAGAAAAATCCTGAGAAACCGCCCGCAAAGAAGCCTCCGTGAGACCACAGATTAGACAAACCGATAGCATCTCCGCCGTTGCCAAAGCCAAAGAAGATAATCCCGATTCCGGCAATAATCATTAAGATAATCGTCACGATTTTAATCATCGCAAACCAAAACTCAAACTCGCCGAACGACTTAACAGAAATTAAGTTCGCCGCACCGAGAATTGCCATAGCTACGATACCAGGTATCCAAGCAGGCAAATCCGGGAACCAATATTTCATATAAGAACCGACTGCGATAATTTCTGACATGCCGACGATAATCCACTGGAACCAGTTGCTCCACGCCGTCATATAACCAGCAAGGGGATGAATGTATTTATGGCCGAATGTTGCAAAAGAACCGGTACTCGGCTCCACATACAGCATTTCACCCATTGCACGCATGATAAAAAAGATAAAAATTCCGCAAATCGCATAAGCCAGAAGGACAGAAGGGCCAGTCCATGAAATCGTGCTGGCAGAACCCATAAATAAACCAACACCGATCGTACCGCCCAAGGCAATCATCTGAATATGACGGGCGCTCAAACCCCTCTTCAATTCTTTATTTTCCACTCCGCTTCCTCCTCTTAAAAACGAATACATGTACAGCTCAACCGAAATAGGATCAAGGCCGACCAGCCTCCAAAACGTTCTTCATTTCTTATTAAGCTACAAATATCAGAAAATTCAATCATAAAATTGTTAGATAATCTCCAAAATTACTTATTTCATCATAATAAATTTCTCTGGAAAATACAATTGTTTTTTTCGGGTAAACACTTTCATTCAATGGGTTGGATCTATCACTTTAATTAAAATCTTTTATATGAATATAATGAAAACATGACAATATTGAAAACGATGCATGATACAGCTGCTTTCATGAGATGGGCATAAAAAAATAAGCTGTTCACGATGAACAGCTTACCTAATAATTCACGCCGGTTTGACGTTTTAATGTTTCAAGCCACTCTGTATCACCTGTCCCATAGCCCTTGCTTTGCCCCAAATCTCTCAATGACCCATTCCTGTAGCCAATTGACAGAATGAAATCAGGGATAGCATCATACCCGATTTCCGCAATGTTACTGAGCTGTGAACCATAGTGAGATATAGCATAGGAAGCAGTTTGTTTTTGCATAGGATCATTCTCAAGTTTTTCTTTATATACCTCTAATAGATCTCGTCCGTCAGGTGTGATGTATCGGCCGTCGACAACTTCTAAATCCTTCAAATGGTAGCCCGTGACTTCGTACATCTCACGAACTGCTTGGTACTTTTGATACGCCGCTTCGGAATATTGTGCTGAATCGCTGGTCTGGCTTTTCAAGATATGTACAAACAGCTCTTTGCTGTTGTCTCCAGATTGCAGCAATCGCTCAATTTGACCGATGAGCTCCTTGTCGTCTGTTCCGCTCACCTTTACCTTATAATCGATGGGTGTAATGGTAAACGTAAGTTCTGTACCCGCCGGGATTTGAATATGGTTCCGATTCAGGAGCACTTGAAGCTGTTGGTTAACCTGGCTTCGCTGGAACACCTTTGCATTCTCGGATTCCGCTTCCCCATTAAACGTAAGATTGCGAAACGCTGCATCCTGGAGGTTATAGTTTTGCGCCTTTCCTTTGAATAGCCATTCTGTTTCATTATCGTAAGCAGCCTGTCTTTCTGCAGCTGACAGATCACTTCTGAAATAAGGAGACTTCGAATTTTGATACTTATCCTTTATATAACCTAAAGGATCGGACTTCGTTTTGTTTATCGCATTCAGCCGGCTGTACTTTTCATCTAGAATTTTGATTCGGATATCGCTCTCAGATTCATAAGGATTATTGGATCGAATCACAGTTTCTTCCCCTGTGTCTTTCACTGTTCGGTCATTTGCTGATTGAAACACTTTGCTGAAAGTCCCGTTGTTCCCCGCTACACTGGTTTTTGAGTAATTGAGCTGATCGATTCCCTTCTCAGAGGGCCGTGTCTCAAGCCGGCTGTATGCCTTTTCCAGCACCTCTGCAGATGTACTCCTGCCTTTATCAGCCGAAACCTTTTTTGTGATATTCTGTGCCATGAGCTGGGTGCGGATATATTGACGATTCAGACGCATTCGATTCCCTCCTGAATAATTCTCTCCTCTCTATTTATCGGCAAATCTCTTGTATATATTAACCTCTTAAAACATTTATTTACACTTGAAACTTTATTATGTATGATGGAAAAAAAAGGAGGTTTTCTCATGGCTAAAAAATGGATCATTCAATTCGCTCTCATGCTGTCAGTTCTATTTACTTGTACTTATTCTGCTTCCGCAGCCGGAATCACTGCCATTACAGGGAACAATTCATTTGATACAGCAGCCCCAATCGGATATTGGAAATATAAGAATATAGACACAACGATACTGGAAGCCGGACAAGATGAAACCTATTTCACATTTACAGCCAATAAGGGAGAAAAAGTATACGTAAGAAGTACCTACCAGAGTGCGTACACAGGGATGAAAATCGAAATTTACGATAAGAACAGAGTACCTGTTTCGCAAGGCACAGAAGTCATTAATCCTAATACATTTTCTTCTTTTATTTATGCAAACGCCGACGCCCAAAACACCACTGATACATTCTATGTGAAAGTGTCCCGCGGCACCTATACTGGAAACATGTATTTCACACTTTCAATTGAAGACCGGATCAAATCCGGCAGCGGAACGTTCCAATTCAGCGGCGTGGCTGAAAATAAAGGAAATACAAACCTTAGCCCCTCAGGTTCTGACTCCAGCGTCATCAAGCTTGACTTAACAAACCAATCAGGAATTCCTCGTGATGCCACTGTAACAAGAGTCCAAACAACCGCTACTCAAACACCAAGCCAGGGAAATACACGACATATCATCATGACGAGTGAAAACAGCGAATGGCGCCGTGCTCTTGTGAATAGCTCAACTTCGGGATCTTATGATATATCCTTAACAGACCAACTCAGTGTGGCAAAGGTATGGAGTTTTAAATACAATACATTAGCGACTGCGAAATCAACGATGAGTAATGTAAAGGCAAAAATAGATTATCAATACGATGTCACAAAGCAGTTTTAATGTCATACTGAGCTTGCTCAGATTCCATGATCCGGCTCTTTTTTATGCTAAGCTTCCATAGAATAGACTTAGCCCAAGATGCAATTGTTTTGATAAACTATAATCAGTACAACCAAGGGAAGTGCAGCGCAAATGGCATTAAAACAGTTAAAAAAGCTATTATTTGACCGCCCACTGAAGAACGGCGTCATACTGAACAACCAATACAAAATCGAAGAATGCCTCGGCATGGGCGGCTACGGCTTGGTTTATGTGTGCACCGATATCCATACGCAAACACCGTACGTCTTAAAACAGCTCCGTCCGACAAAAGCCAAAAAACAAAAGGAAAGAGTCCGATTTCAGCAGGAAATTGGTCTGCTCAAAAGCATCAGCCACCCGCAAATCCCGGCCTTCATAGAAGACTTCAGCTTAGACGGACAAGCCTGCTATGTCATGCAGCTGGTCGAGGGCGATAATATAGAGGAATTGTTATTTTTTCAAAAACAGCCGTTTAGAGAGCTGATGGCATTACAGCTGATGTCTCAGCTGCTGGACATTGTAGAATACCTGCATGAACGTCTCATTTTTCACACTGACATCAGAACGCCAAACATTATGATGAATCACGGTAACGTATATCTTATCGATTTCGGCCTTGCCAAACAGTTATCTCATGAAGAAGATGAGGAATTAAAGCTCAGAAAGCAGGATGACTTCTTCGATCTCGGAGAAACCCTGTTGTTCCTGCTGTACTCTCAATATAAAGGGAAAAAGAAGAAAAACGCCACTTGGCTGGAGGAATTAACGCTGACAAAAGAAGTAACGCTGCTGCTGAAAAAATTATTGGGCATTGATGAAGAGTATCAGCACACGGCTTCCATTCGCGAAGACCTGAAGCGTGCGATTCAATCAGTGACATAAAAAAACCCTTGTCCCAATGCGGAACAAGAACTTTTTTTGCGATTAACTGCTGCTGTAGCTCCGGCGTTTGTAGCGGTGGCTGCCGCCATAACGATCGTAATGTCTTCTTCTGCCAGAACTGCTGCTGTAGCTCCGGTAATGGCGGCGCCGGCTGCTGCTGTAGTGCCGGTGTCTGCGATGGCGATCACTCGAGCTGCTAGAGAGGTACTTGATCGTTTTGATGATTTTTTTAAACATATGCTGTTCACCCCTTTTCTGCTTCCTATTATATATAATTGTTCGGTAGAAAGAAAAACATAGCCCGATCACTTTTTTGAAAACAAAAACGCAGTCCCATTTTCATTTGTCTGCAGCTCATAGCTAATATGAAGCAACCGGCATATATCCTCAATAATCTTCAACCCAAGCCCGTTACTATCTTGATCTCTATCAAATCCAATGCCATCATCGCGAATCGAAACAGCGCCGTTTTCTATCGTGACTTCCAGCTTTTCAGCTTTCGAATGCTTTAGCGTATTTTGAAAAATGTTATCGAATAACCTTTGGATCCATAAACTGTTGCTCATCCATATCAAACTTTGGTCTGACGGCTTAAATTGCAATTCAATGCCATTGATACTGTATAAATAATCCCACTTTTTCACTGTGGTTTCTAATAGATCAGAAATATTGACTTCTTCATTTACAATATAAGAACTCTCTAACGTTTCGGCTGAGTAATGATTGAATTCATTCGTTAATTCCGCAATATATTCAATTTGCTGGTACAAAGATTCAAATGCGGTTTGATCCTGGCACTGGCTCTCCAAATAAAATAACTGCAGCCTGAGAGCTGTTAAAGGTGTATTGATATCATGCCTTAGTTTTTGCAGCAGCTCCTTTTTTATTTCCTCTCGCTGTCTTAGTTCCAGTTCCCGGTACGTTGTCCGTTCAATTAACAAGTTGACCGACTTGATCAATTCGCCAATTTCATCAGCGTGTTTCACTGCTATTTTATCGGGCACCTTTTGATCACTCGCCAGATGCCGAATGGTTTGATTCAATAGATTGATTTTACGCAGCAGAGAATGGATCGATTTTGAAAATAAAAAAGCTAACAATAAAAGTGATAATAAAAATACGGCCAGCATTACCGGATACGCAAAAGACCTGTGAAAGGGCATGCCATGATTGATCGGTTTAAACAGGCTGTCATAAATCACCGACATCAAAATGCTAACCGCCAGCAACAGTACCGGAACACTAATGACGGCCGTACATAATAACAGCTGATATTTTGTCTTTAGCTTCATTTCTTCACAACGGTATTCAGCCGATACCCTTCTCCATAGATATTTTCAATGATCTCACCCGCTACATCATTAATTTTCGCTCTGATTTTTTTAATGTGCACATTCACGATATTCGGATTTCTGTCTTCAAGCTGCCATAGATAATCAAAGAAATGTTCCTTTGTTAAAATATTGTTTCTGTTTTCATACAGATAAAAGAATATTTTCCGCTCAATCGCGGTAAACAGCACTTCATGGTGCAAACTCCCATTGAATACCTTTTTGGTGTCTGCATCAATATATAAATGTTTGATTTGTGTAAAGGTGCCATAATGATGATCAAGCATATTTTTCATTCTCAGCAGCAGTTCTCTCGGATCAAAAGGCTTTACCATATAATCCTCGCCAATTTTCAACCCTTGAAGCTTGCTGTCCATGTCATTGCGGGCGGACAGAAAAATAATAGGAAGGTTTAACCCTAAATCTTTAATTTTCTTAGACATTTGATACCCGTCCTCACCCGGCAGCATCACATCCATAATGACCAAATCCGCCTTCTGAATCACCGAAAGCACATCCGCTCCATCTGTTTTCCACATCACATGATATCCCTCACGCTGCAAAATCTTCTGCAGCAGATCACCAATCATGACATCGTCTTCCACGATTAAAATATGATAACCCTTCATCTTAGCGAACCTTTCTAATAAACTCCATGGAAAGTTTATATATTTGATCGGGCTGATATAAATAAATACTGTGTGTTCCCCTTAGTTCCTTTATATCGGCTGTATTAAATTGAGCCGCAAACGCTTCATAATCTTTTCGGTTTTGTATGGCATACTTTGAATTTCTATTTTGGTCAGAGACCGCATCTAAAATGAGGACGGGAGTTTCTTTTGGCGCCGGCAAATTTACTGATTTGCTGCCATTTTGGTCAGACTGTAACAGCTCATGCTCCATATCAGCATTAAAAAATTGCTTAAAATTAATGGCTTTATAGATTTCTTTTTCTTCATCAGTTAAAAACGACTGCCGAATCACCTCAGAATTGTATACTGCGGAAGGCATAAATCGATGAAAACCGATCGAAGTCAACAGATGGAACCCCCTCACTTTCAGTCTGTCAATCTCGCTCATTTTATGCGTGACATACTGCTGAGGCAATCCAATATCCATCGCAACAATCGCCTTAATTTCCTCAGGATATTTCTGCGCCCAATAAATCGCTTCAATCCCGGATATGGAATGAGGCATTAAAATATAAGGAGGCTTATTCCCGCTTTGCAGAAGCGCTTTTCTCGTCTGTTCTAATATTGTATCAATATCCCTGCCATCATCATACACGTCGCTGTAGCCATAGCCCGCACGATCCACTACAGCAATCTTGTTTTCTTTTGAAAACTTGCTGTACAACCCCTTCATCTCATAAGCAGGCGCAGCAATCCCCGAACCAGACATAAACACAAACGTATCCTTCCCGCTTCCCTCTTGATACACATTCATCTTTTTACCGTCAACATCGACTAATGTGCCTTTTTCTTTAAGGAGTGCTGCTTCCTTATTTAGCTGGTAATGGTGATAGATAAAGACCGAGACGGCTGCAAGCAAAATCAAAGCACCTATGCTGCCAAAAAAGATTTTTACGACTTTCCATAACGTTTTCATATGATGCTCCTTTCCCGTGATACTGAAAGGATACGATATCAAAATAAATAACTGATTAACTTTGGAACAGTTTTATTTTCATATTTGACTTTGCCCTTACGGAAAGGTGTACATTTGGAGCATAGCAGAACATTTGATGAATATACCCACTAATAAAAAAATATTTCATGATTAAAAAAACCTTCCTGCTTATAGGAAGGACCGTTTGCCATACATACTGACAAGAATGTCAAATCATTCTGTGATTGATTCAATCAGGGCAAATGAATTGGCCATTCTTTTATTATTTGTTCAGCTTTCATCCTTTCAATCCTCCTTATCTTTAAGCTGAAAAGCAATCAGCTTTCCTAATGCCTCTTCAGCCGCAAACGGAGCAACCATTCCTGAAGGATGTTCATGCTCATGTTTTAGGCATTCATACATCTTCGGTTCAATGTAAGAAGGATCGATCCATGCAATACACCAGGATGCCCAAAAACGAGATTGTCCTTCACTTTCTTGAGCGATTTTGATGACAAAGGGCAGACTGGCCTTCCCGATTCTCATAAGTGAAATGGCCGCAGCCATCCTTGTATCTTCGGCATGACTTTTTAATAAACATGACAGTTCCTCCGCTGCTTCACTCGCACCTTCCCCAAACTCGCCTAAAACGGCCGCCGCAATATTACGCAAAGAACCTTCCTCTTTTAAGGCCTCAACCAAAACAGGTATTGCATCTTGTCCTGATTTCTTTAGCTCCCCTATCGCTTGAACAATTGTGATCTCATTTGTATTCGCTAAATTCTGAACAGACAACGACAATTCATCACCATTTGATTTCATAAAAGAGCCCCTCTCTCGTTTGATAACAGATACTCAGCATATTTTCCACAAAGATATATCAGTAAGCGCCTTAACTTCCAATTAACTTATAAATACCACAAACACTGTAAATACTCCTGTGAGGAGCTAATAAAACGACTAGCAAACTGACCATTTTGACATCATATATACTACTGTTAACTTGTTTGTCAGTTAGTATCAGTAATACTACTATAAGAATCTCGGCTGCCCTTTGAGTGAGATGATGCAAGTGTTTACTCCCCAAGTGGCAACTTCCTTGACATTTACGCGGATGTTGAGGTTTACATGCTCTTGTGTTTCCAGTTTTCGAGCAAGGCAATCGTGCCGTACTTCACCTCGCCGCCGGCAAAGCCTTAAGAAATCTCTTTCAGTTTCAGTGCGCCTTCGACACATACAGAACGATGTTGGCCCTTGGAAGGCTTATGGACTGACTTTGAACAGCTTATAAAAAAACACCCGCTTGTATTTACGAGCGGATGTTAGATCTTTCGAAATGAACCCATTGAATTTTAAACAGTAAAACAAAGCAGTATATTATTGATTAATATCTTTTAGCGCCTGTTTCGGTTGTGAATGAAAAATCATCAATGATGCAATAATTGCAATCATAACCCCTAATGCACCAATCCAGGTAATCGAGGCCAATGATACGTTTTCTACAAAAACCCCTCCTATCCCTGCGCCGACTGCCATGGCTAATTGCATCATTGACTGATTCATGCTAAGCAAAACACCTGACATTCCCGGTTCTATTGTGGCCAGGTGAAATTGCTGTGTCGGACCGGTAGACCATGCGGCAAACGACCATAATATCAGAATCACCAACACTCCGATATGGGAATGGGTGACAAGTGACAGCAGAATCAGTGTGACGATATGCAATGTCATCCCGCCAACGAGTGTAAAGGGCACTCCCCATTTATCGGTGCTATATCCCCCAAACTTTGATCCAACCAAACTGGCTATTCCAAATATAAGCAAAACACCGCTAAGCAGCTTGCCGCTAATTCCTGAAATGTTCAAGAGATACGGTGACAGATAGGTATAAGCAACAGAATATCCCCCGAGCCAAAAGAAAGTGATTGATAAGCCCATCGCCACTTTCCGTTTTTTGAAAAGAGCAAGCTGTTGAAGCAAAGGTACAGGTTTATCCCCTTCAGTATGCGGAAGAGTAAAGAACATAACGGCCATTGCGATCAATCCCAACAAAGCAATTGCACCAAATACAGACTTCCAGCCTAATGCTACTGCTATCATTCTTCCAAGCGGAACACCAATGATTAAAGAAGCGGTAAATCCCATAACGACCGTAGCGATGGCACTGCCCTGCTTCCCTTCCGGCGCAATCTTAGCGGCAATCGTTAATGCGGTTACCACAACCACACCTGCTCCCATCGCCATAATGATCCGCGCTGCAATAAACCAACCATAACCAGGCAGAACAAAGGCCAAGATATTGCCGAACACAAACAAACCGAGAGCATAAATCATCAATCTGCGTCTATCCATACTTGCTGTCAACGCCATGAGTACGGGTGTTAAAAGAGCATATACAAGTGAAAAGATCGTAATGAGCTGGCCCGCGGCGGCCAAGGTGATCCCGAGTGTATGCGCAATGTGATCCAAAATACCGGAAATGATGTACTCTGAAGTTCCGACTAAAAAGCTGACAATGGCTAACATATAAATTTTCCAGGTGTTAGACATAAACATTCACTCCTTAATTTTTATTAAAACAACATATCACGAATTATCGATATGTTAATTTAAAAAATAAACACATCGTAATATGTCGATATGTATGGCGTAAAAATAAACATCTTTTGATGTTTATTTTTATATCTCTGTTTTAAGAAAGTCCGCAAGTTTCCCAATGGCTTCTTCATCTCTTTTGTAATAAGTGTACTTTCCGATTCGTTGAGCCTTAATCAGGCCGGCTCTTAAAAGGATGGTGAGATATTGGGAAGCCGTTGATTGCGTCATTTTCAATTTGTCTGTTATTTGACTGACACATACCCCGATTGTGTTCATATCAATCCCTTCATGGGGTGAAAAATGACGATCAGGTTCCTTCAGCCATTGCAAAATTTGCAGCCTTGATTCATTTGATAAGGCTTTGAATACTTCAATGGGTTCCATATCGTTTATTATATCGTTATATTCCGATATGTCAATTCGTTTTTTCGTTTTTGATGACTGACTTCTTTTTAGACATTAAAAATCTGAAGACTTATTTCAGGTCAGTTGGAGGTATTACAGAACTTAACTTTCGCATATCTACTGTTAGATTGACCATTAGAAAGCGCTGCTTTATATATACTTTGCTCTCATTCTGCTTTTTTATCTCTCCAAATATTATAGATTTTTCTCAAGATCATTACATAACTTAAATACCATCACTCGTTCGCCTGTCCGAGAGCTTAAATCGGTATGAAAACTTTTCACTTCTTCTCCAGTTATCGTTAGGATAATATCCTTTAGACCCTCTATCCCTGATTCAACTAGCTCCGAACGAGTTTGTTTGATAGATAACATACCCTCTTTTGATCCACAAACTGCATATTCTGCTGGTGTTAAAATTCCTTTTAAATTAACGATGATCATATCCCGCAGTATATCAGTTTTAACAGATACAGACCCACGCCCAAGATAATCCTTCTCCCATTGCGTAATGGACTTACTGATCCCTGATTCAATAGAACCTTTCGTTTTTTTCATATATAACACATCTCCTGGCAAAATAATTGGCATATTCTATTAGTTATTTCGTCTCATTAATATTCTCTTACAACATATCCTTCATATACACCTTCAATATCCAAATCAGTTGTGCCGTTTCTTGTGACCGCTACAATTTTGGATAACATATTTTCTTCCATCATAGAGTGTACATGCAAAAATCGAACGCTCCCTAAATGGGTTTCCTCAACTTCTTCATAAGATTTTAAATGATAAAAATGAATTGCTTTTCTTATTACTTTTTTCATACATTCCATATTTTCTCGATCAAACGAGCTCATTTCCTCTATTGTTTTCGTGACAAAATCAGTTATACTAGCGCCCATTACATACTCCTTAAAACTGCTTTCTCCCCATATATGGGTGTAGAAGCTGACCACTTCACTCCATCATGACAAGCAATGATCAGGTAAGGATTGACCTGTTTTAATAGAAGGAACCTCCACAATTGAGGATTCCCCATCCTTATGATCAACGATTAAACCTCTGACTTTAACATATGACGGCACCAGTGGATGTTGACGAATGATATCAACACTTTTTTCAACAGCGCCACTGCTATCTTCATTTAGCCATTCATCGACTGTACCACCTAAAAATTCAGGCTTGCAATGTTGAAAGAGATAATCCAATGTCTGTATTTTATCTTTCATTGTTTCAAGTTGAGTTAGTCCATGACCTGTTGAAGTCTGCTTATCTTTTGTTCCTACTACAAAAACCTCCTCAACATCTTCCTGGTAAATCGCAAAAATAACAGACCTCATGATTTCTCCATAAGGATGTGAGATAGCGGCACCATAGCTTTGGATAGTCAGCATATTTTCTGCTGGAGTGTTAGTCACTTCTTGTAAAATAGGCTCCAAGCCGTTTTCAATGTCCGTCAAAAATAATACTTTTTTATCTACATTCATATAACACACCTCTTCCTTATGTTTATCATTTTTATATTGAGTAACAAATCCATTTGAGAAATGTTTAGATTCATAATTACCAGCTTTCCCAACATCCATCTGGATCAATACTAGCCAGTCGAACCCATCCATTTTGAACTTTTTGCAGAAATACTGGGTCATTATTTAATAACCGTTCTACATGTTGTCTAGGCGCTTGGATAACAATCAACAAACGAAGAGGAGAATGATAAGCCTCATGGTCTGATTGCATGACCGATTGCCAAGGCAGTCCGGCTAACAAGTCACTTGCATTCCCCTGCATCACTCCGAGACCTGCAGTAACGGTTTGAGTTGCTTTATTTCCGCTGCCATAATAATGAGGTGCTACTGTTGATGCGTAATATTGTAAATTAATCCATTGGGCCACAGTTCCAGGTCCTGCAATAATATTTGCTAGGAGTTCACCGCTTTCATCCTGCTTCCAATCATAATTATGAAGAAAGGATCTTCCTTCCAAATCACAATCCTGAGTGAGTTCACGTTGGCCGATAATAAAAGCGGCATTACGAGCCAGTCCCCATTCCGGACGTATCTCACTCCAATCTTCCGCAAATCGGTGTGCCTCAGCCTTCGGGTTTTTAAGGTTCGATTGGACATTCGGTAATTGGGCCAGTCGTTCTGCATTTGCATGATGTTTTACTTTCGGCATAACAGCTTCAATATGATCAAATGCTTCCTGTGCAGCTTCGGAAAGCTCTGGTACATAAAGCCAATGTAATTCATCCACCGTTGTATTATGTTCAGCAGCGGCAAAAACCGTATCCTCAGGGATTTTCATTCCTTCAGTTAATAGAGCTTCTCTTACCTCTGAAAGATTACATAAAGCAGCTAAAACTCTTGCATTGAATCCGCCAGCCGCTCCACCGCAGGCACCACAATCAAGAGCCGCGGCATAAGGATTATTGGTGCTTTGACTGCCATGTCCGCAAATCACGACTAAGGGTGCAAAATTCTCTGTTAATCCCATCATTTTTAGTGCTTGCCGAGCATAGTTCACTTTTTCTTCTTCAGTAAAACCCACTGGTATCTCTGCCTCTGTGTCATTAACATGATGAAGCGAGAGTTTTGTATCAGGTTTCCGTAACCAAGTCTCACGAAGATTACGAATAAAACGTTCTGCTCTTCTTGGCGCAAAGCTGCGTGCCACCATTTGCAAACTAAGCCAAGGTCCACTTAGCTCAGGTAGAAGTAAGCTCGTAAGTACATTCTGTTTCATCTTTTTAAATGTATAGCTTAAGGAATGAACTGCCTGCTTGCGTTGGTTGTATTTTTCGAGTACATCTTCATCTGCGAACTCTTTTATTTTGTTTTGCGGTTTTTGTATGACCGGCAAAGAGGCATGACTGTGTTTACTGCCAAGTTCACAAGTTGCAATCGGCACCCCGAAGAAACCAGCAACACCAATCGTTTCAAACGGGCCTGCTTTTTCTAGTTGACGACGAAAAGGCTCTGATCGTACATCGATACAGAATGCGAATTGAGCTAATGCAGATTTTTTACCGTTGGTTTCACGTTGTTTCGAGATGATCTTCTGACTTAATCGATCAGTGTGTGTTTGCTCCCATGCTTCTAACCAAAGTTTCCTGCGAAGTTTCTCATCAAAGCTGTAGGCAAATGATAAATATTCGTTTTGTTCATTGGCCGGCATCTGTGACCATTCTTCTAATGTAAGGCCCCCCCAATGAATCCAAGCTGCTATAAGGGGAGTAATTGAAATTTTATTCTCAAATCGTTCATTATTAATAGGTAAATATGGCTTTATAAGAGCCCACTCCATGGATATCCGAACTGCTAAATATTCTGTTAGAAGTGCATGTTCATGGCTCGATTGTTGGGAGCGCCAAAGCATCATCCCTGCCCATCCGGGTAAGGAAAGTAAATGGCCTTCAAGATAACGCTGTATTTCTGATTCAGGGATTTCTAGTGCGAATAACGCTTCTTGTAAAGCCACATGTGCCTCTTGCGGCCAACCTTTTAACCTTTCACGCTGCTTTTTACTAAGTGCTGGATCATACTGAATGAGATGCTGCCAGGCCCGATAGAAACCTTTCTCACGGTTGGGCATTGTCCAGCCTGCTTGAGAGTCATCAAGATATAATTTACTCCATTTAATGACATGATGATCTAGTATATTGACTACCTTTTCACCAACCTGATTCTCTATATACGAACTGATTGGCTGCATAAAAACATTCTCGATATGATCCAGTCCACTGCATTCATTCACCAATTTCTCCAGCTTATGTGATGATAAAAGGTCGGAAGGCAGTGGTTCTAATTTTAATCCAGCATGACAAAATCGCTCTGCCACGTCCCTTGGGATATGAAAGGAATGTGAATCAAGCCAATGCTGCAGCCCCATTTCCACAAAATCTTCATCAATCTCACCTTTATTCTTTGCTGAACGAATCATAGATGCACTAGGATATATATCAACATCACGAGTATGTTTCAGCCAGCTTGCAACCTGATCAAAAGGTTGGTTTTCAAGTCCCATCCACGGGTTACGTGCAGCGAATGTTGAAATAGGCCAAAGTGGTGCAATGACTCGGCTGGCAGATTCAATTAAAACGTTAATATCTCTTTCTTGAACATCAATATCTGTCTCTTTCTTTTTTACATTTTCTTTCATTAATACGGATGTAATGCCCAACACTTTTACCTCCTTATGATAAATATTGTTTAAGGTAGTCTGGATGACTCTCTACTGTCTTGGGTTTTGCTTCACCTAATCGCACTAACCAAAGATAGAGTACTGCGAAGAAAACTGAAGAACGATGACGAGCAACCCAAGTGCCTAGAGCACTGCCAAATAGCAAGAGACATACGACAATGATGACAGCTGACATTGGAGGTTGAACACTTTGAAAAACGCTTGTATGCAGCCACTTATAGAAGAGGTTATGAATGATAAAATATACAAAGGCTGCTCCTCCTAAACATGTTAAGCCAGCAATTCGACCCATTCTTCCCTCTCCAAAAGCTACAAGCTGAGTCCAAGAAACGGACAATGACCACCCTAAGATCAGCGCACTAATGAATTGATACCCCTCTCCAGGAGCAGCGAGCCAAAAAGCAACGCCTATAACTAAGGATAAAATCCGACCAGCCATGACCCATAAATAGGATGTTCTTTCATTAGTACGATCCGATACTTCATGACGCCCTACTGCTGAACCAGCTTGTAGAAACAACGTAGCTTTGAATAAACCATGTAAAATAAGATGAATAATGGCTGCTATATAAGCCCCTAGTGCACACTGAATGAGCATAAATCCCATTTGTCCAATCGTGGAGCCTACTAGCTGGCGTTTATAGTCAACCTGGACCAAACTAATACCCGTTCCAATCAATACAGAGATGCCAGCAAGCAGAAGTAAAATAATCGATGCTATACCACCATTAAATAGAGGTGAAAATCGAGTTAGTATAATCCCGCCTGCATTTACTAAACCTGCGTGCATAATCGCAGAAACAGGAGTTGGAGCAACAATAGACTCAATTAACCATCTGTGGAATGGCCATTGAGCCGCAGGAATGATCACTGCTAATACAATCAATAGATTAATCCCTGTTCTCTCCCATGCCCCCAGTTGAGCTAAGCTTTCATTTGTTAAAACCAATGATAACTGCCATTGACCTGTGACTTGGAAAAGCCAAACTATCGCGAAAAACAAAGAAAGCCAGCTTAACAAAAATAATCGGCCAGTAACCTTGGCTGCTTCACTAGCGACTTGCCAAGCACTGTTTAACCTAATAAGCAGGGTTAAACCGACAAGAGTTGCTCCCCAAGAAATAACCATCAAGCGGAGGTCACCACTTAACCACGCAATTGAAGCAGCACCTGTAGTGAAAGTAAAAAGCGTAAAATATTTTCGATAAGATCGATCACCCATTAAGTAACGTACAGAAAAGCGCTGAATGATTAGGCCAATTGTCAAAACAAAGAAAGTCATTAACCAAGCTAATGAATCGAAGTACCAAGGGCCAACATTTCCATTCACACTCCTATTGGCAAGAATCACCAAGGAAACCAACGGCGGTAAAGCCAAGATACCAATATGAATGCGAACAAAACTCAAGGGTACGCGTGGATGTAAAAACAATAGTCCACTTATCCCAGAAGCAATAAGCATAATAAAAAATAATGTTAATAATGATGACAAACTCAGCGAAACTAACATTTCAAATTCTCCCTTTTTAAAAGTCGTTATTGCTCAAAAGACCTTTAGATCAGATCATATTTTCTATAATTTAATACAAATTTTTTATATCTCTATTTTTTCCCAATAAAAAAGCCGACAATTTCAAAATTTCAATGATGTTTTTAATCATTGAATCTTGAAAATTGTCGGCTTCACTTCAACTAACTTCTGCGAAGTTTTTTGAAGAGCTACCTTATTATTGGTCATTTTACTATATGCTATGTTTTAACTTCCTTCTAAAGGAATGAAATCATCGCTACATTTTAATATAGTGCTTAATTATCAAATAAAATCGACTTATGTTTCTCCTCCATTTAAATTAGGATACTTTTTCATCCTGTCAAGATTAGTTGAAAGAATGCTAAAGACCTAATAATTTAACAAACGAAAATAAACATCTGGGCCGATTATTAAGTTAAGTATAAGATATGCTAAATTTTAAACATTGTCAACCAAAACTCATATTCTAATTCATTGAAAATCAAATTTGATGTCGGAGTTCAGAGAATGCAGTATCAAACTTCCTCCCTACATGGTAACTACATTTCTCTTTAATAAATTCGGAAAAATGCTTGTATCTTTTATTCGGTTCGGATGTAAAGTGAAATATCCTCAACCTCTTGGACAGTGAGTACAGCTTCAATGAATTATTGCTAATTCTTCTGACCAATGGTACATATTTTTTGAATCTTGACGTGATTAAATGTTTCGTTGCTGCACCTTATTATAAAGCATCCGTCCTCACCATTGTTAAATGAGATCCATACAAACCCACCTGATAAAATAAAACTATCCGTTCACTTATAAACGAACAGATGTTAGCCCTTCTATAAAAAAACCCCTTTGGCTAATAACCAAAGGGGTTAAACATTTATTATTCCACAGTAACACTCTTCGCAAGGTTACGCGGCTTATCAACATCACAGCCGCGATGCAGTGCAGCATAGTAAGCGATCAGCTGCAATGGAACAACAGATACCAACGGAGCAAGCGCTGGGTTTACTTCCGGTAATACGAATCTGTCATCCGCATCGTCTAGGCCTTTCAGTGAGATGATGCATGTGTTGGCTCCGCGAGCGGCAACTTCTTTGACGTTTCCGCGGATGCTTAGGTTTACGTGCTCTTGTGTTGCCAGTGCGAATACTGGTGTTCCTTGTTCGATCAAGGCGATGGTGCCGTGCTTCAGTTCGCCGCCGGCAAAGCCTTCTGCCTGGATGTAAGAAATCTCTTTCAGCTTCAATGCGCCTTCGACACATACGAAGTAGTCGAGGCCGCGTCCGATGAAGAAAGCGTTTCTGGATACAGTCAGGTATTCACGAGCGATCATTTCCATTTCGTCTTTCTGGTCGCAAAGGGCTTCCATTGCGTTTGCTGCGATACCGAGTTCTTTGACAAGATCAAATCCGATATCGATGCCGTTTTTGTCAGCAGCTACAGATGCAAGAACCGCAAGAACTGCGATTTGTGCTGTGTATGCTTTTGTTGACGCAACAGCGATTTCAGGGCCTGCATGAAGCAGCAATGTATAGTCAGCTTCACGGGAAAGCGTTGATCCCGGTACGTTTGTGATCGTCAGCGCTTTGTGTCCGAGTGCTTTGACTTGAACAAGAACCGCGCGGCTGTCTGCTGTTTCTCCGCTTTGAGAAAGGAAAATGAAGAGCGGTTTCTTAGACAGAAGCGGCATGTTGTAAGAGAATTCACTCGCTACATGCACTTCAACCGGCACGTTTGCCCACATTTCAATGTATTGTTTACCGACAAGTCCTGCGTGATAGCTAGTTCCGCAGCCAATGATATAGATGCGGTCTGCTTCCGCTACAGCCTCAGCGATATCGCCAGGCACAGACAGCTTGCCGTTTTCGTCTTGGTACGTTTGGATGATTTTGCGCATCACAACTGGCTGCTCATCCGTTTCTTTCAACATGTAGTGAGGGTACGTGCCTTTTTCGATATCACTGGCATCCAGCTCAGCGATATAAGACGCACGTGAAATAACGTCGCCATCAAGGTTTTTGATAACAACTTGATCATCAGTCACGATGACCATTTCTTTATCCATCAGCTCTACATATTCGTTTGTAACTTGAAGCATTGCCATCGCGTCAGACGCCACGACGTTGAATGTATCTCCAAGTCCAACTAATAGAGGGCTTTTGTTTTTCGCTACAAAAATCGTTTCTTTGTTATCGTTATCGAATAAAGCAATTGCGTAAGAGCCTTTTAACAGTGTAAGTGTTTTGCGGAACGCTTCTTCTGTATCAAGTCCTCCGTTGACAAATTGCTCGATTACTTGAACGACTACCTCTGTATCGGTATCACTTTTGAGCTCTACATCTTGTAAATAGTCCTGTTTCAGCTGAACATAGTTCTCGATCACGCCGTTATGAACAAGTGTAAAGCGGCCCAGTGCGCTTTGATGCGGGTGAGCGTTCAGATAGCTTGGTTCGCCATGTGTTGCCCAGCGAGTATGGCCAATTCCTGCTTTTGCTCCTACATTGGCATCCACAACTTCACGAAGATCGGCAATGCGTCCTTTTTCTTTAAACACATGGATCCCCTGTTCGTTGGCAACTGCGATACCCGCAGAGTCATAGCCGCGGTACTCAAGCTTCTCCAATCCTTTTAACAAAATTTCCTTCGCATCAAGCTGACCGATATAACCTACGATTCCACACATAATTTCTTCCTCCTAAGATTGTAAAAGGAGACGAAGAAAGTCATTTTTCAAGGGGACTTTCAATCGTCCCCTCCTACATGTTTTATGGAAGATCATGTGATTTCCCTTTGTTCAAGGAGTCGCCTCCTTGGTTTGAAGAAATCCTTACGGCTGTGATCTGCATACTCAGCCGGGAGGCATCCGCCGAAAAATCGATAACCTCCATCCTCGTCAACTAAGCCTTTTTTCGGGCGCTTAGTTCGGGCGCTATAATTATAAGTGAAACAAAATCCCGTCTTTCCTGCCTCTAGAAAACAAGAACAAGACAAGCTTGATTTTACAGCATGTGCCAAGAATGGTCAATTGTTTTTTAAACAACTTTGCCGCCTGTCTCACAATTATTATATGTGAGTCGCACTTGTCTTGTTCGCTCTCTGTTTATAGATTTCGTTACTCTAATCCCATTTCTGACCGGACGACTTCAACAATGCGATTAACATATTCATCGCACAGTTCTTTCGTCTTCGCTTCAGCCATCACACGAACGAGCGGTTCAGTGCCAGATGGGCGCACTAAAATCCGGCCGTTGCCGTTCATTTCTTTTTCAACCTCAGAAATAACGGCTTTTACTTTTTCGTTTTCTTCGACTTTATATTTATCAGTTACTCTCACATTGACTAAAAGCTGCGGAAACTTCTGCATTTCAGCCGCAAGCTCTGACAGCGGCTTGCCTGTCGCTTTTAATGTATTCATCAGCATAATGGCGGACAATAATCCGTCACCTGTTGTGTTGTAATCAAGGAAAATTAAGTGGCCGGACTGTTCACCGCCGACATTGTAGCCGTCTTTTTTCATCGCCTCTACCACGTAGCGGTCGCCGACAGCCGTCTGCACGCTCTTTATCCCTTCTTTTTCAAGCGCTTTATAGAAACCGAGGTTGCTCATGACTGTGGAAACAACCGTATCATCCTTTAAGCGGCCCTCTGATTTCAGGTATTTTGAGCATATGTACATAATTTGGTCGCCGTCAACGATATTTCCTTTTTCGTCGACTGCGATCAGTCGGTCGCCGTCACCATCGAACGCAAGGCCGATATCAGCATTTTTCTCTTTTACAAACGCACTGAGCGCTTCGGGATGAGTCGATCCAACTCCGTCATTGATGTTTAATCCGTTCGGAGAAGTTCCCATTGTCGACACGTCTGCGTCTAAATCGGCAAACAAGTGTGTCGCAAGCGATGACGTCGCTCCGTGTGCGCAATCAAGCGCAACATGAATGCCTGTAAAATCTTCGTCGGCAGTCTGTTTTAAGAATTGCAGGTACTTTTGGCCGCCTTCAAAATAGTCGTTTACAAGTCCCAGGTCAGCTCCAACCGGTCTTGGCAGCTTATCCTCCGGTTCATCCATCAGACGCTCAATTTCAGCCTCCTGTTCATCAGAAAGCTTAAATCCGTCTCCTCCAAAGAACTTGATTCCGTTATCCTGCACTGGGTTATGAGAAGCAGAAATCATGACGCCCGCCTCTGCATCCATCGCTTTTGTTAAATAGGAAACACCAGGTGTAGAAATGACTCCCAGACGCATGACTTCTGCGCCAATTGATAAAAGTCCGGCGACAAGGGCTCCCTCCAGCATATGGCCGGAGATGCGTGTATCGCGGCCTATCAGCACTTTTGGACGTTGTTTGTCTTTTGTCAGCACATACCCGCCGAAACGTCCGACTTTAAAGGCCAGCTCAGGCGTAAGCTCGCTGTTGGCAACACCTCTTACACCATCTGTTCCAAAATACTTGCCCATTTTATAATCGCTCCTTTTTTATTCTGATGAAGATTGTGAACCTGTATTTGATTCATCTTCATCCTGATCCTGATTTTGATCTTGGTTTTCGTCTTGATTTTGATCATCATTGTTTTTATCGCTGTTCGTTGTATCTTCTCGCTGATTATTCTCTTTGTCATTCGTCTTGTCATCAGTGTCATCCTGGTTCCCTGACGTCGTATTGCTGTTATCTTTTGTTGTCGTATTCGTTTTTTTAGACGTAAGCTTGATTTTTGCATTTTTCTGCCCCAAGGACCAGGTTACATTTTGAGGCCCGTTTACTTCAAGCTTCACACTGTGCTCTCCGTCATCTAAATCAGATACATTCACATACAATTCTATGTCTGATTTCTGCAGTTTTTTTATGTTGCCGGGAGAGCCTTTGGCCGTAACATCTATCGTTTGTGATTCCGGATCCAGAAATTCAATGTTCTGTGAGCTGCTCAGCCCTACAGTCTTAATAGGGACATTCTCAAACGTCTGATCCGCTTCACTATCTACTTCTATATGCAACGTCACCTTTGACGGCGAGATTTTTTTGACGCCGTCAGGAAGCGGAATATCTGCCTCGATATCAGAATCCTTTTTGATTTTGCTTAAATCTAAGCTGACACCATCTATAAATTCAAGAGAATCCAAGACATCCTGCGAGCCGTAAACCGTCACCTCACTGGGACTTGATTCGATATTCGCTATGCTGATCCCGTCAGGAAGGCTTCCTGTCCGCTCAATTTTAAAGGGCACTTTTTTACTCGGACTTGTCACCGGAACGGTAATTTTGATGACCGAGGGCTCCACATCGACAGGAAGCGCGTTTCCGTCTTTATCATAGACAGTCACTTTCGCTTCCTTTTCAATCGTTTCATCTGCATTTTCCAGGTTTACCGAAGCTTTCACAAGAGAAATATTATCAATCACGGCTTTAGAACCGGTAATCTGTACATTTTTAGGACTGACAATCGGCTGCTCCGGAGAATAGCCTTTTTTCATCTTGCTTTTGTTGTAGTACTCCACTTCAACAGGAAAGCTTTCTGTCGTGCGTTCTTGAATGGTGACGGTCGTCACGGACGGATTAATGGATATCGTCAGCCCATCCGACACGTTTTTGGCCTTAAGCTCGACCTTATGCGTGCCGGTTTTCAGCTTCTCCATATCCGCGTATATCTCAAAATTCTTTGTCTGTCTCGCCTTCTTCACGGCGCTTGTCGGACCTTTTATCGTGACATTCACCGTTTGCGGAACGCCCGTCACGACATAATTTTCATCATCGTAATATGCTTTAACCGGTATATCAGTCAGTGTTGCCTCATCAGTTGTAGATGTCGGAAAAAATGATTCACCTGGTTTTTTCGGAGTTGGTGCTTGGTTGCTGTTAACCGCTACATAAAGCAAGAGCGCGAAAAGCAGCGCAATGACTTTCACAGCCCAGCGGTTGTTTAAGAATTTATCCATTTTTCTTGCCCCTCCAATACCAACGGTTAGAAGAAGTCTCTCTGGTGTTCTTCTTAAACTCTGCTTCAAGCATTTCTTTCAGTGCTTCTTCCGTCAGCTCTCTGTGAAGGTCGCCATTCCTCGCCACACTGACGCCGCCGGTCTCTTCAGACACGATAATCGTCAAACTGTCTGTAACTTCACTGATTCCGACAGCCGCTCTGTGCCGCGTTCCCAGTTCTTTTGAAATGAACGGGCTTTCAGAAAGCGGCAAATAACAGGCGGCAGCGGCAATTTCATTATTTTTCATAATGACCGCTCCGTCATGAAGCGGTGTATTCGGGATAAAAATATTGATCAAGAGCTCAGAGCTGACCTTTGCATTCAAAGGAATGCCCGTTTCAATATAATCCCCCATACCCGTATCCCGCTCAATGGTTAAAAGGGCGCCGATCCGGCGTTTCGCCATATAATTGATCGCTTTCGTTATAGCCTCAATTGTTTTCTGCTGCGCTTCCTCAACCGGCGTGCCGCTCCTCGAGAAGAAACGGCCCCGTCCAAGCTGTTCAAGCGCTCTTCTCAGCTCAGGCTGAAAGATAATAATAATTGCTAAAAATCCCCATGTTATCGCTTGGTCCATCAGCCACTGAAGCGTGCTGAGGCCCAAATATTGACTGGCCATACGGACAAGCACGATCACAACGATTCCTTTTAAGAGCTGAACCGCCTTCGTGCCACGTATCACCATAATCAGTTTATATATCACATACCAAACAAGGAGAATATCAACGGCATTGCCGAGGTACTGCAAAAAAGGGATATCCTCAAAAGCCATTTCCTCGTCCTCCAAGAATTCAGTCATTTCGTATTTTGAAGTTTAATGTGTTACGCATATGTACTTTACATAGCGAGCCCATTATACCACATTTCGTTTTGGCAAGTGAAATATGCCAGCCGTTTGAGAACCTAAAAAAGAGTAAAGCGCACCACACGCTTTACTCTTCTCCGTTCGGGTCTAATGCATTGAATACACTTTTCCCCGCAGACTTCATTTTATACCATGTCCAGTCGAATAATTGATTAATCTCCTCAATTTGACCGGTGACTTGTCCAGCAGAGGCCATATACTTTTCTCCGTTTACAACGGTTACATCCCCGTCTATTTTCCCTTTAATAATCAGCTTGCCGTTTTTGACGGTGACATCACCTTTGACCGTCTCACCTTCAGGCACGATCACAGTGTTGTTTTGCACGACCAGATTCGGCTGCTTCGACACGCTGAAGTTGTGGTCATTGTGCCAGCTGTTTAACAATCCTCCGCCCATCAAAATGATGAATACCGCAGCAGCCGCGATAACCGGATGGGATCTAAACCATCTTTTCACAGAAGCTCTTTTCTTCTCCTTAGGCAATTTTGCCATGACGTTAGCGGTAAAATCGACGGGGGCTTCGACATGCGATGTGCTCCGGACGAGCGCAATGGATTTTTCCATCTCATAAAAATGCTTTCTGCATTCCTCGCATGCCTCCAGATGTTCTTTTAATACTTGTTCATCTTTCGGAAGGATATCTCCATCAAGATGCATATGCATAAGCTGCACAATTTGTTCAGGACAGCTCATTTCATCACCCCACTTAAAGATCCCTTAATTGTTTTCTAAGAGCCTCTCTGCCTCTGTGAATCCGCGTTTTTACAGTCCCCACAGGAATGTTCAGAATCTCGCCGATTTCAATTAATGAGAGTTCATCAATATACTTTAATACAATGACAGTTCTGTATTTGTCAGGAAGCTTTAATATTTTCTGCTGAATCGTGTGTGAAAGCTCCAGCGATACGACTGCATCTTCAGGCAAAACTCCATCTGCGGCGATTTGGGAATACATCGTCAAGCCTTCTGTACCCGCCACTTCTGCATCGAGGTAATAATCCGGCTTCTTTTTGCGAATGCGGTCAATGGTCAAGTTGGTCGCAATTCGATAAAGCCAAGTTGAAAATTTCCGGTTGATATCAAAACTGTCGATATTGACGTACGCTCTGATGAAAGCCTCTTGTGCGATATCTTCCGCCTCATGCACATTGCCAAGCATACGGTAGCAAAGCTGATAAATTTTATCCTTGTAAATATCTACGATGTCCGCAAATGCATTTTGATCGCCTTTTTTGACTTGCTTAATTCTCTTTTTAATCATCATTTCCATATTTATCTAACCTCTGCCTTCACCGGTCTGTATGTATACGAGCTTCGTTTCTAAAGGTTTCAATTTTTTTATAAAATAAGTTTAACAAATTTTTGGCAGGGTGTAGATGGCAATTTGTGAATAAACTACCTTAACATATTTTTAAAATTATTATACAGACTGAACAGTTAGAAGTTGGAATGATTTTTTCAAAAAGAAAAAAGACACCTTTTGATCAAAGGTGTCTGTGACTGGGCTAGCTGGATTCGAACCAACGCATGACGGAGTCAAAGTCCGTTGCCTTACCGCTTGGCTATAGCCCAATGAT
>NZ_NSDH01000055.1:0-17730 GCF_002289525.1 Bacillus sp. 7705b | reverse complement strand
CTTGACCAACGGGCCGTTTGTGTTCTCGTCGAGCTGACAAAAGTTATTATATACAGGTTCCCCCCCTTTTGTAAAGAGGAAATTTAAATTTTTTATTTTCAAACTTTTTAACCCCTTTTTTAACTGAAAAAGCCTCCTACCATTTATCATTTATTTTAAGATAGATATAGATCGAATTAAGAGAGGAGAAACCAATATGATACTAGTCAGCTCTTGCCTCGGCGGCATTGAATGCAGATACAACGGTTCGCATGCCGCATCAGAGAAAATCCGAAAACTGATTGAAGAAAAACAAGCAGTGATGGCTTGCCCTGAACTTCTCGGCGGCTTCTCCACTCCCCGAGAACCAGCAGAAATCATCGGAGGCACTGGTGAGGATGTTCTTAGTGGAGCCGCGAAAATCATAACGTCTTCAGGAGAAGATGTAACAGATTTATATATGAAGGGCGCGGCCCAAACATTGGCCTATGCAAAAGAAATCAACGCCTCTGCCGTCATATTGAAAGAAAACAGCCCATCATGCGGAAGCAATTTCATCTATAATGGCTCATTTTCAGGCAAAAAAATCGCTGGAAACGGAGTAACCGCCGCGCTATTAAAACAAGCGGGGTACCGTGTAATTTCTGAAAACCAGTTAGACGACATATTGTAAGGAGGCTCATCATGATGCAAGATATCTCTTTATCCTTCTATAAGCCTGAGCATTTGCCGGAGCTTTACGCATTTACTTTACACGATGATGACAAACGCTTTACCGCTCTCCCTAAAGAGGTGCTGACCCAGGCCCTAAGCATTCAGGAGCGCTATCCGGTTGTCATCTTAAAAGGTGATCTGCCAATAGGCTTTTTCATTCTACATACGTCAAAAGAAACCATTGCTCCCTATTCCAACAGTCCATTTGCTTTATTGCTCAGTTCCTTATCATTAAACTCTGCCCACCACGGACAAGGCTATGCGAAAAAAGCCATGCTTCAGCTCCCCTCTTTTGTTAACGGGTATTTCCCATGGTGCGATGAAATCATTTTAGCCGTCAATCACCTGAACACCCGTGCAAAGCAGCTATATATGAAAACCGGATTTCTTGATAAAGGACGCCGAAAAATCGGGCCGCTTGGCGAACAGCTGATACTTCATTATTTCTTATAGCCTCTTTTGAAATAAAGTTTCAAAAATTAAAAATGATAGTTGAAATATCATAACAGAAATGAATATACTGAATATTGAGATATATTTATTTTTACACAGGGGGCATCCTCATGTCAGAACAATTGAATCTTCATAGCCTTACAACTGAATCACGCAATAGCCAAACATCGGAAATACACAAAGCTAATACCTTCGATATCTTAAAAATGATTAACAATGAAGATATCAAAGTCGCTGCCGCCGTTCAGCGTGTCCTTCCCGATATCGAAGCAGCCGTCGAATGCGCGTATGAATCCTTTCAAAATGGCGGACGGCTCATTTACGCAGGTGCAGGCACTAGCGGCCGACTCGGTGTGATGGACGCAGTTGAATGTCCTCCGACCTACAGCGTCAGTCCTGATCAGGTAATCGGATTAATGGCCGGCGGTCCCAACGCATTTTTGCAGGCGGCTGAGGGGATTGAAGATCATGAAGAAGCAGGGGCCGAGGATTTACGATCCATCCATCTCACCTCAGCCGATACAGTGATCGCGATTGCAGCAAGCGGCCGTACGCCTTATGCAGCAGGTGCGCTGAAATACGCCCGCAAAATCGGAGCAAACACCGTCTCCCTTACCTGTAACAGTCAATCTGCCATCAGCAAACACGCTGATCACAGCATTGAAGTCGTCGTCGGGCCAGAAGTCATTACAGGCTCGACACGTATGAAAGCCGCAACCGCTCATAAAATGATTCTAAACATGATATCCACCGCTGTAATGGTCAAAATCGGCAAGGTCTACGAAAACTTGATGGTGGATGTCAATGTCAGCAACAAAAAACTAAAAGAACGCGCCATCAGCATCATTCAAAGCCTTACAGACGTTTCTTATGAGAAAGCGCAATACACACTTGAACAGGCGAATCTTCATGTCAAAACAGCAATTGTTATGCTCAAAACCAGCACAGATCAAAACAAAGCGAAGACATTGCTTGATGAAGCGAACGGTTTTATAGACAAAGCAATTGAAAACTACCATTCATGATAAGGAGAGACAGTAATGGCGACAGGCGGTTTAGCTATCATTCAATCAATGAAACACAAGCTGCCACAATCAGAGCGTAAGCTTGCGGACTACATATTAGCCCATCCCCACAAAGCGATAGAAAGCACAGTCAGCGAAATCAGCGCCTTAGCTAATTCAAGTGACGCTGCCGTCATCAGGCTCTGCAAGTCACTGGGACTAAAAGGATTTCAGGATTTAAAAATGAGGGTAGCGGGCGATCTGGCAAAACCTGCTGTTCAAGGCTACCGGGACATCGCTCCTCATGAATCGCTGCCTTCCATCTCTGAAAAAGCAGCCGGCAATGCTATTCAAGCAATTCAAGACACCTCAGATCTCATGGATTATCAAGAGCTTGAGCGCGCCGTTTCTCTGCTGCTTCAAGCGAACACGGTACATTTTTTCGGTCTGGGCGCCTCGGGAATTGTCGCCAAGGATGCCCAGCAAAAATGGCTTCGAATTCATAAACAGGCGACTGCTTTCACGGACACTCATCTTGTGGCATCTTTAATCGCAAATGCAGATAAGAAAGACATTGTATTTGCCATTTCATTTTCAGGTGAGACACAGGAAATCATCGAGCTGCTTTCGATGGCAAAGGAAAAAGGCGTCACAATCATCAGCCTCACACAATTCAGCCAAACCTCCGTCTCTGCATTATCCGACGTTTCATTATATACAGCCCATTCCAACGAGGCCCTGATTCGAAGCGCAGCCACTTCCTCCCGTCTCGCCCAGCTTTTTATGATTGATATTTTGTTTTTAAGCATGGCGGCCGAGCAGTATGAAGAAACGGTCGGCTACATTGATAAAACGAGAGAAGCAATCAAATCTATGAGAAAGACATAAGGCATCTTGAAAGGGAGGGGTTTGTATGAGCAAAGAAAAACACTACAATACTCTGGCGGAAAAAATCCTTGAGCTATGCGGGGGGAAATCCAATATTTCTTCCTATACGCATTGCATGACCCGCTTGCGCATTACGCCTTACGATGTCAGCAAAACGGATAGTAAGGCGTTAAGAGAACTTGATGGCGTCCTTGGAGTCGTCGAAGCTGAAACCCTGCAGATTATCCTCGGCACTGGTGTCGTTAATCATGTCACCGCCGCTTTTTCGAAGCTGGTATCATCAGAAGAAGATTTTAATCTAAAAGAGGCCGCAGCCAAAAAGAAATCCGATATCAATCGTAAGAACGCCACCCCGTTTAAGCTTTTTTTACGTAAAATAGCCAGCATCTTCATACCTCTCATTCCCGCACTCGTCGCTTCAGGCTTAATTACCGGAATTACCAAAGCGATAATTCAAGCCGGCTGGCTCTCTGCAGAATCACAAACGGCTATTGTCCTCACAGTCATCGGATCAGGCCTATTCACTTATCTCGGCATTCTCGTCGGCATTAACGCGTCAAAAGAATTTGGCGGGACGCCCGCTCTCGGCGCTCTGGCAGGAATTCTGATCATTAACCCGGAAATCGCAAAGATCAGCTTATTCGGAGAACAGCTTCTTCCCGGCAGGGGAGGCCTCATCGGCGTTCTATTCGCAGCTATATTCATTGCTTACACAGAACAATTCGTCCGCCGCTTTATTCCTCAATCACTCGATATTATCGTAACTCCAACAGTTTCACTTTTGATCACTGGAATATTGACGTATGTCGTTTTCATGCCTTTAGGCGGGTTCATTTCAGATATCATCACATCCGGTCTTCTGTCCATCTTAGACATCGGCGGAATCGCTGCAGGCTTTATTCTGGGCGCGACCTTCCTCCCTCTCGTTGTAACCGGGCTACATCAAGGCCTGACGCCGGTGCACATGGAACTCATCAATTCGATTGGTGATGACCCGCTTCTCCCTATCCTTGCTATGGGAGGCGCGGGACAAGTGGGCGCAGCCTTCGCCATCTTCGTTAAAACAAAGAAAAAAACGCTGAGAAAAGCGATCACAGGGGGTCTTCCTTCAGGACTGCTCGGCATCGGTGAACCGCTTATATTCGGTGTAACGCTGCCGCTTGGCCGTCCGTTTTTGACAGCGTGCTTAGGGGCGGGTATCGGCGGAGCTTTTCAAGCTTATTTTCAGGTAGCCACAGTTGCGCTCGGCGTCTCCGGATTGCCGCTCTCTTTTCTGGTGCTGCCTTCACAAATCATCTTATATATCATTGGTCTCTTTATTTCCTATGCGGCAGGCTTTTTATTGACCTACGCTTTCGGATATAAAGATGAAATGGCTGCCCAGTTCGATTAAATGATGACGTTTTAGGAATAGTAACGGCATAGAAACACGGAAAGGAGCAAGCTTGTGAGAACGAAGACATTAGCATTACTCAGCGCTATTTTAACCGTGTCCATTCTGACGCCGAACGAAGCCTTCGCACAAACCGCCCTTCATCAAGCAGACAACCAGGTTGAGCCGAAAACAATAAATCCAGAAACTGCACAGTTTTCGTCGAAGAAACTAAGGAAGGTTGATCAGATGATTGAACGGGACATTGCAGCAGGATTCCCCGGCGCCGTTCTGGTCGTCGTGAAGGACGGCCGTATGATCAAAAAAGAAGCATACGGCTACAGTAAAAAATATGACGGGGCTGAACTGTTGCGCCGTCCGGCAAAAATGAAAACCCGCACGATGTTTGACTTGGCATCAAACACAAAAATGTATGCGGCCAATTTTGCTTTACAGCGCTTAGTCAGCCAAGGCAAACTCGACGTTTATGAAAAGGTATCTGCTTATTTGCCTGATTTCAAGGATCAGCCTACAGATCGCATCAAAGGGAAAGATAACATTCGTGTCATTGATGTCCTGCAGCACCAATCAGGGCTTCCATCCAGCTTCTACTTTTACAGCCCGGAAAAAGCCGGAATGTATTATTCGCAAGAGCGGGAGAAAACCATTGAATACTTGATGAAAATCCCGCTGGATTATGAAACAGGAACAAAACACGTATACAGTGACATTGGATACATGCTTCTCGGCTGTATTGTCGAAAAACTCACCGGCAAACCGCTTGATGTCTATACGGAACAAGAGCTCTACAAACCGCTGAAGCTGAAACATACGTTGTACAATCCGCTGCAAAAGGGCTTTAAAGCAAAACAGTTCGCAGCCACTGAACGTATGGGCAATACACGAGACGGTGTTATCCATTTCCCTCATATCCGCACAGACACGCTGCAAGGAGAAGTACATGACGAAAAAGCATTCTATTCGATGGAAGGCGTTTCAGGCCACGCCGGACTGTTTTCAAACGCTGATGATATGGCGATTCTGCTTCAAGTCATGTTAAACAAAGGAACGTACCGAAACGTTTCATTATTCGATCAGAAAACAGCTGACCTATTTACGGCGCCATCAGCAACAGATCCGACATTCGGCCTTGGATGGCGGCGAAACGGCAGTAAAAGCATGGAATGGATGTTTGGCCCTTATGCAAGCGAAAATGCGTACGGACATACTGGCTGGACAGGAACGGTTACCATCATTGATCCGGCATACAATTTAGGCATCGCTTTGTTAACAAATAAAAAGCATTCACCTGTCGCTGATCCAGCGGAAAATCCGAACGTGTTTGAGGGTGACCAATTTTCAACAGGCAGTTACGGAAGCGTCATTACCGCGATTTATGAAGCAATGAAATAATCGACGATAGGAGGAAGTTGTTATGAAACCTGTCATTTCGCTTATCCTTTCCACCGTCCTTTTTCTTTCATGTTTTCTCGGCGTCAGTCAGACAGCTGAAGCAAAACCCCGCAGCTCAGATGATGCCAAGCAGATCGTTGATCGTATGACGTTAGAAGAAAAACTTGGCCAGATGCTGATGCCGGATTTCAGAAACTGGAAAAAGGAAGGTGAGTCTTCTCCGCAAGCCTTCACAAAAATGAATGAGGAAGTCGCTGGCCTCATCAAGAAATATCAATTCGGCGGCGTCATACTATTTGCAGAAAATGTAAAAATAACTGAACAAACGGTACGGCTGACAGACGCATATCAAAAGGCCAGCCCTAAGATTCCGCTCTTACTCAGCATTGATCAAGAAGGCGGGATCGTGACGAGATTAGGGGAGGGCACTAATTTCCCAGGCAATATGGCGCTTGGCGCAACAAGAAGCAGAATCAATGCATATCAGACCGGCAGCATTATTGGAAAAGAGCTTTCTGTCTTAGGCATCAATACAGATTTCAGCCCAGTCTTGGACATTAATAATAACCCTGATAATCCCGTGATCGGTGTGAGATCATTCAGTTCTGATCGTGAACTGACAGCACGACTCGGTTTATATTCTATGAAAGGTTTGCAACGGCAAAATATCGCCTCTGCTCTTAAACATTTCCCGGGACATGGAGACACTGACGTTGACAGCCATTATGGACTGCCGCTCGTTTCTCATAACCAGGAACGGCTTCGTGAGGTTGAACTCTATCCTTTTCAAAAAGCGATTGATGCCGGAGCAGATATGGTGATGACAGCTCATGTTCAATTCCCAGCCTTTGACGACACCACATATAAAAGCAAGCTTGATGGATCAGATATTATGGTTCCCGCTACACTTTCAAAGAAAGTAATGACCGGGCTGCTTCGGGAGGAAATGGGATTTGGCGGTGTAATCGTCACTGATGCTCTCAATATGAAAGCCATAGCAGATCATTTCGGTCAGGAAGAGGCGGTCGTCATGGCCATAAAGGCCGGTGTTGATATCGCGTTAATGCCTGTCTCAGTTACATCTTTGAAAGATGAACAAAAATTGGCAAGCGTGATTGACTCCTTAAAAGAAGCTGTTAAAAATGGAGACATTCCCTTACAGCAAATCAACAAATCGGTGGAAAGAATCATTTCCCTGAAAATAAAGCGCGGTATTTACTCCGCTCAGCATGACAGCAACATAGATAAAAAGGTGAAGAAAGCACTCAAAACAGTGGGAAGCAAACACCATACGAAGACAGAGCAAAAAATCGCTGAAAAGGCAGTGACAGTATTAAAAAATGATCAGCATACCTTGCCGTTCAAACCAAAAAAAGGCAGCCGAATCTTAATTGCCGCACCTTACGAGGAACAAACAGCATCCATTGAAAAAACCATTCACGATTTAGTGCAGCGAAAAAAAATCAAATCTGTTTCTCTTAACAAAATCAACTTTGCAGAAAAGGTATTTAATGCTGAGCATGAAAAACAAGTAAAAGAAGCTGATTATATTATTACAGGCTCTTACGTTGTAAAAAATGACCCTGTCGTCAACGACGGTGTCATCGACGACACGGTAACAGATTCAAGCAAATGGGCCACCGCTTTTCCGAGAGCTGTCATGAATGCCGCACTGCAGCACAAAAAGCAATTTGTCTTAATGAGTCTGCGCAATCCATATGATGCCGCCAATTTCGAAGAAGCAAGTGCTTTGATTGCCGTCTATGGTTTTAAAGGATATGCAAACGGGCGTTATCTTCAGCCGAATATTCCGGCCGGCGTTAAAGCGATCTTCGGACAATCAAAGCCAAAGGGCACGCTGCCAGTCGACATTCCATCCGTCACAAAACCGGGAGACATCCTTTATCCATTTGGCTATGGAGTAAACATCAAAACGGGAAAACCGCTTTAATAAGGAGGAGCATATGAAGAAAACGGTATTGGTTCTTCTCGCAGGGCTTATGATGTTCGGGACAATGACGGCTGCCTCAGCTTCGCCTAATTCAGAAAAACAAACAGCAAAAAAACCTAAAGTCCAGACCGGCATTGATATCCTCTTGTCACGACACAAAAAGCAGCTAATGGGAAAAAGAGTTGGACTGATTACCAATCCAACAGGTGTGAGTGTATCCCTTAAAAGCAGCGTAGATATTCTTTACGAAGACCCCGATATACAGCTGACAGCTTTATTCGGGCCCGAGCACGGCGTTCGCGGCGACGCTCAGGCAGGAGACGAAGTAGGCTCTTACATTGACGAAAAAACCGGGGTTCCCGTATACAGCCTTTACGGAAAAACGAAAAAACCCACTCCTGATATGCTGAAAAATGTCGATGTTCTTCTATTTGACATCCAGGACGTCGGGACTCGTTACTATACGTACATTTATACAATGGCTTATGCAATGGAAGCCGCTAAAGAAAACGGAATTCCTTTTATCGTGCTGGACCGCCCGAATCCCCAAGGCGGAAAAAAGGTTGAAGGACCAGTGCTGGAGCCCGAGTACGCATCCTTTGTCGGACTCTATCCCATTCCGTTAAAGCACGGGATGACCATTGGAGAATTGGCTTTACTATTCAACAAGGAATTTAATATTAATGCTGATGTGTCAGTCGTAAAAATGAAGCACTGGAAACGCTCTATGGATTTTGACGAAACCAGACTGCCTTTCGTCCTCCCTTCACCGAACATGCCAACCGCAGAGAGCACATTTGTATACCCTGCAACAGGGTTAATTGAAGGAACAAATGTATCTGAAGGGCGGGGAACGACTAAGCCATTCGAGTTGATCGGAGCTCCCTTTATCACAAGCACAGAGCTTGCAGAAAAAATGAACAGTCTTGCTCTGCCTGGCGTTACATTCAGAGCTTCCTCCTTCACTCCAACGTTCTCTAAACATCAAGGAACACTTTGCCACGGCGTGCAGCTCTATATCACGGACAGAGAAAAATTTGAAGCGGTTAAAACAGGACTGTCGCTTATTAAAATGATACATGACCTCTATCCTGATGATTTTCAGTTCCTAGCGTCTGGCTCATTTGATAAATTAGCAGGCAACGGCTGGGTTAGAACAAAAATCGAGAACGGTGCTTCAATTGATGAAATCATTGACACCTATCAAAAACAGCTGAAGCAATTCAATAAAACCAGAAAACAATATCTCCTATATTAAGACTTAAGAATGGTATGTTACACGTGTAACATTTTCTTACCCAACAAAAGCATGGTCATTTTCCCTTGCCCGCACATTGCGGCAAGGGTTTTTTAAATCCAAAAACAACACGCTTTATATAGGAAAACTTTCATTTATTTGGTACAATCTTATTGAAAATGATTATCAATTAAGCAAGCGTTTCTGAAAAGGTGGTCTTCTCCTTGCAAAACTCAATGATTTATCATCCGGTACAAATTGAATATATGAAGAAAACGAGTGATCTCTTCTCAGAACAGCAATTGGCCGACTCATTCGTACTGATCTTTCATTTAAAAGGAGATGGACATATTTCTATCGGAACAAGAACCGCTCCTCTCCAAAAAAAGACACTGTATGTTTGTCCGCCTCATGAGACATTCGGCATTACACCTGCAGAAGAGAGAAATATAGATGTGTGTCTGATTAGGCTTCACTGCTATACAGCGGAAACCCGGCAAGATCTCTTAAAACCATGCACTGAAACTGATTTATCCAGTCTAAACCTTGTGAATGTTTCACATATCGAAAACCTTTCAGCCCGGCTTCAAGAACTTGCAGAAATATGGACAGAATCAGCTCAGCTTTCTCAATTAAAATGTGTGATAGAGGTTCAAAGCCTGATTTATGATCTATTCACAGCTAATGTATCCGATCAAAACGATACACAATCTGCGATTGAAAAAACAAAACATTACATTGAAACTCATGCCGATACAAAAATTACACTTGCCCAGCTCTCAAAAATTGCAGGAATCAGCGCCAAGCATTACAGCGAAACCTTTAAAAAATGGACAGGCCAGAGCGTAACAGAATTCATTACAAAAACTCGGATTACCCGAGCAAAGCGGCTTATGGCAAGATCCAACTGTAAACTGAAAGAAATCGCCCATCAAACCGGCTATCAAGATGAATTTTATTTCAGCAGAATCTTTAAAAAGCACACAGGTTCTTCACCTACAAGCTATATGAAAAAACGCAGGCAAAAACTAGCCGCCTATGGAAAGGGAACAATGGGACAGCTCATTCCTCTGCATCACATACCGTTTGCAGCCGCACTCCATCCAAAATGGACGGCTTACTATTATCAGCATTATTCAGCAGATATTCCAGTACAGCTCAGCGCATACCGGTTTAATGAAAAATGGGAGGAAAACCTGCAGACGTTGTCCCAAGCTGAACCCGATATCATTTTCAGCATGGATTCTGTTTCTTCAGAAGAACAAAAGCGCCTGAACAGCATTGCAGAAGTATGTTACCTTCCTGCAGAAGAAAACTGGAGAGCACACTTTCTGCACACCGCCTCGTTTTTAAAGGAAGAATCGGAAGCTGAAAAGTGGCTCGCAGCCTATGACAAGCAGACGGCTGCCGCTAAAAAGACATTGCTGCACGCCCAAGAGTTTCGTTATCTCTTTCTTCGTCTGCATAAGCAGCGCTTTTATATGGCGCATAATCGCAGCGTACGCGAAGTCTTCTTTGAAGATTTAGGGTTCCAATCGGCTGAACCGGCTGACACGCCTTCAGAACAAGCGATTTCATTAGAAGACATCACAAATTGCCAAGCTGACTGTATCATGCTCTTTCTTTTTAAAGAGCCGGAAACCATTGCTTATTATCAGCAATTAAAACAGTCGGAAATATGGCAAAACCTAAGCGCAGTGCGGAACGGACGTGTGTATCACCTCTCTTCAGACCCATGGAATGAGTACTCGGCTTGCGGGCACGAGCGGATTGTTCAGCAAACCATTTCTATGCTATCCGGTGATAGTCCATGATAAATATGGAATTTGTCCATGGTGTTATGTCTGTTCATTCTCTATAATTCCAATTGATAATAGTTATCAATTGAACAGGAGGCACTATAGATGAAAAAGCTATCTCTTACCTTATTAATCTTGCTTCTCGCACTCACGGCGGCAGCTTGCGGCAGCAAGGAAGAATCCTCTGCGAGCAAAGCAAGCGGCACAAAGTCCGAGAAAAAGAAAATCGAGTATTTGGATAAAACGTACGAAGTAAACGTACCGACAGATAAGATTGCCATTACGGGAAGCGTTGAATCCATGGAAGACGCAAAACTGCTGGACGTTCATCCGCAGGGTGCAATCTCATTCTCCGGAAAATTCCCTGAAATGTTCAAGGACATCACAGATAAAGCAACACCTACAGGGGAAAAAATGGAGCCAAACATTGAAAAAATTCTTGAAATGCAGCCAGACGTGATCCTGGCATCTACAAAGTTCCCTGAAAAAACCCTGCAAAAAATAAGCACGGCCGGCACGACCATTCCGGTTTCACACATCTCATCAAACTGGAAGGAAAATATGATGCTGCTTGCCCAGCTGACTGGAAAAGAGAAAAAAGCGAAAAAAATCATTGCAGACTATGAACAGGATCTAAAAGAAACAAAAACGAAAATCAGTAAACAAGCAAAAGATTCAAAAACGCTTGTCATCAGAATCAGACAAGGGAATATTTACATTTATCCTGAACAAGTGTACTTCAACTCAACTCTTTATGGCGACTTAGGCCTTAAAGCACCGAATGAAGTCAAAGCCGCAAAAGCGCAAGAGCTGATTTCATTAGAAAAACTCAGTGAAATGAACCCTGACCACATTTTCGTCCAATTTTCTGATGATGAAAATGCGGATAAACCTGATGCATTAAAAGATTTAGAGAAAAATCCAATCTGGAAAAGCCTCACAGCAGTCAAAGAAGATCATGTGTACGTCAATTCAGTTGATCCTCTTGCACAAGGTGGTACGGCTTGGAGCAAAGTCCGCTTCCTGAAAGCGGCATCTGAAAAATTAACACAAGACTAAATTAGAGTAGGTTTTTGTATGTATTCAAAACAGTGGACACGTATCATTTTGATTACTTCTCCATTTGCTATTGCATTATCATTGCTGCTTTCCGTCCTCTATGGCGCAAAGCAGCTTAATGCTGATATTGTCTTTGCATCACTTTTTCATTTTGATCCGGGAAACACAGACCATCAAATCATATGGCATTCCCGGATTCCAAGGGCTGCCGGCGCTCTGCTCATTGGGGCAGCCCTTGCTGTATCTGGAGCGCTCATGCAAGGCATCACACGCAATTATTTGGCATCGCCCTCAATTATGGGTGTTTCAGATGGTTCCGCGTTTATCATTACGCTTTGTATGGTTCTGCTTCCGCAATCATCTTCGCTTGAAATGATTATTTACTCTTTTATCGGCTCCGCATTTGGAGCTGCATTGGTATTCGGCCTGGCAACAATGCTGCCTAACGGGTTTACGCCCGTACAGCTAGCCATCATTGGCACAGTCACAAGCATGCTGCTTAATAGTTTAGCGGCTGCCATATCGATCTATTTTCAAATTTCACAGGATCTGAGTTTCTGGTACAGCGCCAGACTTCATCAAATGAGCCCCGACTTTCTAAAGCTTGCCGTTCCATTTTTCCTTGCGGGTATCGTCATAGCTGTTTCTCTCAGCAAAAAGGTGACCGCTGTATCACTAGGCGACGATATCTCTAAGAGTTTGGGCCAAAAGAAAAAAACGATCAAAATCATGGCAATGATCTCTGTCATCATTTTAACCGGAAGTGCTGTAGCGCTTGCCGGAAAAATTGCGTTTGTCGGTTTAGTCGTCCCGCATATTACGAGATTTCTCGTCGGCTCAGATTATAACAGACTGATTCCTTGTTCCTGCATCTTGGGCGGCGTCTTTTTAACGCTGTGCGATCTCGCCAGCAGATTTATCAATTATCCATTTGAAACACCGATTGAGGTTGTGACTTCTATTATCGGCGTTCCTTTCTTCCTTTATTTGATCAAACGAAAAGGAGGAGAGCAAAATGGCTAAAAAATATGCAGTGTTAATCGTATTGATTCTCCTCGTCAGTTATTTCAGCATGACCAGCGGATCATTTTCTGTTCGTCCGACAGAGCTGCTCTCCACTCTTTTTCAGATCAATCCCAATCCGCAGTATGAAGTTTTGCTGTTTGACTTAAGACTGCCGCGGATTGTCATGGCAGCCATTATCGGACTCGGGCTTGGCATAGCAGGAGCTGTCATTCAGGCCATCACACGAAACGGTCTTGCAGACCCGGGAATATTGGGAATCAATGCGGGAGCAGGGGCAGGCATTGTGGCGTTTATGCTGTTGTTCCAAGGCCAGAAAGAAGTAACTTCAATCGTCGCGGCTATGGGAATGCCGTTTTTCGGTCTGATCGGCGGACTGGCTGCTGCAGTCATGATTTACATATTCGCTTGGAACAGAGGCAATTTAGATTCAGGCAGAATTATTCTGGTAGGAATCGCGATTAATTCAGGCTTCAGCGCGTTGTCTTTGTTTCTATCATTAAAAATGGACCCGCAAGATTATGAAATGGCTATGGTATGGAAAAACGGCAGCATCTGGTCGGCAAACTGGACATATATCACAGCGGTTCTTCCGTGGATGCTGCTGTTTATTCCTATTCTTCTGGCCAAATCTCGTTTGCTCGATACCATCCGCTTTGACGAAGACACGGTCAGAAGCCTTGGCATTTCGTCAAATAAAGAAAAAACCATTCTGCTCGTCGCCTGTGTCGCCATCATTAGCGCCTGTGTCTCTGTGGCGGGAAGCATGGCATTTGTCGGCTTAATCGCGCCTCATATTTCCCGGAGATTGGCCGGTGTCGAACACCGCTATATTTTGCCTTTGAGCGGTTTGATCGGCATGCTGCTTGTATTGAGCGCAGACTTTGCCGGAAAACTGTTTTTCCAGCCCGCAGAAGTGCCAGCCGGCATTATTTTGGCGATACTCGGTGTTCCGTATTTCTTATACCTGCTTTTCAAGCAAAAAAAGGGGGAGAATGTTTGAACGGATCTTTATCAGAGCATAAGGCGGGCGACAGAATGTTTAAGCTGTATCTCCCTCCTTCCTACAGTACGGACAGCAGGGCATTTCCTTCTGTTTACGTACAGGATGGCGGTTCTTTGTTTCAAGATCAACTAGAACTGATAGAAAACAGGTTTCATCAAAACAGGGTGCCTGAGCTCGTTCTGATCGGCATAGAGGCTAAAAATCGGCTCGACGAGTACACTCCTTGGCCCGCAGCATCACTCAGTGATCAGTTTCCAGACTTCGGCGGTAAGGGGGCTGACTATCTTTCTGAAATAACAAACCGGCTCATTCCGTTTGTGGAAGAAAATTGGAATGTCTCCAGAAGGGCTCAATCCAGAGGTATGATCGGCGCCTCATTAGGCGGCCTCATCTCAATGTTCGCCTTTCTGAGACATTCATCATTATTTGGAAAAATAGGATCTCTCTCAAGTTCATACTGGTACGAGAACGCAGCAGAAACTATCTATACTTCCTCTGTAAGAGCGGGTTCAACGCGTATTTTTATGTCTGTCGGCAGTGAAGAAGGCGCCGGAAAACAATCGATTCAGCAGACGATGCTCCAAAAAACAAAATACGTGCACGAGAGCCTAATAGAAAAAGGGTTCACTCAAGATCAGCTGTGCCTCGTCATTGAAAAAGGGGCGGTGCATCACCGCAAGCATTTCTGCAAACAATTTATCAATGCGCTGGAATGGCTATACGGAAAAAACCGCTCCAACATATGAGCGGTTTTTTCATGCCTTCTGCAAGACCGGTTTTAATTCGAAACGGTTCAGCATATAGCCGAACAAGGCAGCCAGGATTTGCTGAAACAGCATGCCAATCACAACCGGAACAGCCACCTGAGACGGAAAGAAAGTGACGGCAAGAACAGCGCCGGCACTGATATTCCTCATGCCTCCCGTAAAAATAAGAGAGACAATTTCCTCCTGCCGCCTTTTCATCATTTTTCCGATAAACCACGCCGCAGCATACCCGGTTAACGCGATACAAAAAACAGTGACAGCAATCCCTAAAAATCTTAAATCAATCGCTTTGAAATAAGGAGCTATCGCAGAGCTGTTAATCGCAATCACGGCCATCAGGCACAGCTTTGAAAAGGGAGACAGCGTACTGCTCAACGCCGCGGTTCTTTCTGGAGATGACATCTGATTAAACAGCATGCCCAGGAATGAAGGAATCACTACCATCACAATCAGACCCTTCATCATTCCCCAGATATCCATGTGAACCTGGGCACCGGCCAGCACAGAAAGACTCAGCGGAACGATTAACGGCGACAGCACGGTATCAATCAATATGATAGAAAGCGTCAAACCAACATTTCCTTTGTACATTGCAGCCCAAATCAAGCTCGTAATTCCTGTAGGGATGACAACAGCTAATGTCAAACCCGTGATCGTTAATGGATCACCTTGAAATATGAGATGTCCGCTGCCCCAGGCGAAAAGCGGCATAAAAATATGAAGAACAAATAATGCAAGAATCATAGGAAGAGGATGCGCCAAGGCGTGTCTTAAAGACTGAAAGTTCGCGCTCAAGCTGCCCGCAAACGTAATAAACGCAAATATCCAAGGCACTGCGCTTTCATATCCATTTAAAAACTGAGACAGCAGCACGCCAAGCACAACACTAGTCGGTGTCAAAAGCGGCATGACTTTCCCTAATACACGGTTCAGCTTCTGAAGCATCATATACAAGTCCCCTATTAAAAATTTCTTTCTCTCTATTATATCAATGCAGTTCAACCATATGTTATATAAAAAAGCCCAGATCTCATCAATCTGGACTTTCATACTTTTATGCCATCTGTTTCATAAGGGCTTTACTTGCATTATTCAGCCCCTTTAATTCAGCTTCAATTCCTTGCTCTTTAAACTTCGCAACAATTTTATCAAGCGCAGCCGCTCCTGAATCATCCCATACGTGAGCATCGGTCAAGTCAATGACAACTCGCTCGATATCCTCTTGATAGATAAACGCATTCGTAAGATCAGTTACTGACGCAAAAAAGATCTGTCCCTTCACTTGATACGTTCTCAGCTTTTGATCTTCTGCATGAGAAACGATCTTCAGCTTCGAGATTTTGGCTACGAAGAATACGGCACTTAACAGAACACCGACGAATACGCCTTTCGATAAGTCATCCGTCACGACAACCGTAATCACCGTCACAACCATTACAATTGAATCTGTAATCGGCGCTTTTTTCAAGCCTTTTAAAGAAGACCAATCAAATGTGCCGACAGATACCATAACCATAACAGCCACTAACGCAGCCATCGGAATGTTTACAACAACATGACTCAAAACGGCAATTAAAAACATAAGAAAAGCACCGGCAACAAAGGCTGATAACCGTCCGCGGCCGCCCGCTTTTGTATTAATAACAGATTGTCCGATCATAGCGCAGCCCGCCATACCGCCAAAAAATCCAGTGACCATATTCGCGATTCCCTGTCCGCGGCTCTCTTTATTTTTATCACTGTCCGTATCCGTCATTTCATCAATAATCTGTGCTGTCAGCAAAGATTCAAGCAAACCGACAAACGCCAAAGCAATGGAATAAGGAAAAATAATTTTGAGCGTTTCGAAGGTAAACGGAACATCAGGTATTAGAAAATGAGGCAATGAACTAGAGATATTGCCCATATCTCCAACCGTCCGCACATCCACATGGAATGTGACCGCAATAATCGTCATCACAATAATTGCGACAAGCGGAGATGGCACCGCAGTCGTAAACCTCGGCAGTACATAAATAATAACCAATGATCCGGCAAGCATCGCATACATGCTCCAAGATGCATCTTCAAATTGAGGCAGCTGCGCAGAAAAAATCAGAATCGCCAGCGCATTCACAAACCCGATCATCACAGAACGAGGAATGAATTTCATTAATCTCGCAATTTTACTGATGCCTAAGATCACCTGAATAACACCTGTCAAAATGGTGGCCGCAAATAAATACTGAAGCCCGTAATCGGCAACCAGCGACACCATCACAACCGCCATCGAACCAGTCGCAGCCGAAATCATCCCCGGTCTTCCGCCAAAAATAGAAATAATAATGGCAATACAAAATGAAGCATAAAGACCAACCATTGGATCAACGCCGGCAATAATAGAAAAACCAATCGCTTCAGGTATTAAGGCTAACGCCACCAAAATACCAGCAAGAATATCTTTTCGGATATTACCGAACCACTGCTGTTTTAATGTAAAACTATTCAAATATAACGACTCCTTTTTAAAAATAAATCCGCACCGTTTCTGTTGTATTGGGAGCTTAATTATTTTACGGAAGAAAATGAAAAGAAAAACTTTCGGAGAAAAAGGGGAAACGTTGAGTATAGTGTATTGAGGTAAGGAGTTATTATACAAAGAGTATCATAATAAATTTTAATCAAATGTGCAAGGTCAAATGCTGAAGAAAAAAATGGCTCAACATATTTGAGCCATTTGCCATGATACATCATATCAGGATCAGAAACAAGAATCGTTTTGACTGCTTGAACATTGATGCCGGGTCTATGCCCATCAAGTTTTGGATGGCGGACTCGAAGTTTTCCAGCTCTGCGCCCTATCTACAGCGCATGAAACCGCCGTTAAATCCTGTGGGTGATAAACATAATCGGATAACCGGCGTGCCGCTCAGCATGTTGATCATGCTGGCTATTGTATTAGTATTAAAAATACTAGAGAGCTTCAAAAGCCGAAACCTTGAAAAAATGAACACCGAGAAAAACGAATCAGTACAGATATAAAAAAGACCAGTTCAGCTGAACTGGTCTTTACCTTGCTTGGCGGC
>NZ_NSDH01000054.1:0-13404 GCF_002289525.1 Bacillus sp. 7705b | reverse complement strand
TCATTTTGTCACTTCGTTTAAGCGACTTTATTATTATAACTCGTCGACTCATTGAAGTCAATAACTTTTTTTGAAGTTATTTTTTTGTCATCGCCTTGTTTAGCGGCAACGAATAATAATATACCACCTTGTAAATAATAGTGCAATAGTTTTTTGAAGAAAAAACTAAGGAATTATAAAAGAGCGTCATCCTTCTATTAGAAAGGTTGACGCTCTTTTAAATTAGCGCTGTCTCATTTGCGGGAATAACAGTACATCTCGGATCGAAGGAGCATTCGTAAGCAGCATGACCAGGCGATCGATCCCGATGCCTAAGCCTCCTGTTGGCGGCATGCCATACTCCAGGGCTTCAACGAAGTCTTCATCCATTAAATGAGCTTCATCATTACCCTCTTCTCGTTCTTTTAATTGGGCTTCAAAGCGTTCTCTTTGATCAATAGGATCATTTAGCTCTGTGAATGCATTTGCGTGCTCACGGCCTACGATAAACAGTTCAAAACGGTCTGTGAAGCGCGGATCCTCTGGATTTTTCTTAGCAAGAGGAGAAATTTCTACTGGATGTCCATAAATAAACGTTGGCTGGATAAGCGTTTCCTCGATTTTTTGTTCGAAGAATTCGTTTATAATATGGCCCACTGTCATAGAGTCTTTAATCTCTACACCATGCTCTTTTGCATATTCACGGGCTTGCTCAACAGTTACATCTTCCCAGAAGTCAACGCCTGTCGCTTCTTTGACTGCGTCAACCATATGGATTCTTTTCCACTCAGGTTTCAGTTCGATTTGTTCTTCCCCGTATTGAATTGTCGTCGTGCCAAGCACTTCTTGCGCGATATGAGCGACAAGGTTTTCAGTTAAGCTCATGATATCTTTATAGTCAGCATACGCTTCATATAATTCAATCATTGTAAATTCAGGGTTATGGCGTGTAGAGACGCCTTCATTACGGAAAACACGGCCGATTTCATATACTTTTTCTAAACCGCCGACAATCAAGCGTTTCAGATGCAGTTCAATCGCAATACGCATGTAGAGCGGAATATCTAAAGCATTATGATGGGTAATGAACGGACGCGCGGAGGCTCCCCCTGGAATGCTGTGCATAGTTGGTGTTTCTACTTCTAAGTATCCATGATCATCAAGGTATCTTCTCATCGCTTGAATGATCTTGCTGCGTGTGATGAACGTATGTTTGCTGTCTGGATTTACGATAAGATCCAAGTAGCGTTGACGGTATCGCTGCTCAACGTCTTTTAAACCATGGTATTTATCCGGCAGCGGACGAAGCGCTTTTGTCAGCAAATCAAATGATGTTGCTTTTACAGACAGTTCGCCTACATTTGTTTTGAACACTTTTCCGGTTACGCCGATAAGGTCGCCAAGGTCGGAAGATTTGAAGATTTCATATTGGTCATCACCGACACTGTCTTTTCTTACGTAGATTTGAATTTGACCTTCTAAATCCTGAAGGTGCGCGAAGCCGGCTTTTCCTTTGCCGCGTTTTGTCATCATACGGCCTGCGATTGTGACTTCAATCGCTTTTTCCTCTAACTCTTCTTTCGTTAGATTTTGATATGCCGCAATAATTTGCTCAGATTGATGAGTTCTTTCAAAACGTGCGCCGAATGGATCTATACCGTTTTCTCTCATCTGATTCATTTTGTCGCGTCTGACTTGCAGCTGGTCGTTCAATTCTTCATGATTATGCTCTTCTTGACTCATTGTTATCACTCCATTACAGATATTGTTTCATGAAAAAAGCAGAAAAACTGCCAGCGTAAAACTGGCAGTGAGCAGCAAATAGAGGTGAATGTTATCCTACTTTTGCGTCTTGAAGCTCTTTTGCCTCAACTTCAACAGTAAATGCATCTAAAAGCTGTACAAGCTCTTCTCTTGTCTCGCAATGATTGATTCCATTACGAACCTCCGCATTGCCTCTTATGCCTTTCAGATACCATGCAGCGTGTTTTCTCATTTCTCTTACCGCTACATTTTCACCTTTTAAGTTAATCAGGCGGTCAAGATGCAGTTTGCATACCGCCATTTTTTCGCGTACTTGCGGCTCTTCTTTTAATTCACCTGTTTCAAGGTATTGAACCGTACGGTAAATCATCCACGGATTGCCTAATGCGGCACGGCCGATCATGACCCCGTCTACTCCTGTTTCATCAAGCATACGCTTAGCATCCTGCGGCGTCTTGACATCGCCGTTCCCGATAACCGGAATCGATACAGATTGTTTTACTTCTTTGATAATATCCCAGTTTGCAGTTCCTTCGTACATCTGCACTCTTGTACGGCCGTGAAGTGCAACTGCTTTTCCGCCCGCACGCTCGACAGCCTGTGCGTTTTTCACCGCGAAAATGTGGTCTTCATCCCAGCCCATTCTCATTTTCACTGTGACTGGTTTATCGACGGCATCCACTACTGCAGAAACCATTTCATAAATCTTATCGGGATCGAGAAGCCATTTTGCTCCCGCATCACATTTTGTAATCTTTGGTACTGGGCATCCCATGTTAATATCAATGATATCAGCAGTTGTGTTCTGGTCTACAAACTTCGCCGCTTCCACAAGGGTTTCCTTTTTTCCTCCGAAGATTTGAAGGCTGAGCGGTTTTTCACGTTCATCAATGTAAAGCATACCCATTGTTTTGGCATTGTTGTAAAGGATCGCTTTGTCACTGATCATTTCAGCGCAGACCAATCCGGCTCCGAATTCCTTTACAGTCAATCTGAATGCTGAGTTGCAGACACCGGCCATAGGGGCCAGCACAACCCGGTTTTTTAATTGAATATCACCGATTTTAAACATTTTTCCCCTCCTTTCATTTGTTATTATTTTCTGGCGGCGCTAATTCGTCCGCGCTTATATTTAAAACATCTGCTGCACTTTGAATGATGGCAGCTGACGGCAATCGGTTTCCGCGTTCAATTTCGCCGAGAATAGAAACTGATATACCTAACGCTTTCGCAAATCCTTCTTGAGTATAACCTTTCAGCTTTCTGAATGCACGAATTCGTCTACCCCAGATTTCTGCTTCCATACTCTTACACCTTCTTGGTCGGTTTCCGCGCTTTTTGCCTCTTTTTCAACCCGCGTGCATATTTCCGCAAGCGGTGCAAGGACAAATAAACGCTCATACATTCTCGGATGCGGAACAATTAGTTGCTCTGTTTCAATATTTTCACGATTAAACAGTAAAATGTCAAGGTCTGCCGTCCGCGGCCCCCATCTGACTTCTCTCGTCCTGCCCAATTCATTTTCTATATGCTGCGTGAGCTCCAGGAGCTGAAACGGATTCAGCGACGTCTCGATTTCAACTGCCATATTTAAAAATTCATCTTGAGCTTCGTATCCGACTGGGTCTGTTTCGTAAATAGAAGACACTTTTGTGACTGTCACTGCCTCATGTTGATGCAGCATCGCCACCGCTCGCCGTAAATACGTTTCTCTATCTCCAATATTAGATCCAAGTGCTATATAAGCTGTATTGTTCATGATTTTTTTCTCGTGATTTCTATTGCTACTGATTTATAGTGGCCGGGAATTGGCGGATCTGGCTTAATCACTTTTACAGTACATTGCTGCACCTGATGAAATTTCTTCAGGACAGTGTCCGCAATACGTTCTGCCAGTGTTTCCACTAGTTTCACAGGCTCACCTTCGACGATATCTTTACATACGTGGTAAAGCTCGGCATAGTTAATGGTTTGCTCAAGGTCGTCTGTTTGTCCCGCTTTGCTTAAATCTAATTCTGCGGTTAAATCGACTTTAAAACGCTGTCCGAGCTTGTTCTCCTCTTTTAACACACCGTGGTAGCCGTAAAACTCCATGCCTTCTACGTAGATTTTATCCATGATGCATCCCTCCCTTGTTCAGCATTGCATCCATCATTTTCGCCATTCTGGCTATTTGTTTTACATCATGGACTCTCACAATGTCACAGCCTTTTTGAATGCCTAAACACACGGTTGCGCCTGTGCCCTCAGCCCGCTCCTCAGGCGGAAGATCCAGGACACGGCCGATAAATCTTTTTCGGGAGGTTGCAAGAAGAACCGGATAGCCAAGTCCGCTGAAAACTTCGAGTTTGTTCATGACTGCCAGATTATCGTGATAGTCCTTCGCAAAACCAATGCCGGGATCGAGGATAATGTTCTTTTCCTCTACACCTGCTTCAACAGCAATCTTTACACTTTCCATTAAGTCCGACAGCATATCCGGTATTAAGTCGTTGTAGTTTCTCTCTTTGCGGTTATGCATGAGAACGATCGGAACATTGTGTTCAGCTGCAACAGAAGCCATTTTCGGATCGTACTTCGCTCCCCAAATATCATTGATGATTGAAGCGCCGGCTTTAACAGCTTCATCTGCGACAGAAGCCTTGTACGTATCTACAGAGATCGGCACTGCGAGCTCTTTTGTAATCCGCTCTATCACAGGAATCACTCTGGACATTTCTTCGTCCACGGACACATATTCGGCGCCGGGTCTTGTCGATTCGCCTCCGATATCAATGATATGCGCACCGTCATCAATCATCTCTTTCGCATGCAACAGGGCATTGTCCAGGCTGTCATATTTTCCGCCATCCGAGAAAGAGTCAGGCGTTACGTTTAAAATACCCATCACCAGCGTCTTTTCTCGATATGATAATGCGCTGGGTTTGGTATGGATTACTTGTGTTTGGTCTATCGTTTGCCGCGCCATTCTCTTCCTCCCTGTCATGAATTCATGTTCTTTATTTCTTGGTGGTATAGCGTTTGTAAAGCGGAAGTTATTTCTCCGTTTTGGCCCGGATAGTTCACTTCTTCTATTTTAGAAAACGGAATGATCTCAAGAACCGAGTTGGTCATCCATGCTTCATCTGCCGTCAAAAGGGCTTCAAGCTGGTAGCGGCCTGTTTTGACATCCATCCCTATTTTCTTTGCGTTCTCCATGACAAAACGTCTCGTGACGCCGTCAAGAATTCCGGTATCAAGTGATGGTGTATAGATAGAGCTGCCTTTTCTCCAGAAGACATTTGAAATGATGCCCTCTGCTACAGCGCAATCCTCCGTTAAAAAGATCCCTTCAAACCGCGGATCATTTCCGATCTCCCGTTTCGCATACATATTATTTAAATAGTGATGTGATTTTAACCGGAACGGCCCCTCCGGTGTGTTTCTCCGTACCGATAAAACCTTTCCTTCCTTTTGCAAAGGAAGACTTTCTGGTTTTAACTGATTAACAAAACATAAAACAGTCGGGTTATCGTAAGTTTGAGCAGCGAAGCCTTTATCACTGATGCCGGCTGATATGTTCAGCCTGACGCGGGCATTGCCGTCTTTGATATCATTCAGCCCGAGCAGCTTGTCCAGCATTTCAATCATCTCTTGTTTTGTCACAGTGTATTCGATTTGCAGATCCTTAAGTGCGCGTTCAAGCCGTTCTATATGCCAATCAAGCAGGAACGGCCGGCCTTCATAAAGCCTGAAGGTCTCAAAAACACCGATCCCATATAAAAAACCATGGTCAAAAGGAGAAAGAACTGCATCTTTCTCCTCTATAAATCGGCCGTTTACATATATCATCACGCAATGACTTCCTTGCGGTACGTTTCAATAAAATTTCTGAGCATTTCTTTTCCAAAGGAAGTCATAATAGACTCTGGATGAAATTGAACGCCTTCTATCGGAAGGTCATTGTGCCGAATAGCCATGATTTCTCCTTCTTTCGTTTGTGCGGTTACTGTGAAACAGCTTGGCAGCGTCTCAGGTTTTACGATCAGTGAGTGGTATCGTGTCGCCACAAGCGGGTTTTGCAAACCTTTAAAGATCGTCTTGCCGTCATGCTCGATTTCTGAGGTTTTTCCGTGCATCAGCCGCTCTGCTCTGACCACGTCTCCGCCAAACTCCTGTGCGATAGACTGATGTCCGAGACACACGCCAAAAACGGGAATTTTGCCTGCGAAGTATTTAATTGCTTCAAGGCTGATTCCAGCTTCATCAGGACTGCACGGTCCGGGTGAAATCATTAAGAAATCCGGTGACAGCTCTTCAATTTGCTCTATTGTGATATCGTCATTGCGTTTTACAATCAGCTCTTCTCCAAGCTCGCCCAAATACTGCACTAAGTTGTACGTGAAAGAATCATAGTTATCAATCATTAAAATCATTTCTCCGCTCACCTCATCTAATTTTTGTCTCTGCTTCGCTCAGCTCTAACGCCTTTTGCATCGCAAAAGCTTTTTTGAATGATTCTCTGTATTCATGCTTAGGAACAGAATCAATCACAACTCCTGCTCCGGATTGCATAAACGCCTGCCCTCCGGCTGCATAAATGGTTCGGATCACGATATTAAACTGAAGATCCTGATTATACCCAAACCACCCTATAGATCCAGTATAAAGCCCACGGCGTGTCGGCTCAAGTTCTTCTATAATTTCCATTGTCCTTACTTTAGGAGCACCTGTAATCGTTCCTCCAGGAAATACAGCATGAATAATATCTACAGCGTCGTATCCATCCTGCAGTTCACCTTGGACATTAGACACAATGTGCATGACGTGGGAGTATTTTTCAATTGCCATGAATTCATTAACCCGCACTGATCCGTAACGGGAAACTCTGCCCAGATCATTTCGTTCTAGATCAACCAGCATGACATGCTCAGCGCGTTCTTTTTCATTATGGATTAATTCATTTGCGAGCGCTTCGTCTTCCTCATCCGTTTTCCCTCTGGAACGAGTGCCCGCGATCGGTCTTGTCTCTAACAGTTTGCCCTTTTTGCTGACAAGAAGTTCAGGAGATCCGCAAATAATTTGGAAATCTGGTGTTTCTAAATATGCCATATATGGAGAAGGATTCACTTCTCTCAGTTTTTTGTAGATCTCATACGGGTGAGCAGACAGCGGCTGCGACTGCCTGATCGATAGATTGACTTGAAAAACATCTCCGCTGGCAATGTATTGCTTGATTTTCTCTACAGCCTGAGAAAAGCCTTCTTCAGTAAAAGGCGCTGCAAAGGAACCGTCAGCTGTATATGTCATCTCTTGTAACGGCTCACCGGGAAGCTCAGTCAGCCACATATGTTCGAGCTGGGACAGCTTTTCGTCCGCTGATTCGTTCTCATCATTCACATGAGTGACCAGCCAAAGAGCCTGTTCTTCATGGTCATAGACGGCGATATCATCAAAGACAAGAAAATAGATATCAGGTGTCTCCAGGTCATCTAATGAGAGCATTTTAAAATTTTCAATGTAGCGTGCGTAATCATAGCTAAGAAAGCCGATTGCTCCCCCTTGAAAATCAGGCAATTCTTCATCCGTTTCTGTTTCCAGCGTTTTAAACCAACTGTGGAAGGCGCGTAATGGGTCACCCTCTTTAAACAGTGTCTCATCCCCATGCTTAATGGTTGTAATTCCGTCTTTTCCCTTGACAGCCGCAATTGGATCAAGACCGGCTATACTGTATCTGCCGCCTCTTGCACTTTCAAGAAGCACGTGCTGTTTTCTGGATTGTGAAAGTTTCTCATATTGTTGCAAGAATGAATCTTTTTGAAAAGGTACTTTTCTGCCTGCCGGTCTGCGTTGTGCCATTTATATCATTCCTCTGTTTTCTTTTTCTGCTTTTTTTATTGTAAAGCAATATCATGAGTGAAAAAAGTGAATTTCTCTTCCAAGGATAAGATTCGTCGCGGACACGGCATATTTGATGCACAAATAAAAAAACTCCCGGGCACCGGGAGTTTTTTCGAGCTTTTTAATCGAATTGATACAGCGGCGTACTCAAATAACGTTCGCCGTTACTCGGAATGATAGCTAATACTTTTTTGCCCTTTCCGAGTTTTTTCGCTACTTCAATAGCAGCATAAATGGCCGCACCTGATGAGATGCCTCCGAGAATTCCTTCTTCACGTGCAGCTCTGCGTGCATATTCAAATGCTTCTTCATTCTTCACAGGGAAAATTTCATCGTATACTTCAGTGTTTAAGATGTCGGGCACAAAGCCAGCTCCGATTCCCTGAATTTTGTGAGGGCCTGGTTTTCCTCCTGAAAGCACTGGGGAATCTGACGGTTCAACAGCGTAGATTTTGACGGAAGGATATGCTTCCTTCAGGACTTCACCCGCTCCTGTAATCGTTCCGCCTGTTCCGATTCCGGCTACAAATGCATCAAGCTGGTCATCACCGAATTGCTCAACGATTTCTTTACCTGTTGTTTGGCGGTGGATTTCAGGGTTCGATGGATTGTTAAACTGCTGCGGCACGAAGTATCCGTGTTTTTCAGCAAGCTCCTCCGCTTTCTTAATGGCGCCTTTCATGCCTTCCGCACCCGGAGTCAGCACAAGCTCAGCACCATATGCGCGAAGAAGGTTGCGGCGCTCCATGCTCATTGTGTCAGGCATAACCAAAATCGCTTTTAAACCTTTAGCAGCAGCAACCATTGCCAGCCCGATTCCTGTATTTCCGCTTGTCGGTTCAATGATTGTATCGCCAGCTTTTAATTTCCCTTCTTTTTCAGCGGCTTCAATCATCGCTAAACCGATACGGTCTTTTACACTGCTTCCAGGGTTCATGTATTCAAGCTTCAAATATACATCCGCACTGTTTTCATCAACAAGGCGATTTAATTTAACGATTGGCGTATTCCCAATTAATTCAGTAATGGAGTTTGCTACACGTACCATTCTCGACACCTCAATTTCCGACTATTTGTATTGGTATTATGTATATAATCTATCAATTTCAAAATTTTTTGTCAATCATTTAGTACTTTTTTCCCCATAGAACCAAGACACGTCAGCTTCTTTCCAAAGCGATTTTACAGTTGCTTTATCACCTAACTGATCCATTGCGATCTGGCGTTTAATCTGATTCTTCACTTCATCATATGAGAACGTTCTCGCATTTAACTTTTCTTTCAGTTGAATAATCGCATAGCCGTTGTTTACCTTTATCGGTTCGTTTGACCATTCATCTTGTTTTAGTGTCTTTGCTTCTTCAATGTATGATGACGGAATGTTGTCTGATGCCTCGGTGACAAACCCTAAATCTCCCCCGTACGGTGACGTATACCTGTCTGTGGACCGTTCCGCCGCAACAGCTTCAAAGCTCGAGCCGCCTTCAAGCTCTTTTAAAACTTGTTTGGCTTCCTCTTCATCCTTTACAACAATATGCCGAATACGATACGAATCATCAAACTGATACAGTTCTTTATTTTGATTATAAAATGATTTCATTTCTGTCTTTGAAATATCAATATCCTTTGTTAATAATTCCTCAAGAAGAATATTATAGCGAATTTGGTCTTTCCACTCTTTTTCAGTTGTATGCTCGTCTTCGTAAAATGAATTATTCACCGCCTTAATCAGCAGAAATTCCCGATCAATTTCACTTTTAGATACTTTGAGATTGTTCTTTTTGGCAAGCTGCTCTACCACTCGGACATTGATCATATCTTCAAGTGTTGATTTTCCGTATTCATCTTCCATTTCCTTCAGCCATTCTTCTCTTGTGACGCTTTTGCCTCCAATAGTAGCAATGGACTCGTCGGACGGGGAAGCACTGGCTTGAGATTTCGTCAGTGTATATGCCACTGCGATACAGCATACCAGCAGCGCGCCCCAAATGATTGTCCAGATTGTTCTTGATTTCAAATTTACTGTCAGCCCCTTTTCTTAAATTCAAAAAACCCGCTAAAGAGCTTAGCGGGTCGTTTGGTCTCGAAGCTCTTCCAGCTCTTCTTTTGTAAATAAGTACTTTTCATTACAAAAATGGCATACTGCTTCGGCTTGTCCATCTTCTTCTATCATATCTTGAATTTCTTTTTTGCCTAGTCCTAAAACGGCTGTTTCAAAACGCTCTTTTGAACAAGGGCAATGGAATTTAACAGGCATGGTTTCCAAAATCTCAGGCTTTTCTCCTAAGACTTCTTCCAAAATTTCTTCCGGCGCAAGCCCTTTTTGAATCAGTTTAGAAATAGGTTCTACTACAGATAGACGCTGTTCAATTTTTGTGATGGTTTCATCATCTGTTCCTGGAAGGAGCTGAAGAATGAAACCTCCTGCCGCCAAAATGGTGTTGTCTGGGTTAACAAGCACGCCGACACCTACAGAAGAAGGAACCTGCTCCGATGATACAAGATAGTACGTAAAATCTTCCCCCAGTTCTCCGGAAACGATTTCTACTTGCCCTGTGAAGAACTCGCGCAGGCCTAAATCTTTTACAACACTTAATGTTCCATCTGTTCCGACAGCGCGTCTGACATCCAGCTTGCCGTGTTCATTCAAGTCAAAATGAACATGCGGGTTTGAGACATATGCCCTGACTTCCCCTTTAGCATTTGCATCAGCAACAATCGCGCCGATTGGCCCGCCGCCTTCCACTTTCACTGTCAGCTTATCATCACCTTTCAGCATAGAACCAAGCATTAGTGAAGCTGTCATTGTACGGCCCAGTGCAGCGGATGCTGTCGGCCATGTATCATGCCGTCTCTGTCCTTCATTCACCATATCAGTCGTTTTTGCAGCATATGCGCGAACTTTTCCGTCATACGCCAGCGCTTTTACTAAATAATCCATTGCAAAACCTCCTATACACTTCCCACGCGGTTTCGTTCATAAATCAATTCCAGACCTTTTAGGGTTAAGAATGGATCAACGATGTCTATACAATCTGATTCGTTGGCGATTAATGGCGCAAGACCGCCTGTCGCAATGACTTTCGGTTCTTGTTTTGCCTGCCATTTCATTCGTTTTACGATTCCTTCCACTTGGCCGACATAGCCAAATAAAATCCCTGATTGCATCGCGCTTACAGTGCTTTTTCCGATAATATTGTCAGGCCGGGCGATTTCAATACGCGGAAGCTTCGCCGCACGCGAGTACAGCGCCTCAGTCGAAATTGTAATTCCAGGCGCAATCGCTCCGCCCATATATTGTTTGTTTTCATCGATATAACAGTACGTTGTGGCTGTACCGAAATCAACAACAATCAAAGGATTGCCGTACAAGTGAATGGCCGCAACAGCATTTACGATTCTGTCAGCGCCTACTTCTTTCGGATTGTCGTACTTTATATTTAAACCGGTTTTCATACCAGGACCGACAATTTGCGGTTCGATATGAAAGTATTTTGTGCACATTCTCTCTAACGCAAACATGATTGGCGGCACAACTGAAGAAATAATAATGCCTTCTATTTGTTCAAACATGAGACCTGAATGATCAAATAAAGAGCGCAGAATCATCCCAAACTCATCTTCTGTTTTATGCCTGCTTGTTTCTATACGCCAGTGATATTCTAATTCACCCTCATGATATACACCAAGTACAGTATTGGTGTTCCCCACATCAATAACAAGTAACAACCTCTATCACCACTTTTGAATAGTTTCTCTATCATTACTTTTACAAACATTCTACAATACCATACACGATCGGCGGCTCATTTGTAAACAAATCGATACCATAATTGGATGATTGAAAAGAGGGGCAGCAGAGGCGGGATTCACATAAAAAAACTGCCAGCGTCAGCCGGCAGTTTTTATCAGAAAGCGTTACTCTTTCGTATCGTCTTTCTTTTCTTCTGTTTTTGACAGAATGTTTACTTTGACATCATCGTTCTTCTCATCATCAGAGAACTTACGCTCAGGCAATGTCCCGTGATCGACAAGATGTTTGATTTGTTCAGCATCCAGTGTTTCAACTTCCAGAAGCGTCTGAGCAATCAATTCAAGCTTGTCACGATTTTCTGTCAGGATTGTTTTCGCACGCTCGTAACACTCTTTGATAATGCGCTGAATTTCCTGATCAATTTCGTAGGCAATTTGATCACTGTAGTTTTGTTCGTTGTTGAAATCACGGCCTAAGAATACCTGGCCACCCTGAGACTGTCCAAATTGCAGCGGTCCCAGTTTTTCTGACATACCGAATTCTGTAACCATTCGTCTTGCAATATTTGTCGCACGCTGGAAGTCATTGTGCGCTCCTGTGCTGACTTCGCCAAAGATAATTTCTTCAGCAACACGTCCGCCCAAGAGACCGACAATTTTATCAAGCAGCTCCGGCTTTGTCTGGAAGTAACGGTCTTCTCTTGGAAGCATAACTGCATAACCGCCAGCCTGGCCCCGAGGAACAATCGTTACTTTATGAACCATATCAGCCTCATCTAAAACGAGTCCGATAACGGTGTGTCCGCCTTCGTGATATGCCACGATATTGCGTTCTTTCTTGGAGATGACGCGGCTTTTCTTAGCTGGTCCGGCAATAACACGGTCCGTAGCTTCATCAATGTCGCGAGCATCGATTTTTTTCTTGTTTTGACGAGCCGCCACAAGAGCAGCTTCATTCAATAGGTTTTCTAAGTCAGCGCCTGAGAAACCAGGTGTTCTCATGGCAATCGATTTCAGATTTACCGTTTCATCCAGCGGTTTATTTCTTGCATGGACTTTCAATACAGCTTCACGTCCAATTACATCTGGGCGGTCCACTGTGATTTGACGGTCAAAACGTCCCGGACGAAGTAAGGCTGGGTCCAAGATGTCCGCACGGTTCGTTGCGGCAATGATGATAATTCCTTCATTGGCACTGAATCCGTCCATTTCAACAAGCAATTGGTTGAGCGTCTGTTCACGTTCATCGTGTCCGCCGCCGAGACCCGCTCCACGCTGGCGTCCGACTGCGTCAATTTCATCAATGAAGATCAAACAAGGCGCATTCTTTTTCGCGTTTTCGAACAAGTCACGCACACGGGAAGCACCGACACCTACAAACATTTCAACGAAATCAGATCCGCTGATGCTGAAGAATGGTACACCGGCTTCACCGGCTGATGCTCTTGCAAGAAGTGTTTTACCGGTACCCGGAGGTCCGACTAAAAGCACACCTTTAGGGATTCTTGCGCCAAGCTCGGCAAACTTGCGGGGATCTTTCAGAAATTCAACAACTTCCACAAGTTCTTGTTTCTCCTCGTCTGCCCCTGCAACGTCTTTAAATTTGACGCGTTTCTTTTCCTCTGTATATAGCTTCGCCTTACTCTTACCAAAGTTCATGACACGGCTGCCGCCGCCTTGAGCTTGATTGAGCAGGAAGAAGAACAGAATAAAGATAATGACAAATGGGATGATGGTCGTCAGGAACGTCACCCATCCGCTTGTTTCTTGAGCGGGATCAACCTTTACATCTGTCTTTTTTATAGCATTAAAGATCTGGTCTGCTCCCTTTCCTTCAGGAACATGAGTCAAAAAGTATTGATCCTTGTCGTAATTTTTCAGCTGTCCTTTTACCTCATAAACACCTCTGACAGGCTGAACCGACACGCTATCAACTTTCCCGTCATCCAGGTTTTTGATGAACGTGCTGTACGACATATTTTCTGTTTTCGGATTTGAGGTCTGGAAGTAGCTCACAACCCCGATTAC
>NZ_NSDH01000053.1:0-6607 GCF_002289525.1 Bacillus sp. 7705b | reverse complement strand
CCATAGAAAATCATTCCAATACAACCAATAACCATCTCGGAAGCAGGCTGCCGATCAGCTTTCATAAACTGCCGGTTTTAACACTCCGATATAAGGCAGATTGCGATAGCGCTCAGCATAATCAAGTCCGTAACCCACTACAAACGCGTCAGGAACTTTAAAGCCGACGAAGTCTGCTTTAATGTCCGCTTTTCTTCCGCTTGGTTTATCCAAAAGGGTAACAATCTTAATTGATTTTGCTTTACGGTATCGGAAGAGCTCTACTAGATAACTTAAGGTTAACCCACTGTCGATGATATCTTCAATAATTAAGATGTCCCGGCCCTCTACAGATGTATCCAAATCTTTAATGATTTTTACTTCTCCAGATGAAACCGTAGATTTTCCGTAGCTTGATACATCCATGAAATCCATTTCCAAATATGTATCAATATGCTTGATAAGATCCGCCATAAAAGGAAGAGCTCCTTTTAACACACCGATTGCCAACGGAAATTTATCTTGATACTCGCTTGTTAAGTCTGCACCTAACTCTTTTACTTTCTCTTGTATCTCTTCCTCTGAGATCAGAACTGTTTCAATATCATGTTTCATCATGATTATGCTTGCCCCCTACACTTTTCATGCTGTCTATATTGTAATACAATGCGGTCACTGTTTGGAATCACAAGATCTTCAAAAATGGATTTTTTCAAGCCCGGTATCCAGATAATTTCACCGCTTGCATCCGTCACAACCGGCCAGTTGTCTCTTTCTTGCAGAGGCAATTTCTTATCAATAAATATATCCTTTACCTTTTTCGAGCCGTTCATCCCTTTTAGTTTTATCCGATCGCCGGCTTTTCTTGTCCGGATCGTCAAGGGAAATCTCACCTTATCTTGACTTGTAATAAAAACAGAATTCCCATGACCTTCAAGAGATTCCGCGTTACGCTTTGCCTCTATCAGAAATCCGTTTGGGAGCACTGCCGTCTCATCGGCAGCTCCGCTTATTTGATATTCAAAGGGAACATTTTTGCACTGCCATTGTTCAAATGTAAACAAACATGTCTGATATGATTTGACCACCTTCAGTCCTTTCGGAAAGTCCAGTACTCCTGAAGGACCGCCCTTATCCGCCCAATCTAAAAACTGCTGAATATGATGAGCTGAAAAGGATGATGGAACGTTTTCATAAAGATAGTTTAATATTAGTTGAACTCCTCTTCTTTGTAAAGGCATCGGGAGGGCAAGCAATTGAGAGGAATTGATTTCAACTGATATTTTAGACTGGCTTGTGATTACTTTATTCATTTCTTCTTTCGTTAATGACTGTAAGAATTGCTCATCTTCAGTCAGTGCTTCGCTTACTTTCTGAAACCTTTTATGCACATCCGGTGATTCCTGTTTCAAAAAAGGGAGCACTGCTTTTCTGAATCTGTTTCTAGTGTAATCATCTTTGGCGTTGCTTTCGTCCGTCCGGTAGCTCAAAGCGTTTTCATGGCAATAATGAAGAATCTCTTCTTTTGTAATGGCTAGAAATGGTCTGATCATCTGTCCCGTTTCAAACCGTCTTACCGGCTGCATGCCGGCAAGTCCAGCTCCGAGTATGCCTTTGGCCAGTCTCATAAGCATTGTTTCAACCTGATCATCTCCATGATGAGCAAGTGCAAGATAATCCGCTTGATGCTTGGACATCACTTCCTTAAAAAACTGATATCGGCAATCACGGGCAGCTGCCTGCTTGTTGAGACCGTTTTTCTCAGCATACGCAGTTACATTGATTTGAGCCGTTTCACATTTGATCTGTTCAGCCTCACAATATGCTTGGACAAAACGCATGTCTTCCTCAGATTGTGCCCCTCTGAACCGGTGGTCTACGTGAGCCGCAATCACATTGGCTGAACGGCCGTATAACGCATGAAGCGCGTGAAGGAGAGCCATCGAATCCGGACCGCCGGAAACGCCTACAATAATTGTCGCCCCTTTTAACGTAAGATTGTGTTTGATAAAAAAATCTTTGACACTGTTCACAATGTCCTCCTCACAATGAGCAGGTATTTTAAAGATATTCATATCCTATCACTTTCAATCCTTCCAAGCAAAGAAGAAGCATGGGTATTGCAGATTGCGGCTGTCAAATAAGGAAAAAGATAATGTAAGCGAAATAAAGCGCCAAAACACTGATTACGATAAGAGCGGTTTCGAATAACCCTCCGGACTTAGCGCCCTTCTTTTTAGGTGCATATCTCGTCTGTGTTACTTTTCCCTGGCGCATTTTTTGCTGTCTTTGTCTTGAGATAGGTTGCGCCGAAGTTGGCGTTTTTCCGGCCTGTTTTCTTTGCGCTGCCTTTTGCCCTGCTGCGAGCATCTCTCTTTTCATCTCGTCAGCGGAATCATAATGGCCATTTAAAGCAGAAATAAGCACTTTTTTATACTTTTGCAACACCGGACTGCCTTCGATTAAAGATCGCAGCTGTTCCTTTGGCTGGCTTGTTTTTTTGAATTCCTTTTTATGTACACAGTTGATCATAATCATAGCAACCGCAAACAAGTCGTAAGAGGGCTCTGCTTTTCTTGTCCCATACCCCCAATATCCTCTGTCGTAAAACTCGGTATACTCTTTTATCGCTCGGCCCTCCTTGGTTGTTCCGCCTACATCTATGCAGCGGATTCTGGCTGGCGGACCGGTGACAATCAGATTATCCGGCTTAAGGTCGCCGAATATCCACCCTTGCTGATGAAGCACGGATAAGCTGGTTAACAGCTGAATCATCAAGACCGGAATCCATTCTGCTCCTTTGTCACTGACGAATTGTAAAAGCAGCGGGCCTTTTATGTATTCCATTGCATAAAATGAAACCTTTGTATTAGCACTGGGAATAAAGGCATCATCAGTGTCAAAAAAAGAAGGCCCCATCGTTACGGACTGGGCCTTTGAAAAAGATTTTAAGACATTCACTTCAGAAGTAATAGACAGGCTGTCATCGCTTACCTTTAAGGCAACATGTCCATCTGATGCTTCTGCCAAATACACAATTCCATTGGCCCCTTTTCCAAGCTGTTTACGCAGTGTGTAAGTATTTCCATTCCACTTGCCCTTTACTCTCGTTCCCTGCTTGAGGCTACATGCCAAACTCGTCAAAGTGTCGTTCATCATCTGCCAGCATGCTCCTTCTTGAGCGGATTTTTTCGAATTGCTGTGTCGCTTCACGAATCGCCGGACCTGTCGGCGTGATGCCGCCTGTCGATAGCTTCGCAAAGAGTGTGGAAAGAGATTGCAGCTTCGGTGTCCAATTTAGCACAAGCTCGACCTCCTGTTTTTTCCCGGGAAATATACACATCGCAAATTCGTTATTCCCTATTCGGGAGTTAAGACTCACGGACAAGTCAATCAGTGCTTCTTTCACTGTAGGGAGCTTTGGCGCCATACTAGCGCTTGTATCAACGAGAACCAAAACCTGAAGATGCACTGTTTCTCCCAGTTCATCTACCACTTCCATGACTTCGCCGCGTTTTTCCGGAGAAAGCTCCTCCATTTCCACATTCTTTCCCAGGATTTGCTTCAGTTCTTGATTCACTACCCCTTGCAGGGTTTGCGTCATTGCTTTTTTTGTTACCATCTGAACCGTTTGCGAAAGCTGTGATGCGTAGACGACCTGATGCACGCCGCCTCCAGCAAGCGCAATCCCTTCAACTTCTTTCATAGCCTCGTGGTCAATTTTGTTTTCTTCCATTATACCTATGACATTTACTGTAATCCCTTGCTCTTTAGCAAAAGCAGCCATAGCAAGCGGATCTTCACCATGATTTGAGCAGCCATCCGTTATCAGCAGAATTTGATTTAAACGTCCGTTGTTCACATTCATTCCTCCTGGAGAATACGATGATTCTCAGATTCATATAGTTCCATCTTCGCCAGAAGAAAATTGATTTATACGGAAGCGTTATGAAATTTCTTGTTTGCTTTGAAAGATGGCCGGAACGGGAATAGACGCCCACTTTGGTGTATTGTGATCAATTCGGACGACAACAACCGTCATATCATCATCAATTTGGCCTGACCTTGTGCGAATCACTTCCTCCATGAGTAAGTCAGCAATTTCCTGCGGATCATCTGTTTTTAACCCTTTCATTTTGCGCTTCATCCATAAATCATGGTTTTCCACGTGTTTAGGGCCTTCGAAAATACCGTCACTCATCATGATCAGGAGGTCTCCCGCCTTCAGCTGCTCACTCACAACCTCAACGTCGAATTCGTTAATAATGCCGATTGGCAGATTGCTCGCTTGGACTTTCATCACCTGCTCACCCCGTTTGATAAAGCTCGGTGTTGATCCAACCTTTAAAAACTTACAGCTCGCATCCTGAAGGTCGATAATAGAAAGATCGAGCGTGGAATATATTTCATCCGTTGTCCGCAGAGACAGTATGCTGTTGATTGTTTTGATTGCTATTTTTTCATCTATTCCTGATTCAAGGATCTTTTCAAGAAGTTTAATCGTTTCATTGCTTTCAAAGTGAGCCCTCGCGCCATTGCCCATCCCGTCACTGATAGCAGCTGCATATTTTCTTGCGCCCAGCTCCATCATACTGTAGCTGTCGCCGGAGACAAGGCCGCCGCCCTTCGCTGCATGAGCCGCACCCGTAGACACTCTGTACGATTTGGTTGAGCCAAACGCGACATGGCTGTATCCATTTGGATGCGGAGAATGCTGCTCGGCTTTCACAAGAACTTGCTCTTCCAAAATGTCAGAAAGCATAGGCGCTATGATTTTTTCACTTTCTCCATGCCCGCTGAATGGGATTGTCATTTCAATATCAATGTTTCCCTGTTCAAGGCTGTAAATCTCCACCTGCTGAATCTCTATTCCAAAATGCTGAAGAGCCTCAATAATTTGTTCTTCTTGGATAAAGTGCTGCTCCCTCTCCCTTTTTATTTCCCGAGAAAAGTCTGCCATGACCTCTGAAACACCTAAGAGCTGTTCAGCCACAAGCCGCCTGCTGTCCTGCACTTTTTTCTTAAGGGTTAAATGCGCATGATGATAGGCAAGTTCATCCTCTATCAACTCTTCAACCTGACGCGATTTAGAGCAATACTGGTGAAACTCTTTTTTCAGCCTTCGGTTTGAAGCATACTCTTTTTCCTCTGTTTCAAGCATAACTTGTTTCATTAAATCATATGTTTTATCAAAGTTCTGAACCCAGCACCTGTTTTTCTTGTAGCACGTTTGACAGGAATGCTCCGTAATTTTACTTAAAAACAGATCGACTTCGCTGTCATCTGTTTGTTCGTCAGACGCTTGATAAAAGGTTGCAAAGCTTTCTGACAATGCATGAAATACATTGGAGAACTGATCCACCTTTTGAGCAGTGACATCTCTGATTTTTCTCGCGTATTGCTGCTGCTCCTGAAGATGTTCCACAGTACCCGGAATATATCTCGCCACTTTTCTTGTGATGGACTGAGGCGTAAGCAGAAACAGGCCGACTGCTATCAATGACTCATAGAGCGTTGTCATCAGACCGGCAGAGCCTTCTCCATATAGAGAAATAAGAAGCGATCCGATAATCAGCCCGATTGCCGCACCCGCTTTTTTTCCTTCTTTCAGCAAGCCGCCTAATAAGCCAGAAAATGCGAGCAGACTCATTTGATAGAGATTTCCGATATTGGCTAAGCCCAGAATCAAACCTGTCACGACACCTACTGTACAGCCGATGCTTGCACCGCCGATGAAGGAAAAGCTTAATACAACATAACGGGCCAGGATATGTTCTGCCTGCATCCCTTGATAGGACAAGCCTGCAAGTCCAGTCAGCACCGAAGCAATCAGAATCATAAAACAAATGATTTCTTCTATTTTTAAGGATTGTTTTACTTTCTTCACTGTGAAAATCGGAAGGCTTTGGAGGAAAATCAGCGTTAAAATAAAGGACAGCCCCGCTTCTACAACAGCCATCACATAATCATAGGTTGTAAACGCGCCATTCTGAGCGTAAACAAAACCCGCTCTTGCCGCCGCCATGGAGAAGAACACGACAATCGGAAGGGCTTTCACACGATCATCTGTGATGAAGGATGCTACTTTAGAAAACACGAAGAATGCAAGCAACGCCGCTAATATGAGTAATGAGTGCTTCGGAGAAATTGTCATTGCACCTGCAAGCACAGCCAGCACTGCATACAGCGCCTTGTCTCTTCTGATCAGAAGCATTGCCCCAAAGAAAGGAAGGGCGAAAGGAAGGACCTCGGATAATATGAAAGCTCGTCCAAGCAAAAACCCGATGACGACATAAATGAATCCTTTATAGAAAAACAGTGAATGCAAATGATGAGTCACCAGCTTCGCTCCCCTGTTAAAAAACGATTGGAGTTTTTCAAAAGCTTGTCCCGCCATTGGCCCGTTCACTCTTCTTTCTGCTTTTTCCATTTCTCTCATCTCCCACCTGTTATATTCGTTGCCTGTCATTATAGCGAAAGCACAGATAGGATTTTGTCAAAAGAAGGTAAGTATACCAAAGAAGTCTTCGACGGTTTCTGCCCTGAAATTCGTTTATGCGGAGAATTTCCAGAAAGATGTCTAAAAATGAAAAAAATCGGTTTCTGTTACAGAAACCGATTTTTCAGT
>NZ_NSDH01000052.1:0-34857 GCF_002289525.1 Bacillus sp. 7705b | reverse complement strand
ATTGTTTTGTGCTTCTAAGCACAAGTTATATAATACAAAGGTTTGTCCTTTTCGTCAACAGAAACTTTAATGTTATAATTTTCTGACTCTTACCTTGAGAGAGCATATAAAAAAAGCACCCGTTGGGACGAACGGATGCTTCATTTATTTATAGAAAGCAGCAAGTTATCCTCTTCTTGCTCCGCGCCCTCCACGTTTTGATTCCGTATTGCGTTTTAAAGATGACAAGCGATCTTCGCTATCTTTTAAAAACTTGTTCATTTTCTGTTCAAAAGATTCTTTCGGACGGAAATCATTTCTAGGTCTGGCTTGCGGACGGTCTTTAGCTTTTTTAATAGATAAACCAATTTTCCCGTCTTTTTCAACGTTGATGACTTTCACTTCAACTTGGTCGCCGACTTTTAAGTGATCATTAATGTCTTTAACATAATTATCGGCTACCTCACTGATATGAACGAGACCGGTTGAGCCTCCAGGCAATTCAACAAATGCTCCAAAATTTGTAATACCTGTAATTTTCCCTTGCAACTTGCTGCCCACTTCAATCGACATAAAAAAAGTGCTCCTCCTTAGGCTTATAAAAAGATCGTTTGCTTAATTATACCTAAATAAAAATTTAAGTGTCAACAAGGCTACTTGTTCTTCTTCTCCACATTAAAGATTATTTCACCGTCTCCAGACATGAATAAGTCTCTTCTGGCAAGCTCTGTGACGTAATCTTCATCTTTTAATTTGGATATTTCTTCTTTTAAATCCGTTTGCTTTGTCTTTAAATTCTTCAGTTCTTTTTCAAGCTGTTCTTTCTTTTCTTCTTTTGCGCTAAGGGAAGATGTTTGGCTCCATACAGAGCTTGCCAGTACAATTGCCGTCAGAAATACGAGGGCGCCGAATACAGTCAACCGTCTGTACAGCCCTTTTCTTCTTCTTTTCTTCAGCTGATTTTGCCGCTCTACTTTGTCTTTATAGTCGTTTTGTATTTCAGTTATCGTTCGTTCCCTGGAAAAATTCAAATCAGACGGTCCTCCTTTCATCTCTTCAAAAAACGTGTAATGGTCGTTCTTATGGTTACCAATAGTTTCTTCTTCTTTTTTAGAAATCCTGCACCTTTTTGAAAATATCGTCTGAAAATTAGACGCAGTTTTTCAGGAAGAAGTTTCATACATTGTTTCACGATAAAGCGGATCGGAAAACACAGAACCATGACTATTTTATAAAGACATAACATGAGAAAACCGATCAGGCGGTATGTTCTCTGAAAGAGAAACGTGACCAGCCAGATGATGACTCCGCATGTCCACACAATAGGACGAAATAACACGTGCTGAATGAGCTTTTTTAAGAATTGATAAACAGAAACAACAAGATAAATGACGAATTTCAGTATTTTTATATAGATTCGTTTGCAAAGGCTTTGATACGTCGCAACGCCCAGCAGAACCGCCAAAAAAATGTACAGCCTGAATTCTCCCTCATTTACATGAAGCAAGACATAAAAGAAGAGCAGCCCCTGCAAAATCCAGAAAAGAATATCATGAATAAATAAAAGCCATCTGGCTGTTCTGGCACGAATGACAAAGAGCCTGTACGTATCAAGCGACGCGCCAAGCCAGAGGCCCATACCGGACATCGCCAGCATTGTATAGAATTGTGTCGTCAGCGTCATTTAAACAACTTGCTAAAAAACCCTTTAGCTTTATCCCCTTGTTGCTCGTCTAAATACACTAAATCAAATACCCTGCCTTTGATCGAAACAATCCCTTTTTCTACATCAAGATTTTTCATTTGAAGGTTTTCGCCTCTGACTGAGAGCATTCCCATCACTGTTTCCAGCAGGAATTCTTCGTTATCAAAGCTTTCAACTTGCTTAACCCCAGAAATATCTAAATGTTTCCGGCCTTTCATTGTCACATCGTGCTGTTCCGGAACAGAAGAAGAACCTTTTTGTTCATAATATGAATTCATCTATTCAGCCCCCATATCCTCGATACTTTTAGCATTATTACTGCATTGTATGAGGCGGGGGATTCTTTTAGAACAAGCCTATTCGCCGAGTTTTTCTTCCTTTAGCACCGTATACATATTTGCGGCTTCTTCTTTTTTCGTCGTGTCTTTGAGCTCATTCACTTGTACCGTTACAAGCTTTTGGCCGAAGCGGACCGTTAATTCATCTCCAGGTTTTACGTCTGAGCTTGCTTTAGCCTGATTTCCGTTAATGGAGATTCTGCCTTGATCAGCTACTTCCTTCGCTAGTGTACGTCGTTTAATCAGCCGTGATACTTTTAAAAATTTATCTAATCTCATATTATGATCTCCTCTCAGTTTCTTTTGCTTCATTCCACAGGTTGTCCATGTCCTCAAGAGACATATTAGCCAGCTCGATTCCCTTTTCCTTCGCTGTTTGCTCAATATAAGAGAAACGTCTCCGGAATTTATCGTTTGTCATCGCCAATGCTTCCTCCGGTTCTATTTTGTAGAAGCGGGCTACATTTACCAAGGCGAAGAGAACGTCGCCAAATTCGGCCTTGAGATTGTGTTCATGAGGGTCTTCAGAAACCTCCGAAGAAAATTCCTCCATCTCCTCATTCACCTTTTCCCAAATATCACTCACATCTTCCCAGTCAAAACCGACTTTTGCCGCTTTTTTCTGAAGTTTAGCAGCTTTAGAAAGAGCAGGAAGGGTTTTCGGGACGTTGTCTAACAAGGATTCTTCAGATGTATGTTTTTCGGCTTTTTTAATATCTTCCCAATTTGCCAAAACATCGTTTTCATCCTGAACCTTAACATCTTTAAACACATGGGGATGTCTTCGGACCATTTTTTCACTGATCCCTTTAATCACATCATCTATTGTGAAATAACCATCATCTTCACCGATTTGCGCGTGAAGCAGGACCTGAAGCAAAACGTCGCCAAGCTCTTCGATCATATGGTCTGTGTCTTCTTCGTCAATTGCTTCGAGAAGTTCATAACACTCTTCAATCATGTATTGTTTTAATGACTGATGAGTCTGCTTTTTATCCCACGGACAGCCGTTAGGCCCGCGAAGCTCTCTGATGATGCGCCGAAACGCGGAGAACTCCCGGTACAGCAGCTTCTCTTCTTTAATCGGCGGAATATACACACTTGTTAAGTTATTCATGGCGACATTACGGTCCAATTCAAATAAAGGCACTCTCCGAATATCCTCATCGCGGCTTCCGGCGGCCGTTACAATCACAACTTCATAATCATCCGGCAGCTTCTCCATTAATGTCAGCTTCACTTCGGATGCAGTCATTTGGTCGTAAACCTGACAAATGATCAGGTGATGTCTGAGCTCAAGCTCATCCGCGCTCAATGTGCCGGCATCCACAAATTGAAAGCCTTCAATGGGATCAATTTGCAAGGCATTAAAAGTAGCATCAAGAAAACTTTGTCCTCCCGCGACTTTCACCTGAATGTTTTTTTCTTCCTGCCGCTCCGTCAGCAGCTGTACTGTTTTTTCCGCTACAAATGGATGCCCCGGAACCGCATAAACAACGTCCTGATGCTTCGCTTCTCCAAAGAGAATGTCAGCAATTTCTTCGTATACCGCATCAAACTGGTCGTGCTTCTCATATATATCATCAAAATAACGAATGTTCTTCGTTTCGCTTTCTAGCTCCTGAATTAAAGGATGGTCTTTTGTTCTGACAAACAGAGTGTCCGCCTTTGTCAGCAGCTTATGTATGCCAATTGTCAACTGGTCCATGTCTCCGGCGCCAAGCCCGACGACTGTAATGTTACCTGCCATTTTGTTCTCTCCTTCTTGTGAGTTTGCTTAACTTGCTGCCAAAAGGCACACCGTTGAGCTCTTCATCCGTAAATATTCCCAATTTCATCATACAATAAATAAACACCGCGCCTCCAATGGCGACAGCAGAAAGACTTTCAACCGCCGCATATCCTCTTCCTTCCGCATCAAACAGAAAAGACCAAAGGCGTAAATAAGCAAGCAAGACAGCAGACATCAATAAAGCGGACCCAATAATCGGAAGCATAACGCCTCTCATCTTGTCCAGCCATTCTTTTTGCCGCAGGCGATATAAATTAAGGCCGGCGACAGCCGCAAAGGTAGCCGCTGTCGCAAATGAAGCCCCTTCAATTCCATAACTCGGAACCAAAAAGGTATTTAACACCCATTTCACAGCCACGCCTGCGCCTACCGCTATTGCAGGAAATACCGTGTTTCCCGTTCCCTGTAAGACAGCAGCAGCCGTGACCGCCAAGGACGCAAACAAAATGGAGCAGCTAAATATCTGTAACGCAGCTGTTCCTTCACCATTTTGAAACAGCATAATGTTGACCGGCTTGAGGATGCAGATGAGACCAGCAGACGCCGCAACGCCAATCGCAAGACACAGCTTTAAGGAAGACGTCACTCTTTGTTTCATCACCAGCACTTGATTGTCCTTTACCGCTTTTGAAATCAACGGTACGAGTGAGGTCCCGATGCTCATTGCGAAAACAGAACCGAGCTGCAAAAGAGGCTGCCCCCGGTCATAAATTCCTTTCAGCCGCTTTGCTTCTTCACTCACCTCACCGCCAGACAGCAAAGAATATAAATTCAGCGCATCGACAAGCTGAATAAACAAAAGCAGCAGGCTGCTGACACAGATCGTTACCGAATATAAAAGCAGTTTCTTAATTAATTGATTTGTTGTAATGTGATTTTCTTTTTCTATTTCCGCTTTTTCAGGCTTTTTCGTTTTGAACCAAAAAAAGACGAGGATGATAAGCGCAATCAAACTTCCGGCAAGAGAACCAGAAGCAGCTGCAGCTCCCGCAGTATAAAGCGAGGCACCCTTTTTGATGAGCCAAAAAGATAACCCTAAAAGCACCGCTACCCGCAGAAACTGTTCCATGATTTGCGATAAAGCGGATGGCAGCATATTGTGCCTCCCTTGAAAAACGCCCCTGAGCAGCGCGACAAATGGAAACAGAAGAAACGCATATGCAGTTACTTGAATTAACTGGGCGAGATGCGAGTCACCCATAAACAGAGCGATCGGAACAGCTCCCATATATAAACACAGAAATAAAAAAACACCTATTACCGATAAAACCAGCGCTGAAATTTTCATTATGGTGTTATGGTTTTTTTCACTATAATCATTCATCAGTTTAGAAATAATCACCGGAAATCCTGATGTTGAAAGCATGACGGCAATACCAAGAAAAGGGTATACCTGCTGATATATATAAAATCCAACATCGCCGACAATGTTTTGAAACGGGACTCTGTAAACGGCGCTCAATATTTTTGAAATAACGCCTGCCAGAATTAAAACAAAAGCCCCCTGCCACATCCAATGCCGTTTGACGCGTATTGAATCATCCATCCAAAAGCTCCTTCCCAACGTCAGGGGCCATGCAGAGTTCGCAATGACCTTGGCACAAATAAAAACGAGGTTATTATACCATACCCCAACCCTTGGAATCCTTTTTCAGCCTGCACAAAAAAGAACAGCGTCCCAAGGAGAGCTGTTCTTTCTATACCTATTTTGATAATTGTAATAAGACCTACTGTTCCATTTGACGAGCCAAAAACCCAGCTGCTGTTTCAACGGCTTTATGCTCTACTTCGCCCATCGTCTGATCCTTTGAAAAAATCACAACAGCACCTATCGGGTCGCCATTCGCCACAATCGGGCCGACAGTATACGAACTCATATCTTCATCAATGCCATTCACAAGCTGCACGGATTTTGCATCGCTCTCAAGCACGGAACTTCTCTGATCCATTGTTTTTTCCAGCATTTCGCTGATCGGCTTGTTTAAGTAGTCTTTTTTGGAACTTCCGGAGACGGCAATGTAGACATCACGGTCACAGATAAGCACTGAATGGCCAAGACTGTCATAAAGCGCGTCTGCATACTCCTTTGCAAAGTCTCCAAGCTCACTTATCGGAGAGTATTTTTTCAAAATGACTTCTCCGTCACGATCTACAAAAATCTCAAGCGGATCGCCTTCCCTGATTCTCAGCGTTCTGCGAATTTCTTTAGGAATCACGACCCGTCCTAAGTCATCAATACGACGTACGATACCGGTTGCTTTCATCTCTGGTGCCTCTCTTTCATTTGATGGTTATACAATGTGGGAAAGACCTAAAGCAGTTACTTTATGTACCTTCCGCCTCGCTTGAAATTAGTATCCGTCACATCAAATGTAATATACACCAGAGAGTAACAAAATTTACGTTGATGAAATGGTTTGTTTTTTCACATCTTTAAGGCCCTTCAGCATGCCCAGCACGGTTTCGAGCCATTCATCCGCAGTCTTGCCTTTCGTTTGAACGGAAATTTTGAGTTTTTTTCCTTCCATTCCCAGTCCGATTTGTCTGCCGTATTTGTTGCCAAGCTCAAACAGTTTCTGGCCGTCAATATCAGCACTAGCCTCTTCAGAAATGGTCAGCCTGACTGCATCTTTATCTTGCTTAATCAATTCGACCCGTTCATTTTTCGCATAAACCTTCATTTCAGCTACGGTAAACAAGTATTCAACTTCTTTTGGATAATTTCCAAACCTGTCAATCATCTCATCTTGAAGTTCATTTTTCTCTTCAATTGAAGCCACAGATCTGAAGCGTTTATACATATCAATTTTCTGTTTGCCGTCTTGAATGTAAGTTTCCGGAATGTACGCATCTAGCTCAAGATCAATTTCTGTTTCAAAATGCTCCGTTTTCGCTGTATCGCCTTTCCGCTCTTCTATGGCCTCTTTTAGCATTTGCGAATAGAGGTCAAATCCGACCGAATCGATAAAGCCGTGCTGCTGAGCGCCAAGGAGGTTTCCGGCTCCGCGAATCGTTAAGTCGCGCATGGCGATTTTAAAACCAGATCCCAGCTCCGTAAATTCTTTAATCGCCTGCAGTCTTTTTTCAGCTACTTCAGTAAGCACTTTATCCCGGCGATACGTGAAATACGCATACGCTACACGGTTAGAACGGCCGACACGTCCACGCAGCTGATAAAGCTGGGAAAGACCCATCTTGTCGGCGTCAAACACGATCAGCGTATTCACGTTTGGAATATCTACACCCGTTTCAATGATTGTTGTGCTGACGAGAACGTCTGATTCCCCTTCCAGGAAACTCAGCATGACAGCTTCTAATTCATTTTCTGTCATTTTCCCGTGGGCATACGCAACCTTCGCGTCAGGGACAAGCATTGAAATCTCATCTGCTTTCCGTTCGATATCCTCTACCCTGTTGTATAAGAAATAGACTTGGCCTCCGCGTGCAAGCTCGCGCTCAATCGCCTCTCTGACAAGGGCACCATTGTATTCCACAACATATGTCTGTACAGGGAAGCGGTTTTCCGGCGGCGTCTCGATCACCGATAGATCCCTCACGCCAAGCATAGACATATGCAGCGTACGCGGAATCGGCGTCGCAGTTAATGTTAATACATCGACATTGGCTTTAATCTGTTTGATCTTTTCTTTATGGGTGACACCAAAACGCTGCTCCTCATCAATGATGAGCAGCCCTAAGTCTTTATAAACAACATCTTTTGATAACAGTCGGTGTGTCCCAATGACGATATCAACCGTTCCGTTTTTCAATCCTTTGATCGTTTCGTTTGCTTCTTTTCTTGTTCTGAATCGGCTAAGCAGGCCGATATTCATCGGGTAGTCCTGAAAGCGCTCTGTAATGGTCTCATAGTGCTGCTGAGCCAAAATGGTTGTCGGGACAAGCAGTGCGACCTGTTTTCCATCAGCGATTGCTTTAAACGCCGCCCGGATGGCAACCTCTGTTTTCCCGTAGCCTACGTCTCCGCAAAGCAGTCGATCCATCGGCCGCTCTCTTTCCATGTCTTTTTTGATTTCGTGAATAGAGCGGAGCTGATCTTCTGTCTCTTGATAAGGGAACGCCGATTCAAATTCACGCTGCATTTCATGATCAGGAGAAAATGCGTAGCCCTTGCTCGCTTCCCTTTCGGCATACAGTTTAATTAAGTCATCAGCGATGTCTTGAACGGATGTTTCTACTTTTTTCTTAACCCGCTTCCATTCGCTGCCGCCTAACTTATACAGCTTCGGTTCTTTTCCTTCTGATCCGACATACTTCTGTACCTGGTCAATTTGTTCAACCGGCACATAAAGCTTGTCGCTTCCCTGATAGTGAATGTTCAAATAGTCTTTATGAATTCCATTGATCTCAAGGGTTTCGATCCCTAAATACTTTCCGATCCCGTGATTAATATGAACGACATAATCACCAATTTGAAGCTCGGAATAGCTCTTGATGCGCTCTGCATTCGTAAGCTTCTGTTTTCGAGGCTTCTTTTTCACGCGGTTTTTAAACAATTCTTCTTCAGTAATGACAGCAAGCTTCATTAACGGCAGCTCAAATCCTGATTGAAGCTCGCCTTCCATGATATAAACCTGTCCCTGAACAAGCGCCTTTTTGCTGTCAGTCATCGCCGCTTCGATTTCATAATCGGCCAAAACAGAAGACAGTCTTTGTGTACGTTCCTTATTTGCTCCCAAAAACACAACGGTGAAGTTTGATTTTTTAAACCGCTCCATTTCACCGGCAAGTACATTCATTTGCCCGTGGAAGCTCTGCATTTGTCTGCTGGATACATTTACGATATTTTGCGGGCTCGTATGCTGAACATGGCGTAAAAACAAAGAGTAGTACAGCAAAGGCCGTCTTTGTTCAGCAGCTATTTTTTGGAAGCTGAATGACAGACTGATGTCATGCAAAATTTTCCCTTCCTCCAGCAGATTTGTGACAAACTCCGCTTCTTCCTTTTGAAGCTGCTCTTCCATTTCATGAATCCGGCTGACTTCGTCCAAAATAAGCAGCGTGTTATCAGGTGTATAATCTAGCAAACTAGCAGGTTTTTCATAAAAATATGAAAGGTACTTCACCAGTTCTTGATCTGTCTGGCCTTCAGATAAACGCTCTTTATCATGAGAAATATTCATATGCAGGATTTCTTTTTGCTTATCGAGCTTTAATTTTTTCAAGCTGTCGGCAAGGCCTTTATCCATCTTCTCTATAGCACGTGCTTTTTCTTCAGCTCTGATAATCAGTTCCTTTGCCGGACCGATACTGATGGAGGTCAAGGTTTCAATTGACCGCTGATCGTCGGAGTTAAAGCTGCGGATGGAATCAACCTCGGTGTCGAATAATTCGATTCTGACCGGATGCTCAGAGGTCAGCGGATAAATGTCGATAATTCCGCCGCGAATACTGAATTCACCGGGTGCAGAAACCATATCAGACCTCTCGTATCCCACCTCTACCAGTCGGGATGCCAGCTGATCCGGTTCGATATCATGACCCACCTGAATGAGCATTTGGCTGTTTTTCCACACCTCTACCGGCGGCAGCATTCTTCTGACAGCCGCTACTGGAGCAACAACTATAGGCGTTTCTCCGTTTGTTAATCTATTAATGACATCTAAGCGCTGCGCCCGCAGTTCAGGGCTAGCCACCGCGATTTCTGATGATATGAGTTCATTGACGGGGTACAGAAGGACAGACCGATCTCCAAGAAGTGAAGTCAGATCATCCGTTACTTTCTGAGCTTGGTATAAATTATGGGTGATTAGAAAGATAGGCTTATTCGTTTCATTAGCCAGAGCAGAAGTAAAAACAGAACGCGCGGAACCTGAAAGACCCGCGAGCAGTTGTTCCTTCAGCCCCTCGTTTAAACCGTTGACGATGGATTTGAAGTCATCGCTTTCTTTAATAAAGGTTTGAATGTTGTCCATATGGCCCCTCCTCTCTGTTTTCTGTAAGAACAGAAAAACGCTTTGGTCTAGTGTCTACACCAAAGCTTTTTATTGAATAAATGTGTGATGTTCGTGGTAATGCGGATTTCGTTCAAGCGCCTCTTGGCAATCTTCACATATTGTAAGAACATGGACATCTCCATTGTCTTTATATGAAATCATATCGTTTCTTTCCTCGTTTGTTAAGTGCTCAAATCCAAGTGAGTTTGTCGATACCATGGAAGATTCCAGACTTCCAACTTTTACTCCGCAATGACGACAATAATAATGCAAAGCCATACAAGGGACCCTCCTGATGAAAAAGTCATTTTGGTGTAGTATGGACTTTGATTATGTATTTTATACCTTCGCGTTGAATTCGTTCATAACCTCTAAAAACGGTTTGCTGAGAGAAGCCTCACAAGCCTTAACGGACCTTTCAATCGCTTCTTCAATTGCTGGTGTTTCATCCTTTGAAAAAGTGCCTAAAACATAATCAACCACCTTCATCCCGTTCACAGGCCGCCCGATTCCGATGCGGATGCGATCAAACTCAGGCGTTCCGAGATGCTGGATCAGTGATTTGATGCCATTATGCCCGCCCGCACTGCCTTTCGTTCTTAGACGGATCTTGCCAGTCGGCAGATCAAGGTCATCATAAATAACTTTTAAATCTTCGTTGTCTACATCATAATAATCCATTAAAGGCCGCAAACATTCTCCTGATAAATTCATATATGTAAGCGGTTTAACAAGTAGAACCTTTTTGCCGGAAACAAATCCGGTTCCATATAATCCGTTAAATTTGCTCTGGTTCAGCTCAATATTCCATTCCTTCGAAAGCTGGTCTATTGCCATAAATCCGACATTATGCCGTGTATTTTCATAGTTCTTTCCCGGGTTTCCGAGGCCGGCAATTACAAGCATGGAAAATCCTCCCTTAGTCACATAAGCTCCCGTTCTAATACGGGCTATAATTCTTCTCATTCTAGCACAAAAGACGTAACCGCGGGAGGGTTACGCCTTAAGCTATTATTGATCTTTGTTTTCACCTTCAGGCTGAGCATCGGCAGTTTCCTCAGCATCTGTTTCTGCAGCATCCTGCTGCTGCGGAGGAAGAATAGAAGCCACAACTTCATCTGATTCGTGATTATAGGAGTAGTCACCGCCGGCAGGCAAGTCCTCAATCGTGAGTACATCATTTACATCAAGACCAGAAATGTCTGCCTCGATCGATTGCGGAATTGCTTTTGGCTTCGCCTTCACGGTAAGAGCGTAAAGCGGCTGTTGCAATACGCCTCCATTTTTCACTCCAATTGCTTCTCCGGTCAGATGAATCGGCACTTCCACTTCAATTTCTTCACTCATATTGACTACTTGGAAGTCGGCATGAGTGACCTCATTTTTCAGCGGGTCCGTTTGCAGCTCTGTTACCATGACAGCGTGCTTCTCTCCGTTGACGTCGAGTGTAATGACTGTATTCTTGCCTTCATCCCTCAGTGTTTTGATAAGTTCCACACTGTCTAAGGATACCGGTTTGTTTGCCGTGTCTTTTCCATAAATGATACCTGGAACATGTCCTGAAGTACGGATATCCCGAAGAGACGAACGGGTGAAACCTGTTCTTTCTTTTGCCGTTAACGTTGCCATATTCAGCACCATCCTATTATCGTTTTATTGTCCTATTAGAAACAATACCCATAACGATAAAGGTTTAAACCTTTCAAAATCGGTTTAGCTGAACAGGTAGCTGACAGATTGCTGCTCATGAACGCGAATAATCGCTTCAGCCAGAAGCGGTCCGACTGAAAGCTGCTTAAACCGTTCAATTTTCTTTTCTTCAGGAAGCTTGATGCTGTTTGTCACAACAAGCTCTTTAATTGTTGAGTTATTAATCCGTTCAACAGCAGGTCCTGATAGTACCGGATGTGTACAGCATGCATAAACTTCTTTTGCTCCATTTTCAACGAGCGCATTAGCTGCAAGTGTAATGGTGCCGGCAGTATCAATGATATCATCGATAAGGATAGCGGTCTTCCCTTCGATATTACCTACAATATTCATGACTTCTGCCACATTCGGTCTCGGACGGCGCTTATCAATGATCGCAATCGGCGCTTTTAGTCTGTCAGCCAGTTTGCGGGCACGTGTCACACCGCCGTGGTCTGGTGAAACAATGACGATATCTTCAAGGTTTTTGCCTTCAAAATATTCTCCTAAAATCGGAACACCCATTAAGTGGTCAATCGGTATATCAAAGAATCCTTGAATTTGCGGTGCATGCAGATCAAGCGCAATGACACGAGTCGCACCGGCAGTTTCAAGCAGGTTTGCGAAAAGCTTTGCTGTGATTGGCTCACGGGATCTAGCTTTTCTGTCTTGACGCGCATAACCGTAATAAGGAATCACAATGTTAATGGTTTTTGCAGAAGCGCGTTTCAACGCATCTACCATAATCAACAGTTCCATAATATGCTCGTTAACGGGGTCACTTGTAGACTGGATGATGTAACAGTCACATCCGCGAATACTTTCTTCGATATTAATTTGGACTTCCCCGTCACTAAATCTTGTGACAGAACACTTCCCTAATTGAACTCCAACTATATCTGCGATTTCTTTTGCAAGCTCTGGATTAGAATTCAAAGAAAAAATCTTTAAATTCTTATCTCCGTATTGATTAGACATGGATAAACCTCCGAATTTAGGATTATTTTTTATGAATATTTTTCACATAATCGTCTTTATTTACTTGTCTCGCTCTAGCAATAGCAAGTGCTTTTCCAGGTACATCTTCCGTAACAGTTGAGCCTGCCGCTACATAAGCGCCTTCTCCGACTGTGACAGGGGCAACCAAATTGGAGTTGCAGCCGATAAATGCGCCGTCTTCAATTTTCGTCAAATATTTATTCTTTCCATCATAATTGACAGTAATTGAACCGCAGCCCAAGTTGACGTCTGTGCCTACTTCGGCATCCCCGACATAGCTTAAATGAGAAGCCTTGCTTCGGTCTCCGAATTGCGTCTTTTTGATTTCAACAAAATTCCCGATCTTCACTTCATTCCCGATGACAGAATCAGGCCTGATGTGAGCAAAAGGTCCTATGTTTACATCATTCCCCACTTTACTGTTATTGACTACCGATTGTTTAATCACCGTACGGCTGCCAATTGAACTATTCATAATCTCAGTATGAGGGCCGATAATCGTATCTTCTCCGATTTGCACCTCACCTTTAATCACAGTTCCAGGATAAATCACAGTATCGCTTCCGATGACAGCTTCAGGAGAAATATACGTATTCATCGGGTCAATCAGCGTAACGCCATTTTGCATATGCCGTTTATTAATCCGCTCTTTCATAAACAATTCAGCCTGAGAAAGAGCAACTCTATCATTAACTCCGAGCGTTTCTTGGAAGTTACCAGTCTGGTAAGCGGCAACAGTTTCGCCTTCATTTTTGAGGATCTCTATCACATCCGGCAAATAATACTCGCCTTGAACATTATCGTTCGATACTTGGTCAATGGCCCGGAATAGAGCTTCATTATCAAAACAATACGTTCCAGTATTGATTTCAGTCACAAGACGTTCTTCCTCTGAAGCGTCCTTGTGCTCCACGATTTTTTGAACCGCTCCGCTCTCACCGCGAATGATTCGGCCGTATCCAGTCGGATCTTCTGCAACTGCAGTCAAGATCGTAGCTTTTGCTTCTTTTTGTGTATGTTCTTTCAGCATCGCTTCCATTGTCTCCGCTGTTAAAAGCGGCGTATCTCCGCAAATGACAATCGTTACACCTTTTTCGTCAGCAAGAAATGGCTGTGCCTGTTTTACAGCATGAGCAGTGCCAAGCTGTTCTGCTTGAAGCGCATACTCGCTTTTATCACCAAGCTGCTTTTTCACTTCTTCCGCACCATGTCCGACAATCGTGACAAGCTTCGTTAAAGATAACTTTAAGGCTTCGTCTACGACGTGCTCTACCATAGGCTTACCGCAAACTGGATGAAGGACTTTGTAAAGCTTTGATTTCATTCTTGTTCCTTGTCCAGCCGCTAAAACAACTGCAAACCGCTTATCCATTTAATGGCCTCCAATATCCCTTTTATCCATAGAAAAATATATCCTAAATATCAGTTGATTTCAAGGAGACTTCATGAAGTGCAAGAATTTTCTATGGGTGCATTTTAGTTTGAAAAATCAGAATTAAAAAAGGACTGCCGGAAAAAGGCTTGTCTCAGCCCTATCAGCAGTCCTTGCTTTTTGGTTATTTTTTAAGAAGCTCCAGCTTCTTCGAATTCTAATGCTTCAGTGTCACCCAGACGATGATACTCATTTAACACGGCATCTTGAATTTTTCCTCGCGTGCTTGAATTAATAGGATGAGCAATATCGCGGAACTCTCCATCAGGGGTGCGTTTACTCGGCATCGCAACGAAAAGACCATTGTTTCCATCAATCACACGAATATCATGAACAACAAATTCGTGATCCAGCGTGATGGATGCAATCGCTCTCATGCGACCATCGGTATTCACGCGGCGTAATCTTACGTCAGTAACTTCCACAGTAGTTCACCACCTTTTCCCTATATAAAAGCATTAGTGTATCAATTCCACGATTTTTTCTGAATTCCTGCTGTTTTTTAAAATATTTTTTGAAAAAATAGGATATACATACACAATTAGGTCATAACGCTTTTATTTCGGACATAAGGTAAATAAAAAAGTGATTCCGAGTTTACCCAGAATCACTTTTCTTATTATTTTACTAACGCAATCACTTCAATTTCGACTAATGCATCCTTTGGAAGTCTCGCAACTTCAACGCAAGATCTCGCCGGTTTGTGCGTGTCAAAATATTGTCCGTACACTTCGTTCACTTCCGCAAACTGTTCCATGTCCGCGATAAATACAGTTGCCTTTACAACTGTTTCAAAAGAAGCACCCGCTTCTTCCAACACCGCTTTTAAGTTGCTGAATACTTGATGCGTCTGCTCCTTAATATCACCGTTTACCATCTCGCCTGAAGGCGTCAAAGGAATTTGGCCTGAGCTGTAAAACATATTATTGACGATGATCCCTTGTGAGTAAGGTCCAATTGCCGCTGGGGCATGTTTTGTGTGGACTGCTTTTGTCATGATTCTGTCTCTCCATTCTTCAAAAGATTGTCTTTAAAAAAACGCAGAAAATTGCCATTCTGAATTTCAATGGACTTATCTTTCATGTTGATCGTTGAAAGAGTTAGAAGTGACATATATTCATCAACAAGACGTTCATCTACTCCTTCGGCTTCGACCAAGACGCCGATCCCCGCGACATTCGCATTAAACTCATCCAACAGGTTAATCATACCATTAATTGTGCCGCCTGCTTTCATAAAGTCATCAATAATGAGTACGTTTGAACCCGTTTTCATGCTTCTTTTTGCAAGTGACATCGTTTGAATGCGGTTTGAGGAGCCCGACACGTAATTAATGCTTACCGTGGAGCCCTCAGTTACCTTGTTATCCTTGCGCACAATGACGACAGGCACATTCAGATAACTTGCAGCTGCATACGCAAGAGGGATGCCTTTCGTGGCAACGGTCATGACAACGTCAATTTCGCGCTCCGCAAATACAGAAGCAAACAGCTTTCCAACCTTGGAGAGAACAGATGGCTTTCCTAAGATATCCGTTAAATACACATAACCGCCCGGAAGGATACGCTCAGGATTTGCCAATGACTGTCCAAGTGTCTGAACGAATTCTTCAGCTTCAGCCTGCTTCATCTTCGGAATATATTTGACACCTCCGGCAGCACCGGGAACAGTAAGCAAGGTACCAATCCCCTGCTGCTCAAAGGTTTGCTTTATAATTGTTAAATCTTCACTGATCGATGATTTTGCAGATTCATACCGCTCAGAAAAAAAGGTTAACGGTATTAACTCGTGCGGATGGGTTAACAAATAATTTGTTAAGTCCACCAATCTGCCGCTGCGACGAAACTTCATGAACTTACCCCCAAAATCCGAATATTTTAAGATCAATATAACTTAACATACGGATTTAATCAAGAGCGTTCTGTTCGCCGATCATTCTCACCGCATATACCTGATCGCAGAAGCCTCTTAACCCGTTATAAATCCTCTGTACCTTAGACTCATACTGAACCAGTCCAAACACAGTCGGGCCGCTTCCGCTCATTAACACAGCATCTGCGCCAAAGCGTTTCATCTGGTTTTTGATCATCGCAACTTCAGGATGCATATCAAGCGTGACAGACTCAAGCACATTGCCTAAACGGCTGCACATCTTTTGAAAGCTCTTTTCCTCAATCGCGTCAATCATACCGTTTACATCCGGGTGTTCCACCTCATCAAGCTTCAGCTGTCTGTAGACCTCGGCCGTGGAAACGCCGATTGTCGGCTTCGCCAAAATGACCCAGCAATGCGGAGGCGGGCTGATGTGTTTGATCTTTTCACCGCGTCCGGTAGCAAGCGCAGTTCCGCCATAGACGCAAAACGAGACGTCTGAGCCAATTTCCGCTCCCAGCTCCGCCAGCGTTTCTGCAGAAAGATTTAAATTCCACAGTCTGTTCAGTCCTCTGAGTGTTGCCGCCGCATCACTGCTTCCGCCAGCAAGGCCTGCAGCCACCGGGATCACCTTAGTGATCATAATGGAAACTCCCTTTTTCACGTTGTATCTGTCTTTGACGAGCTTGGCAGCCTGATAAGCTAAGTTTCTTTGGTCATCGGGCACAAAGCGGTTGTGGGATGAAACCCTCACTACATCTTCTGCCAGCTCCGTCAATTCAATCCGATCCGCTAAATCAATTGTCGTCATAATCATTTCGACTTCATGATAACCATCCGGGCGTTTTCGGGTAACGTCGAGTGACAGATTGATCTTGGCTGGCGCTTTTTCTAAAATACGCATAGCTTTCACCTACTTCTCCATCTAAACATAAGTATGAACATTGTATCACATTTGAAGTACGGGATGAACATATCCATATTGGAGCTATTATGTATTTACATCCAAAATCAAAAACCGGGGAACCATACGTCCCCCGGGTCACATTCCTTATCGGTTATTCTGATTCTGAGCCATTTGCTGTTCGGCGATTTCAATTGCCCGTTTTACCATGTTACCGGCATCGCGGGCACGAATGCCGCCCCAACCTTCATTTTTTACAGTGTCGTAAAAACCAAGGTCCTTAGCCAGCTCATATTTAAACTCATCTGACATAACTCCACGACGTCTGCCCAAACGAAACAACCCCTTTTTTAGAGATGATAACGATTCGTGCACGTCACGATAAAATGTGACCGTTTTTATCTTTTGTTTAATGACAGTGAAAATATCGAGAGAATTAATGGAAACCAAAAAAAGGCAAAACAAAAAGCAGTAAACAAAAAGTTCACTGCCCGTTAAAATGCTACTGAACTTGCCGCGTCATCATTAAATGTCAGCTCAACAGTCTCAGTCAAAATATCAGCATAACTGTATGAAACTCTTTCAAACGAGTTCTCGTCTTGATCTAGTTGTATCACAAAAACAGCAGGGTACGTCTCAGCTAAAATGCCCGAGCGCTCAATCGTTTTTCGGCGGCCACCGTTTGCTTTTAACGTCAGCCTTTTACCTAAATTTCCATCAAGCGACCTTTTAATATCGGACAACGTCTTCGCCATTGCATCCACCTCACTACATTTATTGTACAACACGAGCCCATTTTTGTCAAATAAAATTTAAATTATATCAACGTTAATAAGACGTTGTCAACAAAATTATTTTGACAAAATTCTATGATTCCTCAAATATTTTCCGCAAGTTTCGGTAAATTATGTATCATTATGCAAAATAAAAACCCCGAATAAATCATCTATCCGGGGTTAATTGGACTTATAAGGCATTCCGACCCTCAGTACTCCTCTTGTTTCAATGCCTCCAAGTCCTTTCTCTCTTGTCAGTGTATTCCGAAGCACTTCCCATACATTGATTCGTTCCATAAAAGGCGTAAAGCTGATTTTCGCTACGATATATACAGGATCAAGAGCGTGAATGTTTACTCTTGAAGGAGAACTCGCGAAATTCGCCCCCGCTCTTATTAGTGATTCAAAGTGGGATTGGCAAGCCCCCGCAAAAATAACAAGCTGATCTAAGTGAGGGATTTTTTTTCGGGCTTTATGAACTGTTTCGACAAAGTGTTTTGAATGTCTGTATGCGCTCAAATCATCAATGCCGCCCTTTTGCTTGGAGTATGCATCATGCCCGGTAATCACCAGGATGTCAGGTCGATATTTGTCGAGCAATTCTTCTATAGAAGCAGACATTTTCTTTTCGTGGCAATGAATGCCATAAACCGGCACACCGATTTTTTTATAGACACTCAGACATTTTTTTAAATACGCCTCATCACCGTCCATATGAAGCACCTTGCCCGGCATATGAAAATAATGCTCCTGATGCTGATACTGGCTTGTCGCATAGTACTCCTGTTTCTCTCTCAGCAGTTTATAATCCTGACGGAGCAACTCAAGTGATTCATTCATTCTGCTTTCATCTTTCTTTTTTCGCATCAGCTGCTCATCTTTTTGCACGGCCACCAAATCAGAAAAATACGCATCAGCAATCAGCCTGACTTCGTCACCATGCAAAATGGCGATTGAATTCCCTGTACTTGTTTGCTCTATCCCTATAATGCGAAACAAAACATCCATTTGATAGGATTTTCTGGCTACCATATCCCCTATTTGAAATTGCACGTTCCTCACTCCACACATAGACTAAGCCTCATCATGAAAGAAAGAGCCTTGAGAAAAGCGCCTTTTTTCGCTGAGTGCAAGTTTTTCTTATCATTGAATTTTAAGGTCCTTCTCTAGCCTATGTAGCGGCAGTCCATGTGGTGCGAAAACAAAAAGCCCTTTTAAAAAAGGGCTTTGTACAATCCGTTAGACAGCGCAGCGAACTCCTCAATAGACAAGGATTCACCTCGGCGCTTGCCGTCAATATTCGTTTCTTCCAGCACTTGCTCGATCGTTGGTTTTTTTGCTTTTCCATCAGGCAGATTGTTCACTAAGTTATTAAGCAATGTTTTACGGCGCTGAGCAAAACTCGCCTTAATTAACTGAAAGAAAAAGGCTTCGTTTTCTACATCCACTGCCGGGCCGTCGCGGCGAATCAGCCGAATGACTGCTGAATCTACATTAGGCTGAGGAACAAATACCGTTTTCGGAACGATCATCACCGTTTTGGCCTCTGTATAAAATTGCACAGCAATAGAAAGTGAACCGTATTCCTTAGATGAAGGATCAGCTGCCATACGTTCGGCCACTTCCTTTTGCAGCATAACGACAATCCCCTTCAGCGGAAGGTTTTCTTCAAGCAGCTTCATGATAATCGGCGTTGTCACATAATAAGGAAGGTTGGCTACAACCATCACCTCATCACAGTCCTTAAATTGCTCTTCAATGACCGATTTGACGTCAGCCTTAAGCACATCTTGATGAATGACAGTGACATTGTCATAAGGGGAGAGCGTGTCTTTAAGGATCGGCAATAAACGCTGATCAATTTCAAATGCCACGACCTTTTTCGCCCGCTTGGCAAGCTGTTCAGTCAAAGCCCCGATTCCCGGGCCGATTTCAATGACACCGGTTTTCTCTGTCACTTCGGCGTGGTCGACAATTCTGTCTAAAATGTTCGTATCGATTAAGAAATTCTGTCCCAAACTCTTTTTAAAAGAAAAACCGTATTTCTTCAGTATCTCTTTCGTTCTATTCGGTGTCGCAATATCTTTATTCATTCTGTTCCTCCCGCATGACGGTATCGAGCGCACTCATAAAATCACTTTTTTTAATTTGAAACATTTGCAGCCGTTTTTGAAGCTGTTTGCCATTTGTATATCCGATTTTCAGCAAATCACCAAGACGTTCACGGCGGCGCTTTGCTTCAGATCCGCCAATCAGCCCGGCGTGAATCAGGTCTTCAGCAGAAATTTCACTCGGCTGTGCTTCCATTTCTTCGTGCACGTTTTCTAAACATGCCCTGATGCTTTCAATCGATGCGTGTTCTACGCCAATTCCCCGTTTGTTCTTAGGTTTCGCAAGATGCTTTGGCAAAAATGCATGCTTACAGCCAGGTACAGCCTCGGAAATGGTTTTTCGTATTTTTTCTCCCGGGAAATCCGGATCCGTTAAGATAATGACTCCTCTGGTTTCCTGAGCCAAACGGATTTGTTCAATCACATGATCACCGATGGCTGAACCATTTGTTTCAATTGTGTCTGCATCAACAGCCAATTTGATGCGGGCCGTATCGTCACGCCCCTCGACCACAATGATCTCTTTAATTTTCATTATTTCCTCCAAGACAAAATAAAAACTTTTGTATATTGATGAAACTTTTTCATATTTCGAGCGTCTAATAAGCAGAAAATACACTTCGTCTATTATAACGAAAAAAACAGAGGGCGCAAAACCCTCTGTATAGATAAGTATATATTAATTCAAGATTTTAATTTTAACTGTTTTATTTCCCCATCGGTAAGCCGATGATTTCTCAGGGAAAAAGACATCTATTTTATTGCCTTTAATCGCTGAGCCCGTATCAGCAGCAACAGCGTATCCATATCCTTCAACGTGGACTTTTGAGCCTAGCGGAATGACATTTGGATCTACTGCGATGACTTTTGCATTAGGATTATTTTTCAGATTAACGCCTGTAGCCGTATGTCCTGAACATCCGCTGCAACTTGCCGTATAAGCCGTAGATGATACTGTCATGACTTTGCCGGTTGATTCATTGCTCCGAGACACAACTGGTTTTGAATCGCCAGAAGCACTGACCTTTTCAATCTTCGGACTGCTTTGCTTTGTGCCGATCGCAACCACTTTATCTTTGCTTTGCTCGGCTGTTTCTTCTTTTACAAGCTCTCTGGAAACTTCTTCGCCGTTTTCCTTTACGACTTCATAATGTTTTTTGAGCTTGCCTTCTTTTCCTTTTTGGACGACCTTTTCTTGCCCTTTTTCAAGAGAAGCGTCTTCTTGTTTTTTCACATCAAACGCTATTTTCTCTTCAACTACATCGGTGACCTTTTCGATACGAGTTATTGTAATATCAGCCTTTCCTTTCGTTAGCTTTTCGTCTAACGCAGGCTTGATTTTATCTTCGTCTTTTATGTTCATCTTTTGCTGTTTTAAAAAGTCAGCGACCGTAGTCGAAGTCGTCCAGATCTTCTTTTCTTTCCCCGCATCGTTCACAGTGACTTGGAACGCAGGTTCTATGTTAATTTTCATGTCTTTCGAAACTTCTGTATCTATTGCAGGATCAATTTGATCGTGTTCTTTCACATCAACATCTTGTTCGTCCAGTAATGCACCGACCGTTTTTGCTGTTGACCATAATGTCTTTTCTTCCCCGTTTAAAGTAAGCTTCACAGGTTTTGCAGCCTCATACACAACATTCATATCTGCTGTTATCTGTGTCTTTTTAGCAGGTGTGATCTTATCTTCGTCTCTTGTCTTTATATCGAGTGTTTCTAAAAGATCACCGACTGTTTTTGCATGTGTGCGTATATTTTTCTTTTTGCCGTTGATAGAAACTGAGACTGATTGTTTCGTCAGCTCATGAGCTGCGTACGCAGTCCCGCTTCCCGCCAGCAGCAAACAAGCAGCAACCAGAATGACTTTGCTTTTGCTAAGCTTTACGGAAAACAGCTTTTTCATTTTTTGTGTGATGAAAAACGCCTCCTTCTCCTCGGAGAGATTATATAGAGTATCTAAAAGGCTGTCAACCCTCCCTTCTCCTTCTCCTAAAAGCTCAGTGTCTTCTTCATTATCCTGAAACACACCGAGAAACGGAAGAAAGACTTGTCGACAAACCTATCCTATGAGGAGAAGAAAGCATGTAGAACTTTTATGGAAAAACGCCGGAACGGACAAGCTCTTACAAAACCTGCTAGCGTTTTTTGTCAGTTTATACGGAAAAGTCTTTTTGCATTTTCAGTCGTGATTGATGCAATTTCTTCAAAGGTTGTTCCTCTTAATTCAGCAATCTGCTCCGCCACATATTTTACATAGCTTGGCTCATTTCTTTTCCCTCGAAAAGGAGTTGGTGTAAGAAACGGACAGTCAGTTTCAATCAGCAGCCTATCATTCGGAATTTCCTTTACAACTTCCTTCGGTTTCTTCGCATTTTTGAAGGTGACAGGACCGCCAAATGACAAATAAAAATTCATCTTCATACATTCTCTTGCAACTTCGATACTGCCCGTAAAGCAATGCATGATGCCGCCGACTTCGTCTGCGCCTTCCTCTTTCAAAATGGCAACAACATCCTCTGTCGCATCACGGTTGTGAATAATAATAGGAAGATTGACCTCTTTCGCCAAGGCAATTTGTTTTCTGAATACTTCTTTTTGAACATCTTTAGGAGATTTATCCCAATGATAATCCAGGCCCATTTCTCCTATCGCTACCACTTTTTCATGAGCAGAAAGCTCTTTAATCCAAGCCAAATCTTCCTCTGTCATGTCAATGGCATCAACTGGGTGCCAGCCGATGGCAGCATAAATAAAATCATATTCCTCAATCATTTCCATCGCCCGGGTAATGGTCGGCCGGTCAAAACCGACGACTACAATACGGTCCACTTTTTCAGCTTTCGCCCGCTCAATAACCTCTTCTAGATCTGTGTTGTATTGTTCTGCATTTAAATGCGCATGTGTGTCAAATAACATAAATGAAAAGCTCCTTTCTTGTCGAAACACAAAAGGTGTTCGACGAATTGTTACACGTGAAACACCTTTTGTTTATCATTATTTAATTCTTGTGCCTTTTGGTAAGGACTGATCGATGGATACGACTTTTAATACGCCGTCTGCTTCTCCTGCAAGGATCATTCCTTGAGAAAGCTCTCCTCTCAGCTTAACCGGTTTTAGATTTGTTACACATACGAGTTTTGTTCCAATAAGCTGCTCAGGCTTATAATGTTTTGCAATGCCGGATACGACTTGGCGTTTCTCAAAGCCTAGATCAAGTTGGAGCTTCAGTAAGCGGTCTGCTTTTTTCACTGGCTCTGCTTCGATGACCTCTGCCACACGAAGTTCGACATTCATGAACTGATCGATCGTAATTTCAGGTAAACGGTCTACCTCTTGCGGCTCTTCTTCTTTTTTCTCTTCTTTAGCTGGAGCTGAGCCCTGCATTTTCCCTTTGATGTATGCAATTTCTTCTTCTGCCTCTAAACGCGGGAATAACGGTTCGCCTTTTTGCACTTTTGTATCTTTAAGCTGGCCGAAAGCAGTAATGCTGTCCCAAGCTTTTAAAGCATCAGCCGTGATACCCAGCTGCTCAAACATTTTTACCGGTGTTTTTGTCAGGAACGGCTGAAGCAGTACGGCTGAAATACGCAATGATTCAGCAAGGTGATACATAACCGACTGCAGTTCTTTTTCTTTTTCAGGATCTTTGGCAAGAACCCATGGAGCCGTTTCGTCAATGTATTTATTAGTACGGCTGATCAACTGCCATAACGTTGAAAGAGCCACCGAGAATTCCATATTTTCCATTGCTTTTTCATATGATTTCACTGTTTCCTCAGCCACGGAAGAAAGCGTCTGGTCAAATTCCGTTACGGCACCTTTATAAGAACCGATTTGCCCGTCAAAATATTTATTGATCATAGCAACAGTACGATTCAAAAGGTTACCTAAATCATTCGCTAAGTCATAGTTAATCCGTTCAACAAAACCTTCCGGCGTGAAGACACCGTCAGATCCAAATGGCACTTCGCGAAGCAGGTAATAACGAAGCTCGTCTAAACCGTAGCGTTCGATGAGTGTGACTGGATCAACAACATTGCCTTTGGATTTCGACATTTTTCCGTCTTTCATCAAAAGCCAGCCATGCGCAAATACTTGCTTCGGCAGCGGAAGATCCAGAGCCATCAGCATAATCGGCCAATAAATGGTATGGAATCGCACAATTTCCTTACCAACTAAATGAACATCGGCAGGCCAATATTTTTGATATAGCTCATCATTTTCTGTATCATAACCGAGTGCTGTTAAATAGTTGAATAGTGCGTCGATCCAAACATACACAACATGTTTTGGATTTTCCGGCACCTTCACACCCCAGTCAAATGTGGTGCGTGAAACAGCTAAATCCTCAAGGCCGGGTTTGATGAAGTTGTTAATCATCTCGTTTTTACGTGACTCCGGCTGAATGAAGGTTGGGTTTTCTTCATAGAATTTTAAAAGACGGTCAGCATATTTCCCCATACGGAAGAAATAGGATTCCTCTTTGATCAATTCAACAGGGTGCCCGCTGTCAGGGCTTTTCCCGCCAATAACCTCACCCTTTTCATTTCGTTCAATATCCACAAGCTGAGTTTCCGTATAGAATGTTTCATCAGGGATACTGTACCAGCCCTCGTATTCATCAAGATAGATGTCCCCGTTATCAAGAAGCTTTTGAAACACCTTTTCTATGACGACTTTATGCCGTTTTTCAGTTGTGCGGATAAAGTCATCGTTTGAGATTTCAAGCTGTTTCCACAGTTTCTGAATATCTGCCGCTGCGCGATCCACATACTCCTGAGGCGTAATGTTTTCCTGTTCAGCTTTTTGCTGAATCTTCTGCCCATGCTCGTCCGTTCCCGTTAAATAGCGAACATCAAAGCCTTTTAATCGTTTGTAGCGAGCCATTGCGTCACCCGCGACTGTTGTATACGCATGGCCGATATGTAATTTTCCGCTCGGATAATAAATCGGTGTTGTAATGTAAAATGTATTGTTTTCTTGCGGCATCTTGAAACCTCCCAATCAGAATGTCAAAAAGCTCCCGCCCAAAGGACGAGAGCGGCGATAAGTGCAAATCATATATGATTACCTATTTTTATATTTATCCTTTATCTATGATACCATCTTAGCCTTTAAGATCAAGGATATATACGTATGCCCCTAAAAAGAATAATTAAAATTAAAAATGTTTAATGAAAATAAAAAAAGTCTGTTCATGTCGAATTTTGTCGTATATAATCTTACGGTATAAAAAACCTTGGTTCGAAAGTCTTGATTTAAAAGGATTTTTCATAGGATAATAGCTTTATTAGAAAATTATAAAATGCTGTTATTCCGGTATTTTCAAAGCCATTACTGACTATAAGAACTAAATCTTACAATCAATAGTAAACAAAAGGATTGACGATTATTGGAAACCTTGTTATGCTATGAAGGTAAGGATTTTGTCGAATAATGACGAAGAAAAATATAATTTAAACAATAATTATCTCTTGGGAGGAGAATGTTTATGAAATCTACTGGTATTGTACGTAAAGTTGATGAATTAGGACGTGTAGTGATTCCTATCGAACTGCGTCGTACTCTTGGAATCGCAGAAAAAGATGCTCTTGAAATTTATGTTGATGATGAAAAAATCATCCTTAAAAAATATAAACCAAACATGACTTGCCAAGTAACTGGTGAAGTTTCTGACGATAACCTTAAACTTGCTGGCGGCAAATTGGTACTAAGCAAAGAAGGCGCTGAGCAAATCATCAGCGAAATCCAAAACCAGCTTCAAAACCTTAAATAATCATTTTTTACACAAAAAACGTTCTTGTTATGACACAAGAACGTTTTTTTTATTGCTGAATATGGTATGCATCATACATTTCACGTTTTGGGACGTTACGATCTACAGCCGCTTTTTTAATGGCTTCTTTTGATGTCGCTCCCTTTGAGATGTAATGCTCGACATGTTCTTTTGCAGATAGGTTCTCCCACCAATGTGTTTCTTCATCTGCTTCCTCAGCTTTATTGCCTTCGACCACAAGACAAAACTCACCGCGGATCTGATCCTCATTTGCCCAGTCTATCACTTCGGATATTGTTCCTCTTATAAACTCTTCATATTTCTTAGTGAGTTCACGGGTCACCGCAATGTCCCGATCTCCTAATATGTCTAACATCACAGACAGGGTTTCCTTCAATCGGTGAGGTGCTTCATAAAAAATAATCGTTTCTTGCCGTTTTTTGAGGACATCGAGTTCTTTCTTCTTTTCTTTTTTCTGCCTGTTGAGAAATCCGTAGAAAAAGAAAGGCTGCGGTACAATTCCTGAAGCGATCAGCGCTGTTAATGCGGCATTGGCCCCCGGCAGAGGAACAACATAACCGCCCATTTCCGTAAAGTCCTTGACGATTTCCGCTCCAGGATCAGAAATTGTCGGCAGTCCGGCGTCACTGACCAGCGCTATGTTTTTCCCGGACTTCAGCCATTCAATGATTTTGTGGCCGCTGCTTTCTTTATTATGTTCGTGATAACTGACAAGCGGTGTTTCAATTTCATATACATGGCAAAGCTTTTTTGTTTGCCTCGTATCTTCTGCAGCAATCGCATCCACTGATTTAAGCGTTTCGATCGCACGAAATGTCATATCCTCTAGATTTCCGATAGGTGTCGGAACCAAATAAAGAATCCCCATATCCGACTTTCCATTAAAGCTCATCTGGCGCCTTAACATATACAGCCTCCTTGCTGTTCCGTTTTTCTTCTATATAAAGCTCTTTTTTTCTGCGGGTCAGTTTTTTAAAGTAATATTCCGCCTGCATGGCTTCCCGCTTTGTTGCAAAAGCCTCAGCAAAAATTAAATCAACCGGGCGTCTTGCTTTTGTATACTTTGCGCCCTTTCCATCGTTGTGAGTTTTCAGCCGTTTTTGCAGATCGTTGGTATACCCTGCATACCAGCTGTTGTCTTTGCACTGTACAACATAAAAGAAATGGTTATTTGTCTCCATATAAAATGGTCCTGATTTCTTTTGTATATTCATTTTGTTCGTTATACACGAACAGCGGAGGAAGTATTTTCAAATCTGGACGCCCGCCTTTTATGCCTTCAACCAAAATGGTATTGGCTTCTTTCCCTTGTTTCGGATAGACAAACTGAACACGCTTCGGCTCAATTTGATAAGCCTTCATCAATTCAAAAATTTCGAGAAGCCGGCCCGGACGGTGAACAAGCGCCGCCTTTCCTCCTTGCTTTAGCAATTTACTGCTGACTGAAATGACATCCTCCAATGTACAGTGAATTTCATGTCGTGCGATACGGAGATGTTCATTCAAATTTTGTTCGGCCTGTTTCGGTGTTTTAAAATAAGGCGGGTTGCAGGTAACAACATCATATCTATTATGCCCCAGCTTTTCAGGCATGTTTTTCAGATCATCATGTATGATTTGAATTTGATCCTGCAGCTCATTATACGCCACACTGCGGACAGCCATATCATGGAGTCTTTCCTGAATTTCAACTCCAAGAATGTCGGCTTTTGACCTTGTACTCAGCAGCAGCGGCACAATACCGTTGCCAGTGCACAGATCAACAATTTTCCCTTTTTGAATCGGAACATACGCAAATTTGGAGAGAAGCACGGCGTCCAATGAAAAAGCAAACACCGTTGGACTTTGTATAATCTTCATATCCTCTGCCAGCAAATAATCTAATCTTTCATCGTCATGTAATGAAACCATTTTCTTATCCTTTCCAGCACCTTTGAAAAAGGCTTCCGTCTGATGCGGAAGCCTTTTTCCTTATTTTTTATTTAAGAATGACAGACAGAAAAGACAATCTTCTTTTCTGACGCTTCCATAGTGGACGTTACAGATATGGAATCCTTCCTGATACAGACGTGCCAGATTATCATATCCTTCCCCTATATCAGCTTGCTCTGTTTTCTGTGTTTTTGATTCTTTTTTATCAGCTTTAAACTTTTCAATCTGCTGCGTCGTATCGTCCAGCCGTTTACGCAAATGCTTATTTTCAAGCTGTAAATGATGATTTTCTTCAATCATCTCACCGATATGCTGCTTTAAATCCCCCAGCTGCCGGTAAAGCGAGCCGATTTGTTCTTCTAAGTTAATGACGGTATCAAATAACTCTTTTTTATCCAAGGTTCCACACCTCGTTAATCTGTGGTTTGTGCGGATACGACGCCCTCTTCCAAGAGCTCTTCCCAAGTATATTCTATCACTTTTTCACGGTTCATCAGTTCCACCTGAAGCACCCGTTCCAGAATATTCAGCCCGACGACTTTTGCAGGCCCGTTTGCTGTCGTAATCATTTCCCCTATATCCGGAAGCTGTTCCTTTGCAGTCTCATACTCATCGTTTTCGTATTTCAGACAGCACATCAGACGTCCGCAAAGACCAGAAATCTTTGTTGGATTTAAGGATAGGTTCTGATCCTTCGCCATCTTAATGGACACAGGTTCAAAATCTCCGAGGAATGTTGAACAGCAAAGCATTCTGCCGCAAGGGCCGATTCCTCCGAGCATTTTTGCCTCATCTCTCACCCCAATCTGGCGAAGCTCAATCCTTGTTTTAAAGATGGAGGCTAAATCCTTTACAAGTTCTCTGAAGTCTACTCGGCCGTCAGCAGTGAAGTAAAAAATCACTTTATTACGGTCAAACGTAAACTCCACATCGACCAGCTTCATATCCAAGCCGTGATCTATCACTTTCTTTTGGCATATTTCAAATGCTGATAAAGCTTCTTGTTTATTTTCTTCTACAATGAGAAGATCGCGCTCGTCAGCCACGCGTATCACTTTACGGAGCGGAAGCACAACATCATGCTCATCCACCTGTTTATTCGCGACAACAACCTGGCCGTACTCAACACCTCTGACAGTTTCTACAATTACGCAGCTGTCTTGTTCTATATGAAATCCATTCGGATCGAAATAATATATTTTACCCGCTTTTTTAAAGCGGACGCCAATTACATTGTACAAGCTTATCCCTCCTGCAACATTAACACCAAGTGCTCCATTAATCCCTGCACATTCACATTGGAATGAAGCCGTTTCTTTGCTTCTAAAACAGCAAGTATCTGGTTCGTAACGCTTTGTTGTGTTGATTGTAGCGCATGCTGTTTTATTGATTGGAATAAGTCTTGATAAATCAATTTATCTTCATTTCCTATTTGGATGGACAACACATCGCGATATATCAATAAGAGCATATCAAGACCCATTTCTTGATGGGTTTTTTCTTTGAAAAAGGGCATCCATTGATCTTGAATAAAGAAAAAGGCATGTCCTTTCCGCTGGTGTAAGACTTCATACAATTTTATCACTTTCGCTCTAGACTCTGCAAACTCATCATTTCGACTTAATTCGACTGCTTCTGCTACATTGTTGGTCATGTTCGCCAGGAGCCTCGCCATATGAGGCAAGACATCCTGTTCTATCAGTCGGTCTTCAATTGCTTTGGGCTGCAAAGGCTGAAAAGGAAGGGTTTGGCATCTTGAAATGATGGTATCCAATAACCTTTGAGGCTGCTCAGTGATAAGGATGGCCATTGTGTCTCTGTTCGGTTCCTCTAAAAACTTCAGCAGGCTGTTTGCCGCATTAGCCGTCATTTGATCTGCATGGGATATGATGTACAGCTTTTTATGCGATTCAAGCCCTGTTTTAGAAAACTCTTCTTGCAGCGCTTGAATTTGCGCCTTTTTAATCGATAACCCATCAGGCTGGACCAGATGGAGATCAGGGTGGTTCCCCGACTCAATCCGCTTACAATTTCTGCAGTTCTCACAAGGCTCTGCTCCGTCTTCCAGACAAAAAAAGCTTTTCGCAAGAAGCATTGCGGCCTCCAGCTTGCCTGTTCCTTTTTTGCCCTCAAATAAATAAGCGTGTGATAGTCTGTCCTTCTCAATACTATTATATAAAAGCTTCATTACTCTGGGCTGAAGCTCGGTCATTTCCTTCCAGGATATTGCCATTGTATCACTCTCTATGTGTAAAGGTTAATCAATAAACCTTTTATTTCGCCAATACGCTCCAGCAAATCAATTGCCGGTTTTTCCTGATCCATCATCTCTTCAGTAAGCTTTATCAATTTCTCGTCTATTTCTTTCACAAGTCCCAGCGTTCTGCTGTTTCCGTAAAGATCAAAGCTTTTCGACGTTTCATGTGAAAGGCCGCTGTCAACAGCTTCTTTGACAAAACGTTTCACAAGCCCTTTAAATCTTGCCAAGTCTTTAAAATTTCGTGATTTCGTCAGTCTTTTCCCAAATGCTTCTATGTCCGTTAACATCCTGGTCAGCTGATCAAACTTCAATTTGCTGCTTTGGTTCTCCATTGATGTTTTAAAAGATGCTGAAATCTCAGCTGTTTTCATAGAAGGAAGCTGCTTATTATCTATAAATGTGCGTATATCTTTATTAATTTTCACAGTTTCAAATCCTTAAAATTGATGAAATTCATCGACTGGAAGGACAAACACTGTCGCTCCGCCAACTTCAACTTCGACTGGATAAGGGACATATGAATCAGCATTTCCGCCCATTGGAGATACAGGAGCAATCATCTGATCACGTTTCTGTCCGTTTTCTTTAATGAGGCTCAATGCTTTATCGACCCGAATATCCTCGACACCAATCATAAACGTTGTATTGCCTGATTTAAGAAATCCTCCCGTCGTCGCAAGCTTTGTGACTCTAAAGTTGTGATCTGTTAAAGTTTTCAAAAGTCTGTTGCTGTCCTGATCTTGTACAACTGCCACTATTAATTTCATCTGTAAAGGCCTCCTTTAGATTGGAAACAACAATGATCTCGTTTACATTATTATATCAACTAATGAGAAACAGGTCACAATTGAATTTTTTTCAACGCTTCTTTGATAACCTTTAGAACGTCCTGAACAACGAGGTCTTTCGATTGTGCTGCATCAACTGAATGAAATCTTTCTGGAAAACGTTTCATCAGCTCCCGATAACCTTCCTGAACCTTTGTATGGAAGCTCAACTTTTCCAGATCGAGCCGGTTTTTCTCCCGAGAGCCGTTCGCATCAATACGCTTCAGGCCCTCTTCCGGATCAATTGAAAAATAAATTGTGACATGAGGCATCATATCCCCAATGGCGAATTGGTTAATCGAAAGAACCTCATCAATCCCAAGACCTCTTGCATATCCTTGGTATGCGAGTGAACTGTCTATGAATCTGTCACAAAGTACAATATGCCCCTGCTCTAAAGCAGGTGTTACTTTTTCAACTAAATGCTGACGTCTTGCCGCTACATATAAGAGAGCTTCTGTTTTCGGATCCATTAACGTGTTGTTTTCGTTTAGAATAACTTCTCGAATTTGTTCTGCGATATCTATGCCGCCTGGTTCCCGTGTTGCTGTAACCTGAAGGCCTTCTGCTGCCAGTATCTTTTTTATTTCCTGCAATACAGTCGTTTTTCCCGCGCCTTCAGGACCTTCAAATGTAATAAATAAACCGCTCATGATCTCTCCTCTTCTATATAAACAAGTAATTGCTTCTCATTGATTTTCATATTCCCTTGAACATGCGTTTTCATGCTGATCAAGCGGCTGAGCTTTTGCACGCTTTCCCTTGTGATTCTTTCGCCTGCCATAATCATCGGAATTCCCGGCGGATAAGGTATAACATCCTCTGCATTCAGCCGGCCTGCCGCTTTATCAAAACCCACATATTCTTTCTGTAACGTGTTTAAAACCTTTTTTGAATAAGGCATTACAGTAATAGGCTGTGCTCCCCATTCTGCAGAAACATTCATCTGGTCCGATGGAGTCTTTTCGATCTCTTGATCGATTTTCTTAATCGTTTCAGCAGTAATTCTTCTTTTTCCTCCCAAGGGAAGAACAAGCAAAACCTGATTTTCATCGGCAAGCTCTGTGAATATGTTGACACGCTCTAATATTTTTTGCAGTGTAAAACCTGAATGGCCGCATTTGGAACGAATGGTGAGCTTCAGCGGATCCGTTGTAATCCGTTGATTGGCCGGTTCAACCGCTTCAGCATATGCAAGTGAATCAAACGTTTGTTTAATCGATTGAATATGCTGCAGAACGTCAGAAAGCTTTTGTTCCTCTATCATATGCTGCACATAAGCGCGGGCAAGATCCAATGAAGCCATTATCGGATAAGACGGGCTGCTGCTTTGTAAACGATTCAAGTAATCCGCTACCCGGTTCCGTTCAATCTTGTTGCTATTGAGGTGCAAATAAGACCCCATCGTCATGGCAGGCAACGTTTTGTGCGCCGACTGAACAACAATATCTGCTCCCATTTGCAACGCTGAAGCCGGGAAAGGCTCCCCTAAAACAAAGTGTGCGCCATGCGCTTCATCCACCAGCACAGGAATCCCGTATTGATGGGCCTCTGAAATGATTTCAGTCAAATCCGCGCTATGTCCATAGTATGTGGGATTGGTCAGCACCAACCCCTTCGCATTTGGATATGCCTTTAGAGCTTCTTTTATCGTATCAAGCGAAACATGCGTAGGCACATGCATTATTTCATCAATGTCAGGTGCGAGATAAACCGGCTCAGCTTCAGCCAAATCAACAGCATGAAAGACAGATTTATGGCAGTTTCTTTGGATCAGGATCGTATCTCCAGGATCACAAACTGATAAAATCATCGCTAAGTTTCCGACAGTCGTGCCGTTCACAAGAAAAAAACTTTCTGCCGATCCATACAATTGGCTGACAAGATCTTGGGCTTCCTTAATTACACCTGAAGGATGATGCAAATCATCCAGCCCCGATAGTTCAGTCAGGTCAATTGTAAGAAGCGGGTTGTATATGGTCTTAGCCTCATCAAAAAAGACATCTCCATTGTGATGTCCCGGAACGTGAAATGAATGAGAATTCCTTCTCGCATGTTGAATCAGTGCATGATATAAAGGTGTGTTCATTAAAACAATCCCTTGAATGTGTATTCTTACTCTTTATTATATCGTTCCTATGACAGAACTTAAAGCTAAGACTTACTGGTAAACTACCTTTCCTTTATCGCGAGCAGCTTTTGCTTCAAATCGCCTTCCATCATCATGAGCTCTTCTTCAGCCTGTCGGCGTTTGAGCCGCCCTTCTTCTTGAATCGTCAGCGTTTCTTCAAGCGTACTGATTAAGCTTTCCTGCACCTTCTTTAACGTATCAATATCAACAATCCCTCGTTCGTTGGCTTTCACTGTTTCAATTGTATTCGTTTTTAAAAGCTCCGCGTTTTTTAGCAAAAGTTCATTTGTTGTATCGGATACTTTTTGTTGTGCATCCACAGCGTTTCGCTGCCGTAAGAGTGTCAATGCAATCGCTACTTGGTTTTTCCAAAGCGGGATTGCAGTTACAATGGATGACTGGATTTTTTCAGCTAATGCCTGATTCGTATTTTGAATTAACCTGATTTGCGGAGCGCTTTGTATGGTAATTTGCCTGCTCAAGAGCAAATCGTGCACTCTTTTATCCAGTCGGTCAGCAAATTGGATCAAATCGTTTACTTCTTGAACGGCCATTTGATTATGTTCACTTGACTCGGCCTGTCGTTTCAGTTCAGGAATTGTTTTCGTTCTTAATTCATCCAGCTTTAATTCACCAGCAGCAATATAAACATTCAGTGCAGAAAAATATTCTTTGTTTTTATCATATAACTGCTCTAACAGCTTATTATCACTGAGTAATGCATTTTTTGAATGCTCAAGTTTTAAACTGATTCTGTCTATCTGCACACTGGTCTTTTGATACTTTGACAGTACCTCCTGAAGAGAATGAGACACTTTCCCAAACATGCGTGCCAAGAAACCTTTTTTCTTAGACTGCAGTTCATCTGGATTTACTTGTTCCAGCTTTTTCATCAGCTCACCAAGGATTTCACCGATTTCCCCGACGTCCTTCTTTTGAACATGATCAATCATCGTATGAGAAAAATTCAGCAGCTTAGACTGAGCTTGTGAACCGTATAAGACAATACTGTTCATATTGTTATGATCAATCTGTTCAGCCAGCTGGTATGCTTTTTCTTTGTTTTCTTCGGGCAGAACATCGACAAGCCGCACTGGCTGCTTTTCTGATTCGACAGCCTCCCCCTTTGGTATTTCGATATCCCCAAAAGGGTCTGCCAACAATCCGTCTATTTGAAGTTCGCTTCGATCTTTATTCACCGTCCTTGCCCCTTCCGTTATTTTTTCAAAGAATGCTTCGCTGCATCTAATTCAAATTGCAGTTCACCAATTTCGTCGCCCATTAATTGAGTTAAATCTTCTTCTAAACGCTTCGTCAATTCAGCAAGTGTGATACGCACTTTACTCAACGACATCGAAAGCTCTTTGTTTTTTTTCGGATGGGAAGAAAGAAAAGCATATTTCTCAGTCAGTTCCACAACAGAATCTAGAGTCTGATAAAAGAAACGCTCAGCCCGATAAAACCGTTTTGGCTCTTTTTTGGTTAATATATAGATCCTTCTGACAAGTCTCAGCATCTCTGCATTTTGCTTAAACATCTGGATACTTTTCGCCTGAAATAAAGCTTTTCTAAGACGAATTATTTTTTGCCTTGCTTCCTCAAGATTTTTCTTGATGTACGCATATTCTCTTCTCGTCAGTTCATGTTTTTTAAGAAATAACCGTCTTGAATTCCACAAACCCGCTGTGTATACGAGAGCTGCTGATGAGACGCCATATACGAAAGATAAAAAAAGTGATTGGTTTAAACCAAAAAAACTCAATAATCCTATGAAAACAAAAGTCGCACTGCTTGTGAAACTCCATATCAAAAATTGAAGAAATCTATGCATCACTTCATCGACTCCTGTGAGTATTTCATATTTAACATTATTATCTACTACGTTTAGTCCCTAAACAAGTTTCATGTTCTTTTATCGTATCCACTGCTTTATATAAAGTGAAAAATGGTACAAAAAAAGACCTTCTCAGGTCTAAGAATATAATGGCGGTGTATGAATGCTCTTTAATTTTTTGACATAAAAGGCATAGTCAGGATCGGAAGTCGCTGTAGAAATTACTTTTCTCTCACAATCTAAGCATATGAATTTTGTATAAAGATGAATCCCTCTGCTTTTCTCTTGTTCGCAAATAATACATGTTTGATGGTGTTTAACCGTTTCGTCCATCGTCCCCACCTCCGTACAATTAGCCTTTCCTGAAACCTGTTATTGTATACATTATTTAGATCTTTTGGAATCTTGAGATCAGTATATGGGCTATATAAGCTGTCGGTGTTTGTATTGTTTTGATTTCACTTGTACTTGGACAAACAAAAAACCCAGCTCAATGAGCTGGGTTTTACCCTTTTGCTTGGCGGC